>JBDTYX010000226.1:0-4983 GCA_040005435.1 Rudaea sp. | reverse complement strand
CGCCTCGACGCTGCCCGACAGCGGCAGCGCATCGGCGCTACCCGCGCCGATCACGATGCGTCCGTCGATGCGGCCCCCGTCGTTGAGGTCGCCCGCAATCGTGATCGCGTGCTGCTGCGGCGACAGCGTCGCGTTGACCCTGAAGGCCGAATAGCTGAGCAGCGCTTGCGCCGCCGAATCGGGATAGGTGATCGAGCCCGCGTCCGAATGAATCGCCGCCTGGCCGCTGATCGCGCCGTCGCCGCCGCGCACGAAGTTGCCGCCGCCATTGATCTCGCCGGAAACGCGCAGCGGCGCGTCGGGGCTCGCGAGGCGCGCGAGCAGCGCGACCGGCAGATGCTCGATGCTGAACTTGGCTTCGGTCTGCTGCCTGGCGTCCTGCAGCGCGGACGCGCACAGCGCGGACGCGTCCGAGCGCAGGCACAGCTCGTCCATGCGCAGCGTGCCGGATACGAAGCTCAGCGCCGTCGGCTGCGCGAGCCGCCACGTCGCGGGTTGCGTGGCCGCGCTGTCGCGGATCGCGATGCTAAGCGCGGTCAGCGTGCCGCGCCAGTCCTGGTGGTCCTTCGTCGCGGGCGCGAGCGCGCCGTCGAGCGTGAGATCGATGTTTACCGGCTTGCCGCGCGCCGCGAGTTCGAGATGATGCGCGGCCTGCGTGCCCTTCGCGTCGAGCCGCAGCGAATCGAACAGGTAGCTGCCGAACGCAAGCGACTTCGCATCGATTCGCGTGCTGCCGCCGGGCGCCGAGAGGTCGTGGATGTCGATGTCGGCGACGAAACTGTCGAGGTGCGTATCGCCGCTCAGCAGCTTGGCGCCCGCGATGCGCCCGCTGACGTCGAGCTTGGGCCACGCGCCGCGCGCGGCGAGTTTGCCGTTGAGGCTGCCGCTCGCGTTGGGAATCCAGTCGCCGAGACTCGCGACCGCGAGGTCGAGCGCGACGTCGGTCTGCGCGCCGCCCTTGCCGACCAGCGTCACGTGGCTCTGCCCCGAGACGAGGTCGAGCTTGCCGTCGATCAGCAGCGGCGGCGAGAACGCGACGTCGGCGCCGCCGCCGATCGCGCGCTTGCGCAGCGTGCCGCCGAGATGCTCGAGCTTGAGCCTGCCGGTCGCGCCTTCCTTCTCGATGCGCCCTTGTGTCGTGAGGTCGAAGCTGACCGCGCCGGGCCAGTCCTTCGCGAACGCGCCTGGATCGAGATTCTGCGCCTTCGCCTGAATGTCCCAGCCGATTTTCGGCTTGAGCACGACGTCGCCGCTCGCGCGCAGCCCGCCGCGCGCCTGCTTGAGATCGAGCTGCTGCAGCTTGATTTTTTCTGGGCTGCCTTCGAGGCGCAGCGCGAGGTCGGCGAGCTGCCCGGGCGGGCCGATCGACAGGTCGCCATGCGCCGCGAACTTCTGCGCGTTGCCGCTCGCGTCGAGGTGGCCGTGCGTCGCGAGCTTCTGGCCCGCGAGTTCGGCCGGCAGCTCGACGCCCTGCCATACGATCGTCGCGTCGCCGCCGAGCGGCGTCGCATCGAGCCGCACCTTCGCGGTGGCGGTCAGGCTGCCGGCCGCCTCGGGTGAGCGCAGCACGAGCGATTCGACCGTGAGCAGCTTGTCGTCGCGCGCGAACTTGAGCGGGTCGAGCAGTACGCGGTGCTTGTCCGTGTCGACCGAGCCCGTCAGCGTGCCGCCGTGGCGGTCCCCGCTGCCCTTGAGCGCAAGCGCGAGCGACTTCAACCCCGCGCCCGGCGAGAGCTTCGCCGGGTCGAACGCGGGAACCTCGAGAGCGAGCGTCCACGGCAGCGCCTTGTCCGCGGCCGCGAGCGTGCCGCCCGCCGTCGCGACGAGCGGCTGCGCGAGCGCGAGCGCGAAGCGCGTCTGCTTGCCGTCGCCGTTGATGTCGAGCGTCGCGACCGCGCGGCGGTTCGGCGCGGCCGCGTCGCGCAGGCTCCAGTCGATCGCGGCCTTCGCGTTGCCGTGCAGGTCGGCATAGGAATCGATCGAGCCGGTCAGATCGACGCTGCCGTCGGGCGCGCGCAGCGCGAGCTTGCGGACGTCGAGCCCCTTGCCGGTCCAGGTCGCGGCGAGATCGAGGCTGTCGCCGCGAAACACCGGCTTGCCGTCCTGCGTGACCTGCGTCGCGCCGACGTGGGCCTGGTCGATGAAGATGTCGAGCGGCGGCGTCAGCAGGCTCTCGAGCGTCGGCTGCGGCGCCGCCGCGGTCGGCGACGGCGGCACGGTCGTCAGCGTCACGTCGAGGCCGTCGACCTGCGCGCTGCGCACGTGCACGCTGCGCTTGAGCAGTCCGATGAACTCGTATTCGACGCGCACCGACTTGAGCTTGATGGCTATCCCACTGGTCGGATCGCTGTATTCGACTTCCTCGAGTTCGAGCGGGCTTATGAGCGTGCCCTTGAGCCGCGCGACGAGCAACTTGCCCGTGATCGAGGACTTGGCGCGATCGAGCGCGAAGCGTGCGCCGGGCTCGGTCGCGAGCAGCCAGAATGCGAACGCGCCGGCGAGCACGATCAGCAACGCGAGCACGATGCCGATGCGCTTGAGCCATCTGCGCGTGCGCGTGGCCATCACAGGTCCGGTCCGATCACGAGATGAAGCTGCACGCCGTGCCTGCCGTCGGGATCGCTCACGGGCACGCCGAGGTCCACGCGCACCATGCCGACCGGCGAGCGCCAGCGCAGGCCGATGCCGGTGCCGATGTGGCGGCGGAATTGCCCGAACTGCGAGAACGCGTCGCCCGCATCGACGAAGGTCGCGACGCCCCAGTTGGGTTTGAAGTAGTACTCGTACTCCGCGCTCGCGACCGCGAGGTCCTTGCCGCCGACGATCAGGTAGTCGCAGTTGAGGCTCGAGTTTTTCTTGCAGTTCGCGAGCGCGGCGGGAACTAGCTCGGCGGGCAATGGTGGCCCAACCGTCTGGAACGCATAGCCGCGGATCGAACGGTCGCCGCCGCCGAAGAAGCGCAGTTCGGGCGGCAGTGCCGCGAAGTCGTCGACCGCCGTCGCGCCGAGCGTGCCGCGCACGATCAGGCGCTGGCGCTCGCCGATCGCGTGGATCCACTTGCCGTCGACGCGTGTCTGCAGGAACTTCGTGTCGGAGAGAATGCCCGGGCTGCCGCGCGCGTCGAGGGTCAGCGAATAGCCGTCGCGAACGAATAGCAGATCGTCGGCGCGCTTGCGCTCGAGCGCGACTTCTGGATAGAGCAGCGTCGAGCTGTTCTTGAATGTCGCGACCGTGAAGTCGCCGGTCAGCACGTTGACGCCGAGGACGCGCGTGAAGCCGAGCCATTGGCGCGTCTCGTTGGCGACGAGGCGCAGCGTCTTCGACTGCGTCGTGCGCGTGTCCATGTCGCTATAGATCGCGCCGAAGTTGTAGCTGCGGTCGTTCTCGCCGGGCAGCGGGATCGTGTAGGTCGCCGCGAGGCTCGTGTCGCGCTGCGCGATCAGCGCCTCGAGCTTGAGCTTGTGTCCGCGCGAATTCATCCAGCGTCGCGTCATGCCGCCCTTGATGCCCACACCTATGTCCGAGTCGACGAAGATGCCGGCGGTATACACGTTGCGCTTGGCGGGCGCGAGCGTGACGTTGATCGGGATGACGCCGTCGTGGGCGTGCTCCTTGTCGGGCATCACGTCGACGACGCCGAAGTAGTCCGCGTCGATCAGTTTCTGCTGCAGGCGCAGCAGCATGAGCTGGCTGTAGAAGTCGCCCTCGTGCCACGGGACATAGCGGTCGAGGAAGCCATCCTTCAGCTGGCTGCCCTTGAACACGACCTCCCCGAAGCGATAACGCGCGCCGACCTGCCACTTCAGCGCGACCGTGGCCCGGCTCGCGCTGCGCGAGATCTCGACGCGGTGTACGGTGTTGGTCGCATCGAGGTACCCGCTCGCAAACAGCGCCGACTGCAGCGCGGCCTTGCTCTTCTCGTAGCTCGTGCTGTCGAACGGGTCGCCCTGTTTCGGCGCGAACGCCGCGAGCGCGGCGACGACGGGCTTCTCGTCGCGCGCGGGATCGGGTACCTCGATGCTGAATTCGCTGACCCTGAGCGGATCTCCCGCGTGGACGTGGATGATCGCGGTCCAGCCCTGTGCTGTCTCCTTGAGCTCGCCGTCGGTCTTCGCGTTGTAGAAGCCGTACGTCTCAAGCGCCTTCGCGATCTGTTCGCCGGCATTCGTGTAGAGACGGCGTGCCTGCGCGGCGCTGACATCCTTGTTTTCGTACTGGGTGATTTCCGCGGCGGCCGAGACGACGCCCTTGAGCGGATCCTCCACGCCGTCCATCGTCACCGTCATCGTGCCAGCGAAAGCGAGCACGGGCGCGCACACGGCTACGAACGCGCCAGCTTGCAACAGCAGCGCCGGGATGCCGCGCTCGTCTCGGCGTGCCCTTGCGTCCATTACGAGCTTATAACATGGCCTCGCGCCGCACCGGGTTACGGAGTCGTAACGCGTCACGATGCAAATCGCCCGCATAGCAATGCGGCAGATGGACTGCGCAATGCTCAGCCGGTCTTCTCGCCCGCGCGCCCGGCAACGATCGCTCCGATCAGCGCGGCCAGATAGGGTATCGACTGCGCAGCGAGGATCGTGATCCACAGCTTGCCCTCGCGATAGTCGGTCAGGTGCAGCGTGTTCGGCGGTTCGGGCGTATGTGTGATCAGATGATCGATGAGCCCGGGCAGGTTGATCATGCCGGCGATCGCAATCACGATCGCGACGAACATCAGAAGCTCCTCCGACACCGCTGTGAACGGGTTCGGTCGCTTCGACAGGCGGCGGCTCTTCGCAGTGCGCACGAATTCGCCCTGATTCCTCCAGAGCCCGAGGTAGATACCGCGCGCGATCGCGTGCGACAGCCCCATGCTCGCGATGGAAGCCATCAACGTGTCCTTCCAGCTGCACGGCACGCGCACGCGATAGAGGATCACGCCGATCGCGGCCTTGAATACGAAGAAGCCGAGCAGCGGATAGATGAACAGGTCGAGCGGCA
>JBDTYX010000051.1:0-16892 GCA_040005435.1 Rudaea sp. | reverse complement strand
GGATCGAACAGCAACATCACCGAGAACGGACTGGAAGTCGAATACCGCCGGGCCGTGGTCCTCGAAGTAGACGTCGCGACCGCCGGAAGTCGCATCTACGCGTCGGGCATCCGCAATCCCACCGGGCTGCAGTGGGAACCGCAGAGCGGCAAGCTGTGGGCGATCGCAAATGAGCGTGATGAAATCGGCGCCGACCTCGTGCCGGATTACCTGACCTCGGTCACCGAGGGCGGCTTTTACGGCTGGCCCTACAGCTATTACGGACAGAATCGCGACAGTCGCGTGAAAGAAGAGCGCCCCGACCTCGTCGCGAAGGCGCAGAAGCCCGACTACGCGATGGGCTCACACGTCGCAGTGCTCGGCCTGTGGTTCTCGACCGACAACGCGCTGCCCGAGAAATATCACGGCGGTGCATTCGTCGCCGAACACGGAAGCTGGGATCGGTCGCCGCTCAGCGGGTACGCGGTCGTCTATGTTCCTTTCAAGGATGGCAAGCCCGCGGGCACGCCGGAAACGCTCGTCTCGGGCTTCCACTCCGACGACGAATCGCAACTGTTCGGTGCTCCGGTCGGACTGGCACAGGATAAAGACGGCGCGCTGCTGATCGCCGATGACGTCGGCAATGCGGTATGGCGCGTTACTTCCAACGCACGCTGAATTTGCAGTGCGAGGCTCTTGGCCAAGCCCTGAGTTTCTGCGCTATGCGAACTGGCGCTGAGGAATAACGGTAGCGGCACGCATACCTACCCTTGCGCGGTCACATGCTCGCTGGCGCCGGATTTTCTATCGTGCGCGAGCAGCGAGCTCATCGATGTGACGAGGTAGGCCTTCACCGTCGCCCTCAGCCTTTGCGGCCTTTGATTTTGGCGCGCAACGCTGTCTCCTCAGGTGAGTTCGCAAAGGGGGAATTCCGGCGATGGCAACCTGCGCTATGTGAACCAAGCGCGTATTTCGCGCCCTATGCAGGTATTCTTGCGCTGCTCTAGGCACAAAAATTTGTGGCTGCGATTGCGACTACTCGGACCTCACGGTGGTCGGAGTCCTCGTCGAGAAGAATCGAACGATCGGACCTGAGGTCCACGATCGTGACGGGCACGCAGTGGGATTCCCATCACGACACCTCGGGTATTGCGCTTGAAGTATCAAGAGCTGGCAGAAGACAAGCGGCACACCGGCGCGATGCGCCAGTATTTTTCGGCCAAGGCCGAATTCCCGCACACGCTCGTGTTTTTCCGCATGGGCGACTTCTACGAACTGTTCTACGACGACGCTCGCAAGGCCGCGCGCCTGCTCGACATCACGCTGACCCAGCGTGGCGCGTCGGCCGGCGCACCGATTCCGATGGCCGGCGTGCCGTATCACGCCGTCGAAGGCTACCTAGCGCGGCTCGTCAGGCTCGGTGAGTCGATCGCGATCTGCGAGCAGATCGGCGATCCGGCGCTCGCCAAAGGCCTCGTCGAGCGCAAGGTCGTGCGCGTCGTCACGCCAGGCACGGTCACCGACGAAGCGCTGCTCGACGAGCGCCGCGACAACCTGCTGCTCACGATTGCCGCCGCACCGGGCGCACGTGGAACCGGCTACGGCCTCGCGTGGATCGACCTCGCGGCCGGGCGCTTCCTGGTCAGTGAAGTTGCAGATGCCGACGCGCTCGCGTCCGAGCTCGCGCGACTCGCCCCCGCCGAGACGCTCGTCAGCGAAGATGTGGCCTGGCCGGCGTTGGTCTCCGCGCTGCCGGGGCTGCGCAAACGCGCGCCGTGGTATTTCGATGTCGAGACGGCACGTCGCCAGCTGACGAAGTATTTCGGCGTGCGCGATTTGTCGGGATTCGGCTGCGAAGATATGCCGCTCGCGATTGCGGCCGCCGGTAGCCTGCTCGGCTACGTCGAAGAGACGCAGAAGGCCGCGCTGCCGCACCTGTCCGGCATCGCAGTCGAGGACCCGGGCGAAACGCTGGCGCTCGATGCGGTAACGCGGCGCAATCTCGAACTCGACTCGAATGCGGCGGGCCGCGGCGCACACACTCTCCTTGGCGTTCTTGACGAGACCGTGACGCCGATGGGCGCGCGCACGCTGCGCCGCTGGCTGCATCGTCCGCTGCGCGCGCGGGACACGCTGCGCCTGCGCTATCAGGCGATCGAGAGCCTCGTCGGACTGCGTCGTTTCGAGGCGCTGCGCGAAGTGTTGCGCAGCATTGGCGACATCGAACGCATCCTCGCTCGCGTCGCCCTGCGCTCGGCACGCCCGCGCGACCTGTCGACGCTGCGCGACGGGCTGCTCGCGACGCCGGCGCTGCGCGACGCGCTGCTCGGCAACGACAGCCCACTTCTCGCGACGCTAGTCGGCAGGCTCGGCGAACATGGCGAAGTCGCCTCCTACCTCGCGAGCGCAATTGGGGAACAACCACCGGCGCTGCTGCGCGACGGCGGCGTGATCCGGACCGGGTTCGATGCCGATCTCGACGAGCTACGCACGCTATCGACCGACGCCAACCAGTTCCTGATCGATTTCGAAGAGCGCGAGAAGGCCACGACCGGCATCGCGACGCTCAAGGTCGGCTACAACAGCGTGCACGGCTACTACATCGAGATCAGCAAGGGACAGTCGGGCAAGGCGCCGACCCACTACACGCGGCGACAGACGCTCAAGGGCGCCGAGCGCTACATCACCGAGGAATTGAAGGCGTTCGAGGACAAGGTGCTCTCGGCGCGCGAACGCTCGCTGATGCGCGAGCGCGCGCTCTACGAAGGCGTGCTCGATCATCTCGGCGAACGCCTCGCGTCGCTGCAGCAGGCGGCGGGGGCGATCGCCGAACTCGACGTGCTCGCCAATTTCGCCGAACGCGCCGATGCGCTGAACTGGAAATCACCCGAGCTCGTCGCGACCCCCGGCATCCGCATCTTGCGCGGCCGCCACCCGGTCGTCGAGCGCGTGCGCAGCGAGCCATTCGAACCGAACGACCTGCTGCTCGACGACAGCCGCCGCATGCTCGTGATCACCGGCCCGAACATGGGCGGCAAGTCGACCTACATGCGCCAGTGCGCGCTGATCGTGCTGCTCGCGCACATCGGCAGCTTTGTGCCTGCCGACGCGGCGGTGATCGGACCAATCGACCGAATCTTCACGCGCATCGGCGCGGGGGACGACCTCTCGCGCGGGCAATCCACCTTCATGGTCGAGATGAGCGAGACCGCGAATATCCTGCACAACGCGACGCACTGCAGCCTCGTGCTGATGGATGAGGTCGGTCGCGGCACCTCCACGTACGACGGCCTCGCGCTCGCACAGGCCTGCGCGGTGCAACTTACGACGCAGAATCGCGCATTCACGCTGTTCGCGACCCACTATTTCGAGCTGACCGAACTCGCGGCGCAGTATGAGGGCATCGCCAACGTGCATCTCGATGCGGTCGAATACCACAATGAGAATCAGGCCGACCAGCTCGTGTTCATGCACGCGGTCAAACAAGGACCCGCGAACCGCAGCTTCGGGCTGCACGTCGCCGCGCTGGCCGGTGTACCCAAGCCCGTGATCGCCCGTGCGCGCGATTACCTGCGCGCGCTCGAACAGCAGCATGCGCTGCGCGACTCCGCTGCGACGACCGCCGCGCCGGTCTCGCCGCAGCTCGGGTTGTTCGCGCCGGCAGCGCCTTCGCCGATTGAGGAGGCACTGCGCGCGATCGATCCCGATGAACTTACGCCGCGCGATGCGCTCGAAACGCTGTACCGGCTGCGCGGGCTGCTCTAGAAACCGCCACGCCCGCCGCGCCGGACGTGCGTGGGCGGTATGTTATTCTCGCGCCGGCCTCCGCGCCGCATCGTCATTGAACGCTTTTTGCCGCGGCGGGTCGAAGCGAGACCATCAGATCGGGGTATACCTGCTGTTATGCGTCGTCTCCTGCTGTTCCTGTTGATCGTCATCGTCCTGGGCGCCGTCGCGATCTGGCAATGCCCGGCGAGCATCGCGATTCCGTACCTCTGGCGCTCGGCGAACGTCAGCCTCGAGGACATCAGCGGCACGATATGGAACGGCCACGCCGGCATGCTGAGCTTGCGCGGGCGGCCGCTCGGCGCGATCGACTGGCAGTTGCACCTGCAGCCGCTGCTGCAGCGTCGGCGCAACGCGGACTTCGTGATCAAAGCGGAGAACCTTACGGCGCAGGGCAATTACGATCGCGCGGGCGCGGACACCGACTTCCGCAACCTGAGCTTTCGCGCGCCCGCCGCGCTGGCCGTCGAACTCGCCCACGTGCCCAACCTGCTCGTCGGCGGCGACGTCGAGGGCACGCTGCCGCACATCGCGGTCCGCGGCGGCAGCTTCGCCGAGGTCCAGGGAGAGTTGCTCTGGCACAACGCGACCCTCACCGCGCCGCAGGCCATCACGCTCGGCGAGGCGCACATCACCTTCGGCACGACCGAGCCCGGCGCGTACGCCGGCAGCGTGCAGCTTGCGCACGACGCGATGAAGTTTTCCGCCAACTTCGTCGCCAAGGGCGGCATGGCGGAGTCCGAGTGGCGCGACGTGAAGTTCCATCTGCCGGCGCAGCTCGCGCTGTCCCCGCTGCTGCCCGCGGAGGCCGAATTGACGGGCGACGTCGATGGCGCGCTCGCGCGCGTCGTCGTCAGCGCCGGCGCGCTCGCAACGATCGAGGGCGATCTCGCCTGGCACAACGCCGCCATGGTCAAGCCGCAGGCTCTCGAACTCGGCGAGGCACGCGTGAAGCTGACGCCTGCCGCCGAGAAGAACACGCTCGCGGGCAGCGCGCAGGTCTCCCACGACGCGCTCAAGTTCAACGGCAATTTCATCGCCAGGGACGCGTTCGCGGAATCGACGTGGCGCGACGTTCAGTTCCACGTCCCGGCACAGTTTGCGCTCGTGGCGCTGCATGTGACCGACCTCGCGCTGTCGGGCGACGTCGACGGCACGATCCCGCAGGTGCAGCTGCGCAAATTCCTGCCGACCGACATCCAGGGCAAGATGACCTGGCATGACGCGGCGGTGACGGGCGCGGCGCAGGCGAGATTCGGCGACGTCGCGATCGACTTCAGCAAGGCCGCGGACGGCAGCATTACCGGCTCGGTCAATGGCAGCGACGGCGCGCTCAAGGCCGACGGCACGTTCAAGGTGTTGCAGACCCAGCCGAGCATCCAGGCGGACTGGCACAACCTGCGCTTCACGTTCCCGGCGCAACTCGCTACGCCATTGATCCGCGTGCCCGGCATACTCCCGGCGGGTAGCATCGAAGGCAGCGTGACGCAGATGCAATGGCGCGAGCACTGGCCGAAGCAGCTGCAGGGCAAGATCAACTGGCGCAGCGCTGAATTGGCGGGCGCGGCGCGCGCGAGCCTCGGCGACATCGCGGTCGAATTCAGCACGGTCGCCGACGGCAGCGTGATCGGCGTGCTCAACGATTCGGGCGGCGCTCTCAAGGTTGACGGCACGTTCAAGCTGACGCCGGTCGACTACGACGTCGAGATGATCCTCGCGGCGCGCAGCGCGAACCCGCAGATAACCGCGGCGCTGCACCGCGTCGGCACGCAGCAGCCCGACGGTAGCTCGGTCCTCAAGACACAAGGCAAGACGGCCGGGTTGTTCAAGTGACCGCGCGCGCGCCCAATCGCATCCGCGAGGCCTGACCGAGATGCGCATCTGCCTGTCGATGATCATCAAGGACGAACGCAGGGTCATCGAGCGCTGCCTGCGCTCGGTCATGCCATTCATCCACAGCTGGGCGATCGTCGACACCGGCTCGAGTGACGGAACGCAGGACATCGTGCGCGAGGTGATGCGCGACGTTCCGGGAGAACTGGTCGAGCGCGCCTGGGTCGACTTCGCGACGAACCGCAACCAGGCGCTCGAACTCGCGCGAGCGCACGGAGAATATGCGCTGATCATCGACGCGGACGAGATACTCGAGGCCGAGGCCGGATTCGCATATCCGGAGCTCAAGGCGCCCGCGTACATGCTGCAGCTGATCTTCGGCAACACGCGCTATCGCCGCGTCGTCATTCCGCGCCTCGACGCACAATGGAAATGGGAAGGCGTGCTGCACGAGGTGCTCGTGTCGCCGCAGGCCGCCGCAGCGGAATTCCTGCCCGGCCTCAGCATCCGCGTGTTCACCGATGGCGCGCGCAGTCAGCAGACGCAAGAGCAAAAATTCACGCGCGACGCAGAGGTGCTGCGCAAGGCGCTCGACAAGGAGCCCGGCCACACGCGCTACGCGTTCTACCTCGCGCAAAGCCTGCGCGACGCGGGCAAGACAAGCGAAGCGGTGGACGCGTACGCGCATCGCGTCGCGATGGGCGGCTGGGTCGAGGAGGTCTACTACGCCAAGCTGCAGATCGCGATGCTGAAGGAGCGCCTCGGCGCGCCGGAAGGTGAGATCCTGCTCGCCTACCTCGACGCCTACAACTTCCGCCCGACGCGCGCAGAGGCGATCTGCGAGTTCGCGCGTTACAACCGCCTGCGCGAACGCTATACCGTCGCCCGCGACGCCGCGCAGGTGGCTGCGGGCCTTGCGATGCCCGCTGACGTGCTGTTCACCGACGCCACGGTCTACGAGTGGCGCGCGCGCGATGAACTGTCCGTGTCGTCCTACTGGTGCGGCGACTTCGCGCTGTCGGCGCGCCTGTGTCGCGAGCTGCTCGCCGATCCGCGCCTGCCCGCCGAGCAGCATGAGCGGGTCGGCAAGAACCTCGCGTTCGCGCTCGAGAGAAGCTAAGTGGTCTTGCTCCGGGAAACCCGTTAGCCGATGCCCGCTGCGATCGCGCCGCGTCGCGAGAGTCAGCCTGACGCGCAATAATTCGCGCAGCATCGTCGCGGACTCTTGGGCCTGCACTCCGCGCACGACCCGCGACGCGATGGCGGTCTTGCGCCGACGGCGAGCAAGCTGATGCGTGCTGCGATCGCGGCCGCGTCGACGATAGTCAGCGCCTGCCGCGAAAGAATTCGCGCAGCATCGTCGCGGACTCGTCGCCAAGCACTCCGCGCGCGACGGCGACGCGATGGTTGTGCAGCGGGGTGACCAGCGTGTCGAACACGCTGCCCGCCGCGCCGGTCTTGGGATCGTCTGCGCCGATCACGACGCGTGCTATGCGCGCATGCACGATCGCACCGGCGCACATGACGCACGGTTCGAGGGTCACGTAGAGCGTGGCTCCGGGATGACGGTAGTTGTGCACGCGCGGGCCGGCATCGCGCAGCGCGACAATTTCGGCGTGCGCGCTCGCATCGTGGGTCGAGATGCTGCGATTCCAGCCTTCGCCAACGATCTCGCCCTGCGCGTCGACGAGTACCGCGCCGACCGGCACTTCCTCGTGCGCGTCGCGCGCATGCGCCGCGAGCACGAGCGCGCGGCGCATGCAGCGCTCATCGTCAGCGGAAACAACCAGGTTCAAGGTGACGTCCGGAGAGGCGCGGCAGTGGCGGTCAGCGGGCGCGCGGATCGAGCTTGCTGCCGGCCTTCCAGGCGGGCGCCTCATCCGCGTCGGCGACTCGCGCGACCAGCGCGTAGAAGAACCGGTTGAAATCAGCGGCGGCCTTCCAGTCCATGCGCTGTTGCAGGTCGTCCTGAGGCTTGTGATATCCAGTGCGATACCACTCGCGGTAGATGCGTTCGCTCTCCGACCCTGGCGTATATCCGAACACGAACGCGGTCGCCGGGATGCCTGCCTGCAGGAAGTTCCACTGGTCCGCGCGACGCAGCAGGTTGCGCTCAGGCTCGGGGTCGGACTGGACCGCGATGCCCATGCCCGCGGCAACCGCGCGCACGTCGTCGCCGAGGCTCGTGTCGTCGAGCGCGTGTACCGTCATCAGCGCGAGCGGGAATATCGGCCGCAACTGGTCGAGGTTGATATTCGCCGCGATGCGCGCCTTTGCCAGCGTCGGATGCGCGACGAACCATTCCGAGCCGAGCAGGCCTTTCTCCTCCCCCGTGAATGCCGCGAAGATCAGCGGACGGCGGAAGCCGCTGCCGTGTCGCTGCTCGGCAAGCCGGATCAGAAGCGCAACGTAAGCCGCGTCGTCGAGCGTGCCGTTGTAGATGCCATCTCCCGCAATCGGCGTGCCATGCCCGTAGCCGTCGAGATGCGCGGACAGGACGATCGCCTGGTCGGCACGCGCCGGATCACTGCCGGGCAGAATTCCGATCACGTTGGACGACTCGATGTGGCGGCGCTTCAGGCGGAAACTTGCCTTGAGCGTGCCTGCGACGTCGAAGCCCGGCAACTCAAGTCCTGCGCTGCCCGCGGCGATCAGCGCGCGCGCATCGTGGCCCTTCCCGATCACCTTGCCGAGCGCGTCGGCGTTGAGCGTCAGGCGCAACAGTGTTCCGTCATTGACCCTGGTACCGGACAGCACGACGCTGCGCGCGTACGCAAGCGGCCAGCGCGGCGGTTCGACCGCGAAGCCCGGGTCGGCGATCGTCAAGAGAGCGACGGCGCCGGCGGCCTGCACCGCGGCGAACCGTTCGGCAGCGGCCGGCAGCCCCGCGCGATGGGCCCCGTGACAGATGACGATCTTGCCGCGCACGTCGGCGAGCGCCGCCGCGCCGCAGTAGCCGCGATAGGCCACGGGCGCATCCAGCGTCGCGGGCATCGCGGCGGTCGGCGCCAGCGAAAAATCGTGCAGGAAGGTCAGCTGACGGCCGCCGACCGACAGCGCTGCGCGCTCGATCGCGATCTCTTCCATCGGCACCGGCTGCAGCCAGCTGTGGTTCTCGCCGAGCGGCGTGAGCCCCGCCGCGGCGAACTTCCGCGCAACGAGTTGCGCCGCGCGGTCGTAGCCCGCCGAGCCCGTGTCGCGCCCTTCCATCGCGTCGCCCGAGAGTTCGGCCGTGATCGCCCACCATGCACGCGTCTCGCTGTCTGCGGGCGGTTGCGTGGCCTCGACGTGCGCGAGCGGCGCAAGCAGGGTAGGCAGAACGATCGCGATGATCCGTAGCGCTCTCATGATTCCCTCGGGCTTGATTGGCTTCATCGGCGAGACGGGCGACCAGCGCGCGGACATCCCGCGCCTACTCCCACTCGATCGTCGCGGGCGGCTTGCCGCTGATATCGTAAACAACGCGAGATATACCTCGCAATTCATTGATTATTCTACTTGAAACTTTGCCAAGAAATTCGTAGGGCAGGTGTGCCCAGTGCGCGGTCATGAAGTCGATCGTCTCGACCGCGCGCAGCGCGATCACCCATTCGTAGGCGCGCGCATCGCCGACGACGCCGACCGACTTGACCGGCAGGAACACCGCGAACGCCTGGCTGACTTTGTCGTAGAGTCCCGCGGCGCGCAGCTCGCCGATGAAGATGTCGTCGGCGCGTTGCAGCAATTCGACGTATTCGGCGCTGACCTCGCCGAGCACGCGCACGCCGAGTCCCGGCCCCGGAAATGGATGCCGATAGACCATCTCGCGCGGCAGGCCGAGCTCGACGCCGATACGCCGCACCTCGTCCTTGAACAGCTCGCGCAGCGGCTCGACGAGCTCGAAGCGCATACCCGCCGGCAGTCCGCCGACGTTGTGGTGCGACTTGATCACGTGCGCTTTGCCGGTCTTGCTGCCTGCCGACTCGATCACGTCGGGGTAGATCGTGCCCTGTGCGAGCCAGCGGATGCCCTCGAGCTTGGCGGCTTCCTCGTCGAAGATCTCGATGAACAGGCGGCCGATGACCTTGCGCTTGGCCTCGGGGTCGGCGACGCCCGCGAGCGCCGCGAAATAGCGCTCGGCCGCGTCAACGCGGATCACCCGGACGCCCATATTCTTGGCCATCGTCGCCATGACCTGGTCGCCTTCGTGCCAACGCAGCAGACCGGTGTCGACGAATACGCAGGTGAGCTGGTCGCCGATCGCGCGCTTGAGCAGCGCGGCGACGACCGACGAGTCGACGCCGCCCGACAGCCCGAGCAGCACGCGGTCTGTTCCGACCTGTGCGCGGATGCGCGCGATCGAGTCTTCGATGATGTTGGCCGACGTCCACAGCGTGCGGCAGCCGCAGATGTCGACGACGAAGCGGCGCAGGATCTCCTCGCCGTGCTGGGTGTGGGTCACCTCGGGATGGAACTGCACGCCGTACCAGCGCTTGCGCTCGTCGGACATCGCGGCGATCGGCAGGTCGCTCGTCGTCGCCGCGACCGTGAATCCGGCCGGGATCGCGGTGACGCGATCGCCGTGCGACATCCAGACCGGAAACTCGCCCGCCGGGAGGCCGTCGAACAGCGCACTGCGCGCGGTGATGCGTAGTGCGGCGTGACCGAATTCTCGCGTGTGCTCGGCTTCGGTGCTGCCGCCGAGCTGCTTCGCCATCGTCTGCATGCCGTAGCAGATGCCGAGCAGCGGCTGCGCGCCGTCGAAGACCTGCTGCGGCGCATGGGGTGCATCGACGAGCGTCGTCGACTCGGGACCGCCGGACAAAATGATGCCCTTGGGCGCAAATCTGGCGATCTCGGTCGGGTCGTGGTCCCAGGCCCAGATCTCGCAGTAAACGCCGATCTCGCGGATGCGCCGCGCGATCAGCTGCGTGTACTGCGCGCCGAAGTCGAGGATCAGGATCTTGTCGCTATGGATATTGCTCATATCTCTCTGTCCGCGGCCCGTTCGCAAGAGCCGGCGCGGCTCACATCCGATCGTCGCGAAAGCTCGAGACCGGGATGGAACCATCCTCATCCGATGCCTCGCGCCACATTCATTCGCGCCATCCGCGCTACCCGCCGCCCAGTAGGTCGCGCGGCGCGAATCGACACTCCCGCCTTCCGGCGACCGAGCGAGCGGATGCGTTCACTCCATCCGGTAGTTCGGAGCTTCCTTCGTGATCGCGACATCGTGCACGTGCGACTCGCGCACGCCCGCACTCGTGATGCGCACGAAGTGCGGCTTGGAACGCATCTCGTCGATCGTCGCGCAGCCGACGTAGCCCATCGCCGAGCGCAGCCCGCCGGCGAGCTGGTGGATGATGCTGCGCAACGGTCCGCGGTAGGGCACGCGACCCTCGATGCCTTCGGGCACGAGCTTGTCCGCATCCGCCTCGTCCTGGAAATAGCGATCCTTCGAGCCCTTCTGCATCGCGCCGAGAGAGCCCATGCCGCGGTAACTCTTATAGCTTCGCCCCTGATAAAGCTCGACCTCTCCTGGGGCTTCCTCGGTGCCTGCGAACATGCCCCCGATCATCACGCAGTTCGCGCCCGCAGTCAGCGCCTTGGCGATGTCGCCCGAATAGCGTATGCCGCCGTCGGCAATCAGGGCCGCGCCGGTGTTGTGGATCGCTTCGGCGACCATGCTGACGGCCGAGATCTGCGGCACGCCGACGCCCGCGACGATGCGCGTCGTGCAGATCGAGCCAGGACCCACGCCAACCTTGACCGCGTCGGCGCCGGCGTCGATGAGCGCCTTCGCGGCATCGCCGGTCACGATGTTGCCGCCAACGATCTGCATCTGCGGAAACGTCTTCCTGACCCAGCGCACGCGGTCGAGCACGCCTTGCGAGTGGCCGTGCGCCGTGTCGACGACGATCACGTCCACGCCGGCCTCGACGAGCGCGTGGACGCGTGCTTCGGTGTCTCCGCCCACGCCGACCGCCGCGCCTACGCGCAGCCGTTCGTGCGCGTCCTTCGCGGCGTCGGGGTTGTCGTGCGCCTTCTGGATGTCCTTGACCGTGATGAGGCCGCGCAGCTGGAAGTTGTCATTGACGACGAGCACCTTCTCGATGCGGTGCCGGTGCAGCAGCTGCAGCACCTCGTCCTCGCTCGCGCCTTCCTTCACGGTGACGAGCTTTTCCTTGCGCGTCATGATGTTCCGCACGGGGTCGTCGTGCTTCTTCTCGAAGCGCAGGTCGCGGCTCGTGACGATGCCGACGAGCTGCTCGCCGTCGACGACAGGCACGCCGGAGATGTTCTTCGCGCGGACGAGCTGCATGACGTCGTGGATCGACGTGGTCGGCGTTACCGTGATCGGGTCGCGGATCACGCCGGACTCGAACTTCTTCACGAGACGCACTTCGGCGGCCTGCTGCTCCACCGACATGTTCTTGTGGATGATGCCGATCCCGCCGCACTGGGCCATCGTGATCGCGAGGCGTGCCTCGGTCACGGTGTCCATGGCCGATGACAGGATCGGGATGTTCAGCGGAATGCCGCGGGTTAGTCGCGTGGCGAGGCTGACGTCGCGCGGCAGCACGTTCGAATAGGCCGGAACGAGCGAAACGTCGTCGAAGGTCAGCGCTTCGGTCAGGATACGCATGCGTCAGAAATGCCTGAGCGAATAAACCCGTTATTATACGGATTCCGCCGTCGTCGCGCATGCAGAAGATTTAGCGAATGCCCACGCTTCCATTCACGCGCCGCGACGCCCGCCCAGGTGCGTGGCACGCCTTCCTTTGACGTTCGGCTTCGCGATGACACGCAAGAGACATCGGGACGCATTGTTCGGCGCGCCCCCGGCGCGCCGGGCCGGACTGACCGGAGCGCTCGCGCTGCTGCTGCTGTTCGTCGGGCTGATCGCGGTGCGCGCGGAGATCCTGTTTGAGATCACGAGCGGCCTCGCCAACTGCCCGGTGTGCATGGCCGCGACCGCCGCCCAGCAGGACGCGACGCTGCTCGCGCTGCTGCTGCTGTTCGTGGCTTTGAGCCTGCTCTCGCGCAGCTACCTCCTGCAGCTACCGTGGATCGTGCTTGGCTCGGCGCTCGTGATCGTCTATGGAGTCGACGCCGCGGTCACGAAGACCCTGACCCAGCGGCTGTACCTGTTCGACGTCATCAAGTTCGGCAAGGAGCTCGGCGCGATCGTCCAGTTCGGCGACATCTTCCTCGCGACCGCGGCAGGCAAGATCGCGCTCGCGGTGGCGATTCTCGGCGTTCTCGTGCTGATCCCGGCGTTGCTGCCGCGCCCTCGCCGTCCGCGCCTCGCGCTGGCTTTCTTCGTGCTCGCCGCCGCGCTGTTGCTGCTCGGCCGCTGGCAGCCGTCGACGATGAAATATATCCATTACGAGCTGCTGCAGAACCTCGTCGAAGCAAACCTCGACCTCGGCGTCGACACGCCCTACGGCAAGGCATTCGCCGAGACGCTCGCGAAGTCCTATGCGCCGCCCACGCCCGAGTGCGAGCCTGGACGCGCGCTGCGGCCGAACATCATCCTGCTCGCGGTCGAATCGCTGTCGATGCACCAAAGCCAGTTGTTCGGCGGCTTCCGCGACCTCACGCCGCGCCTCGACGCCATTGCGCGCGAGCACACCTGGTTCCCCGATTTCATCGCGAATGGTTTCACGACCGACGGAGGCATGATCGCGATGATCACGGGCCACGCGCCCGTGCCGCTGATCGGACGCTACGAGAGCGCGGAGGCGTTCGTCGGCTTCGACGACCCGAAAGACGCGCTGCCGGACATCGTGCACGCGCAGGGTTACACGGCACACTTTTTCACGACCGGCGACCTCGGCTTTCTCGACAAGTCGAAGTGGCTCAAGTCGCTGCATTTCGACTCATGGGAAGGCGCCGAGCAGCCGTTCTATAACGGCTGGAAGCGCCGCCATTTCAACGCTGCCGAGGACAAGGCGCTCTATCAGCGCTTCCTGCAGTGGCTCGACGCGCGCAAGGGCGATTCCGCACCGTTTCTCTCCTATCTCCTGACCGTCAGCACGCACCCGCCGTTCATCAACCCGCAGACCGACCTGCCGGACGAACCTGGTGTGTTCCGCTATGCCGACGAACAGATCGGCATGCTCTACGACGAGCTGCAGAAGCGCGGGTTCTTCCGGAACGGCATCCTCATGATTTCGGGCGACCATCGCAGCATGAGTCCGCTGTTCTCGTCCGAGCAGGCACGCTTCGGCGACAGCGCGCTTGCACGCACGCCTTTCGTCGTCGTCACCGATCTGCCGATCGCGCGCGGGGCGATCGCCGCGCGCTTCTCGCAGTCCGACATCCCGCCATCGATCGCCGACCTCACCGCCGCGCAATCCTGCCGCACGCCGGACCAGGGCGTGTTCCTGCGCGATGCGCCGCTAGCACCCGCCTACGTGCTGCACGCGCGCGGCGACAAGCGCAATGAAGTCGACGTCTACTTCGGCCAGGAACAGGCCGAGATCGTCCTCGACGGCGACAAGTCGCGCTGGCAGGGCCCGAAACCGGCCGACTGGCAGCAGATTCTGGATGGCGTGTTGCTAGATCGCATCCGCCGCGGCGCCGTCGACGAGAACATCATCGACGTCATCGTCAAGCTGCGCACGCCGCCGAGGGCCGCCGCACCGAACGCGCAATAGCATCGTCGCGACTCAACGTACGAGCACGAGCGACAGCCACGGCCAATAGGTGATGATCAGCACGCAGAGCAGCAGTATCGCGTAGAACGGCAGACACGCACGGATGATCGTCGTCGCGGGGCGGTGAAAGCGCGCGCTCGCGATGAACAGGTTCATGCCGGCCGGCGGCAGGAAGATGCCGATCTGCAGATTCGCGAGGAAGATGATGCCGAGGTGCACGGGATCGACGCCGTAATGCAGCGCGATCGGCAGCACGAGCGGCACGAGGATGATTATCGCGGGAAAGCCCTCGAGCAGCATTCCGAAAACGAGCAGGAACGCATTGAGCACGAGCAGGAATCCGAGCTTGCTCGAAATGCTCGCCTGCAGCCAGCCGAACAACGACTCGGGCACGTCGGCGTCGATGAGCCAGTTCGTGAGCGCCAGCGAGAAGCCGAGCACGATCAGGATCGCGCCGACCAGCAGCATCGCCTCGCGGATCACGCGCGGCAGCTCGGCGAACCCGATCTCGCGGCGGATCAGCACGGTCACTATCAGCACGTACAGCGTCGTCGCGGCCGCGGCTTCCGATGGTGCGAGGAAATGCGCGTAGATGCCGATCAGGATCACGAACGGCAGCGGCAGCTCCCAGGCGGCATCCTTGATCGCGGCCCACAGTTCGCCGCGTGCGGCCCGCTCGGGCCGCGGCAGACCGCGAGAATGCCAGGCGCTGTAGGCCGAGAGCAGCACGATCATCAGCAGGCTCGGGAGCAGGCCCGCCTTGAACAACGCGTCGATCGCGACCGGCGGCGTCGTATGGAACTGCTGCGCGACGACGCCATACAGGATCAACGGCATCGACGGCGCGAGCAGCAGCCCGAGGCTGCCGGCCGAGGTCAGGAGGCCCAGCGAGAAGCGCTCCTCGTAGCGCGCCTGGCGCATCGCCGGATACAACACGGCGCCGAGCGCGACGAGGGTGACGCCGGTCGCGCCGGTGAACGCGGTGAAGAACGCGCACGCGCAGATCGACACGATCGCGAGTCCACCCGGCAGCCAGCCGAACAGCGCGTTGGTCAGCCGCACCAGCCGCCGCGGCGCCTGGCTCTCTGCGAGCAGATAACCCGCGAGCGTGAACAACGGTATCGCGATCAGCGCCGGCATGTCGGCGAGACGGTAGAACTCGATCGCAACCGCGGTGCCGGGTTGTCCCGACGCGCCGAAGCCGAGCAGCGCGATCGCCGCGATCAGCGCGAACAACGGCGCGCCGAGCGCGGCGAGCAGCAACAACGCGCCAGCGATCAGCAAGGTCACGGAGCGTTGACCGCAGGTATGTCGGCCGGATCATGCAGCAGCGCGGCGGCATGGGCTGGCGGCGAGAAAGCGCGCAGCAGGAAGCGCAGCGCCATCAGGCCGAAGCCCACCGGCAGGATGCTCTCGAGCACCCATGGCGCGATGCCAGGAACGCCGTCGCTAACGGCATTTGCCGGCGTTGCGAAGTCGATGCCGACGAACGCGATGCTGTACCAGGCCATCGCGGCGCAGACTACCGCCGCGAACAGCAGCGTCACGATGCGCGCGATGCGCTGCGCGCCGGCCGGCAGGAAGCGCTGCAACACGTCGACCGCGATGTGCTTGTCGTCACGCACAGCCGCGAGCGCGCCGAGCATCGCCGTCCAGACGACGAGCGTGCGCAGGAACGGGTCGGCCCAAGAGATGCCGCCGCCGAACAGATTGCGCAGCAGTATCTGGCCACCCGCGAGCAGCACGAGAATCAGCACGAGGATGGTCAGCAGCCACTTCTCGATACGATCGATCCAGACGAGCGCCGAGGCGAACCCGCGCTGCAGCCTCACTGCGTTCATCGCTCGCCCCCTTACTTCGCGCGGGCCTCGGCCAGCGCCTTGTCGGCTGCCGCGGTCAGCATGGGCGAGATGCCTCCGCTGCTGAGCTCGGCGCGCGCAGTTCGGCCGACTTCATCCCAGGTCTTCTTCTCGGCGTCGGTCGGCGTCGTGATGCCGACGCCCTGCTTCTGCAGCGCGTCGCGCGCCTGCGCATTGTCGGCGCGCGTGATCTTCTCGAGGCGCGCAAACGCCGCGCCGACCTCGTCGTTGACCGCCTTCTGGTCGTCCGCGCCGAGTGCGTCGATCGCCTTCTTGTCGATCGCTAGCACGCCGATGACGTAGCTCAGCGGCAGGTCGTACATGTGCTTGACCTTCGTATGCCACTGGAACGCGATCGCGCCCGCCGTCGTGTTCGCGACGGTATCGATGAGGCCGGTCTGCAGGCTGGTATAGACGTCTGCGAGCGGCAGCGGGATCGGCGTGACGCCCGCGGCCTTGAACGCGACCTCGGCGATGCGGTCGCCCTGCGGCACCCAGACCTTCGCCGCGCCGAGATCCGCCTTGGAGTGGATGTCGTTGACACCCATCAGGTAGGCGAACCCGCCGCCCGAAATGCCGGGCGCGTAGAACCCTGCCTTCTCGAAACTCTGGCGCAACAGCGGATCGAGCTGGCCACGCACCTTGTCGACCTCTTCCTGCGTGCGAAACTGGAACGGCAGGCTGTACACGGCCGCATCCGGCGTGATCGCCATTGCCTGCCCGCCCGTGAACGCCGCACCCTGCAGCTGGCCGATCTTGATCTTGCGCAACACGGTCGCGTCGTCGCCCATGA
>JBDTYX010000050.1:0-16986 GCA_040005435.1 Rudaea sp. | reverse complement strand
GCTGCGAGGGCATCGAACTCTTGGGATGAAATCACGTAGCGTTCGGCCGACGGACAACAAAGGACGCCGAAGATAGCAAGTCGCGCCGCGCCGCGCCACGTGTGGCGCCGCCGCTGCGGATGGTGCGCGGCGCATCGCCGCTCGCGTATCCGGGCGCTAGTGCGCGCCTTGCGTCGGATCGACTAGGACGTCGCCCGAGGCCTGACCACGCACCGATTGGTCGACCTTGATCGCGCGGACGCTGCCGACGCGCACGTGGCCGGCGATGCGGTCGAGCAATGCGTCCAATTCGCGTTCGTTGCGCCGGTAATAGGAGAAGCCCGCCTCGCCGAGCGCTGAGCCGCCGGGACCGGTCTCGTACACCGTGAGGTTGCCGACGAAGCCCAGGTGCGAACCCGTCGCCATCTTCGCCTCGTTCTCGTACTGCCTGAGCGCGCGCGGAAAGGCTACGCCGTCGCCGTACTTCGCGTCGAGTTCCTTGAACAGGGCGCCCGCCGCGCGGCGGGCGTCGACGTCGAGCGAAGCATAAGCCGCGCGCAACGCGGCTACCGCGAGATCGTCTTGGCCCTCGGCGGCGATACCGAGCCATGCGGTGCCGCGGACACGGTCAACCGGTACGCCCAGCCCGTTGTAGTACATCAATGCCGCGTCGTACTGCGCGACCTTGTTACCCCAGAAACCCGAGAGCACGAACATGTCGAGCGCACCGGCGTAGTCGTTGCGCTTCAGAGCGAATTGCGCGCGGTATTCGAAGTAGCGCCCCGGGAACATGCGTCCCGGCGGGTCGTTGCTGCGATACGCCGCGGCGTTCATGCCGGGCGACCCGGTAACCGACGGCACCCTGATCATGCCGCCCTGACCGGCGAGGGCGGCCGGCATGCCGGTCACCAGCAAGAAAACAGTCAGTATCCATCGTGTCATGACAAGCTCCCGCTAGCGTTCGCACGTCATGATGTTGCTACGATGCCCGCGCGCCCACAAGCCGAATTTTGTCACCGCGCGTAAACTTTTGTAGCACGCGCCGGCGCTTCATCCGGCCAGCGAGCGCCGCGGCATGCCGTGCAGCGTGAGCACGAATTCGACGCCGCTGCCATCCGCGAGGTTGTGCGCGGACGCGATGCCGCGATGCAGTTCGGCGATCAGGCGCACGACGTACAGGCCGAGGCCGAGATGCGGCGCGTCGGCGCGGCCGCTCGGCGTGTCGCTCGGCTTGGCCGACGACGCCGCGCGCATGCTGACGAGCGAATCGAACAGGCGCTCCTGCATCGTCGGCGGCAGCGGCGGCCCGCAATTCGCGACGGCGAGGATCGCCGCATCGTCGTGCTGGCGCAGGCTCAGGCGGATCCAGCCGTCCTCGGGCGTGAAGCTCTTGGCGTTGTCGACGAGCTTGTCGAGCGCCTGCGCTATCAGTTCGGGCGCACCGTGCATCATCAGCGAGGTCGCCGGCAGGTCGCTCTCGACGCGCCGCGGCGCGACCAGCGGGCGATACGCCTCGGCGCAGCCGCGCACGACCGCGACGAGGTCGAATTCCTCGCCTTCGACGCCCGCGATCGCGCGCTCCATGCGGCTCGCTTCGCTCATCGCGCGCACGATCGCACCGAGGCGCTCGGCGCCGCCGCGCGCGCGCATCAGGTAAGTACGCGCGTCGGCCGATACCGCCTGCTGGTCGAGGTTGTCGAGCGAGGATTTGACGATCGCGAGCGGCGTCTGCAGCTCGTGCGATAGCTTCGACGCAAGCGTGCGCAGGTAGTCGGTGTATGCGGCGACCTCGTCGAGGAGGCGCGCGAAGCTGCGCGCGAGATCGCCGAGCTCGTCGCGCGCGTCGAGCATCGGCAGGGTGCGCGTGTCGACGCCGCCGCCTGCGTGGACGGCGCGCTCGGTGGCGTCGCGCAGGCGCCGGATCCGGCCGCCAAGCACGCTGAAGACGAAAAACAGGATGCCGCCGGTGATCGCGAGGACCGCGAGGCTCGTCGCGCTCAGGATCAACAGCGCGCGATTCGTAAGCAGCGGCAGCGCGTCGCCGGACTGCTCGAGCAGCAGCGCGCCGCGGACCTCGCCGCCGCCGCGCGTGGTCGGGCTCTCGTGCAACGGCACCGCCGCGGCGAGCACGACGTCGTAGGTCCCAGATGCGCTCGGCGCGGGGTGCCACGCGGTTGCCGCGACGCCAGACAGCGCCTGCCAGATCTCGGGCGAGGCGAGGCGCGGCAGCGCGGTCGAGAAATCCTGCGCGCGCGTGAGGTCTGGCGCGATCAGGTTGCGGTAGACGAGGTTCTCGAGCCAGCGGCGCTGCGAGCGCGGCGCGGATTTCGACGGCGCCTCACCGAGCGCCGCACCGAACGACGCTACGCTGAGCTGGCCGGATTCCGCGACGACCCATCCCTCCGCGCTGAGCACGCGCACGCGCATGCCGTCCGGCGCGAATTGTTCGAGATCCTTGGCGAGCGCAGCCGAGCGGCTCAACAGCGGGCGCAGCTCAGCGTGGTCTGAAACGGGACTCGCGACGTCGAACGCGCTCAGCGCCATGCGCTCGGGCGCCTGCGCGCGTGGCAGGCGCAACTCCACCCGATAGCCGCTGCCGTCCTCCTGCCACATGCCCGATAGGCTGCCCGGCAAGACGGCGTCGTCGCCCGCATCGAGCACGCGCGCATCGAAGCGTCCCGGCGCCGCGCTCGCGAGCAGATAGCGCCGCTCGCTGCCGTTGCGCTCGAGCGTCAACGTGAGGTGATCGCGCAACAGCGCGTCCGCATCGTTCGCGTCGCTGCGCGTGCGCGTCGACACGCGCGCGCCGGCGAGCAGATACAGCCACTCCTTGTCCGCGCACAGCAGCATCGTGAGCTTCTGCGCGTCGTCGGCCGGGCCGAGGTTCTGCGCGTATGCCGCGAGCGCGCTCCAGTCGTCGACGTAGCCGTCGACCGAGATCCGGTTCGCGCACGCATGCACGTAGAACGCCTGACCCGTCGGCGGCAGCGCGGTCTTCAGCGCCGCGAGGCTGCGGGCGAGCGCCTTCGCCGAGGCGATCAGCGTCTGCTCCTGGCCCTGCCGCAACAGCACTTCCATCTGGCGCACGATCAGCAGGCCCGCGAGTGGCAGCGCGAGCGTGGACAGCGCGACGAGCAGCAGCTTGAAGCGCAGCGACATGTCAGTGCCTGCTCGACTGTACCCGTGGTGCTGCGCCCGTTGCGAACGGAGCGCCCGCGTTCGACGCGATACCGTTTTCGACGCCCCGGATCGCCGTCGACGTGTCGTCGCGCGCGACGCAGCCGCGCCGCGTCGCGATGACCCCGCGACTACTCACGAGCCGGCGCCGGGGCTTTCACTCACGGTTTCCAGCGATAGCCCGCGCCGTGCACCGTTTCGATCGCATCGAACGCCGCATCGATCGCGAGGAACTTCTTGCGGATGCGCTTGATGTGCGACGTGATCGTCGCGTCGTCGACGACGACCTGCGCCTCGCGCATGAGCTGATCGCGATTCTTCACGTGGCCCGGAAAACGCACGAGTGTGTGGATCATCCAGAACTCGGTCACCGTCAGCGGCACGTCCTCGCCGTTCCAGGTGACGCGCATGCGCTCGGCTTCCAGGCGCAGCTGCCCGTGCTCGACGACGGTTTCCTTCGACGATGGCTTGTTCAGCGAATCGACGCGCCGGAACAGCGCGCTGATGCGCGCGGCGAGCTGGTGCAGGCTCACGTCCTTCGTCAGATAGTCGTCGGCGCCGAGACGCAGGCCCGAGATCACATCGAGGTCGGAATCGCGCGCGGTGAGGAAGATCAGCGGCAGCGTCGGCGACTTCGCACGCAGTTCACGGCATAGATCGAAGCCGCCTTCGGGTTCGTCGCCGAGGCCCACGTCGATGATCACGAGCTCGGGCAGGCGCTGCGCGAACGCGCGGCTCGCGTCGGGACGCGATGCGAAGCCCTGCGTCGTGTAACCGAAGCGACTCAGCGCCTCGACGTAGTTCGCGCGAATCGCGGGTTCATCTTCGACGATGGCGATATGCCGGCCCATGGTGATCCTTGCTGAAGCGGGTAGGCAGCGGATGGCGCTGCTGCGGGCTAGCTTAAGGACATGGCGCGCTGGCGCGCAATGGCGCGGACGCTGTTGCCACGAGTCCGCCACAACTCGTCGGGGACGCGCCGCATTTGCGCAGCCGCGTTTCCATGCGTGCTGGTGACCCTGTACGCCAATCCCCACACACCGAGCGAGACGATGAATACCCACCACCCCGACGCGAACGCCGAACTGCAACCCGGATTCGAGCCGCTGCGAATCGGCTTCGCATTGCTCGCGCTGCTGCTCGGCGCGCTCGCGGCGATGCAATTCTGACACGACGGAGCGACGACGATGGATACCTACCTGCCCGCCGACTTCCATCGCCTGCACGATGCGTCCGCGGTGGACTGGCGCGACGCGTCCACCACGCCGGCGCTTCCGGGCGTGGCGAAGCTGTCGGCGCGCCCGGAAGCGCGAAGTGACGGCGATCGGATCGTCGATCCGGGCTGGGTCGCGATCTAAGTGCAAACCCGCATACGAGGGCTGGTCCGCGCACATCGGCTCGCTTTGGCCCAGTGCGATAGCGGCAGCGCGCGAGGTCGCCGCATCTGCCTCTGCTGGGGCCACCCTCACTCCCGCATTCTTCCACCAGTCGGGGAGTTCGCGACACTCGCCGCCGCTGATGCCACCCTCACCCCATTCCTCCGCCGCCGGCGGGAGAGGGGGCAGAAGCGAGGTCGCGACACGACGCCGCTGGACCTTCCCTCACCCAGCCCTCTGCCGCCACTCGGAGAGGGGACAACGCGAGGTTGCGAATCTCGCCGTCGCTGGAGCCACGCTCACCCCAGCCCTCTGCCGCCAGCGGGAAAGGGGGCAGCAAGCGAGGTCGCGACACTCGCCGTCGCTCGAGCCACCGCACCCCCGTCCTGTACCGCCAGTCGGAGAGAGGGCGGCAAGCGAGGTCGCGACACTCGCCGTCGGGGGCCCATTCTCATGCTCAAGGTCGCTACATTTGCCGCCGCTGGGACCCACGGCTCCGTCTTTCGTCCGCGGGAGGCGGAGCCGAGCATCGACGGGTCGCGTCTCGTCGGAGGCAGAGCATTCACCACTCCCGCTGGCGGGAGAGGTCGCGCCGGAGGTGCGGGTGAGGGTGGCGCCTCGATGCGCAGGACACGCGCCAGTTGCCTGCGTGCGTCGCGAGGGTCGACTCCCCGATCCCCAGATGGCTCTCGCGACGCGCGTTTTTTACCCGACCGCCGCGAACATCGCGGCAACGACCGCCGCATAATCCTTGTGTCCGAAAATCGCCGAGCCGGCGACGAACGTATCCGCGCCGGCCGCGGCAATCTCGCCGATGTTGTCGACCTTCACGCCGCCATCGATCTCGAGGCGGATGTTGCGACCGCTGCGGTCGATGCGCTCGCGCACCGTGCGCAGCTTGGTCAGCGCCGAAGGGATGAAGCTCTGTCCGCCGAAGCCCGGATTGACGCTCATCAGCAGCACGAGGTCGATCTTGTCGAGCACGTAGTCGAGGTAGTCGAGCGGCGTCGCCGGGTTGAACACGAGCCCGGCCGTGCAGCCGTTTTCGTGGATCAGCCCGATCGTGCGATCGATGTGTTCGCTCGCTTCGGGATGGAAGCTGATATGGGTCGCGCCGGCCTTCGCGAAGTCGGGCACGATGCGGTCGACCGGCTTGACCATCAGGTGCACGTCGATCGGCGCCTTGACTCCGTGCTTGCGCAGCGCCTCGCAGACGAGCGGTCCGATCGTCAGATTCGGCACGTAATGGTTATCCATCACGTCGAAATGCACCCACTGCGCACCCGCCGCGAGCACCGCATCGACTTCGGCGCCGAGGCGGGCGAAATCGGCGGAAAGGATAGACGGTGCGATGACCGGTGGCTGCTTCATGGATGCTCCGGGAGTCAGAACGCGCGCGGTCGCGCCACGCGCGAATTCTATTTGAAACCGCGCTCGGCGTGGACGATTTCGTAGGCCGCGTTGATCTCGCGCGCGCGCGCCTCGGCGCGACGCTTCAACTCTTCTGGTACGTCGCCGAGCTTGTCCGGGTGATGCTGGCTAATTAGCCGCCGATACGCGCGCTTGATCTCGGCATCGCTTGCGCTGCGCGTGATGCCGAGCACCGCATACGCATCCTTGCCGGCCGCGGCGGTCCGGCGCGCGCCCGGCCCCGACTGCTGTCCGCCCTGCGCGCGCTGATGGCCGTTCCAGTCTTCGGGCGCGACATAGCTGTAGCCCTTCATTGCGGCGAGAGCGGCGAGCTGCAGTTCGTCCATGCCGAGCGACCAGCAGAGCTTGCGCACGAGCGTGAGCTTGGCCGGCGCGAGCGGACCCTCGGCGCAGACGATGTCGAGCAGCAGGTCCGCGAGCAGGAATGCGCGATCGCGGCGGCCACCGCACCACTGCTTGAGCTGCACGATCGCGCCGGTCGTGGCGAAGTCGGACTGCTTGCCCGCGTTGAAACGCTCGATCGCGGCGCTGCGCTGGTCATTGCCGAGATTCAGGCGGTACATCAGGCGCTCGGCCGCCGCGATCTCTTCTTCGGACACGCGGCCGTCGGACTTCGCGATCGCGCCCGCGATGCCGAACAGCGGCTCGACGAACGCTAGCGGCCCGACATCGCCGATTCCATGCATCGCGCGCGAACTGCGATCCCAGAGGTGGCCGAGGCCGACGCAGATCAGTATCGCGAGCGGATGATGGAAGAACGCGACGCCAATGACGAGACCCAGGAGCTTGCCGATGACGTTCACGCGCGTGACCGCCCCTGTGCGTGCGTCGTGACTTGCGGGACCGGATTCATGGATCGAATGTTGGGGAACGGAACGCGAATTCTAGCCGAACGCGCCGTTGAACCTGCGGATCGCGGGCGCGTGCGATCGCGCGGCGCGACCCGATGCAGGGCGATCCGCGCAGGCCGGGGCCGCGCGGCTACAATACGCGACCCCTTCGCGCCGTCTTTAGGAAAGCGCCCCGTGCCCACCACGCTGCTGCAGTCGAACCTTCCGGGCCTCGAGCTCGTCCACCGCGGCAAGGTACGCGACGTCTACGCGCTGTCGGCGCACGAGTTGCTAATCGTCGCGACTGACCGACTCAGCGCGTTCGACGTGGTCCTGCCGGACCCGATTCCGGGCAAGGGGGAGATGCTCTGCCAGATCTCGAACTTCTGGTTCGAGCGTACCGCGCGCCTCGTGCCCAATCACCTCACCGGCAAGCCGGTCGACCGCGTGCTTCCCGCGGGTACCGATGCGAGCCTGTACCGCCAGCGCAGCGTCGTCGCCAAACGGCTCAAGGCCGTGCCGGTCGAGGCGATCGCGCGGGGCTATCTGATCGGCTCGGGCTGGAAGGACTACCAGACCACCGGTTCTCTCAGCGGCGTGCGCCTGCCGACAGGCCTGCGCCAGGCGGAGCGATTGCCGCAAGCGCTGTTCACGCCGTCGACCAAGGCGGCGCCCGGCTCGCACGACGAGAATATCGGTTTCGATGACGTCGTCGCAACGATCGGCGCCGATCTCGCCGAGCAGGTACGCGCCGCGACGCTCGGCATCTACGCGGCCGCGTCGGCTTATGCGGCAGAGCGCGGCATCATCATCGCCGACACGAAGTTCGAGTTCGGCACCGACGAAGACGGCAAGCTCTACGTCATGGACGAGATGCTGACGCCAGATTCGTCGCGGTTCTGGCCCGCCGAGGAGTACCGCGTCGGCATCAGCCCGCCGAGCTACGACAAGCAGTTCGTGCGCGACTACCTCGAGACGCTCGACTGGAACAAGGCGGCGCCCGGGCCGAGATTGCCGCAACGCGTGATCGACGGCACCGCGGCGAAGTACGCCGAAGCGCTAAAGCGTCTCGCCGACATCGAGTTTTCATAGCGCATGCGGCGCTTGCGCCGCGTCGCCGCTACGCTATCCTTTCGTTCGGTGCAGGCGAGAGGCGAGGCACACGATGAACGAATCGACGATGCACGTGACGGAAGATCGCAGGCGCGAGGTCGACCGCTGGCTCGGCAACTACAGCGAGGATCACCGCAATCCGCTCAACATCACGATCCACTGGATCTGCGTACCGCTGATCCTGTGGACCGCGATCGCGTTGCTCTGGGTCGTACCGGTGCCAGCAGCGCTCGGCCGACCGGGCCTCTGGGCCGGCCTCGCGATGTTCGCCGCGCTCGTGTTCTATCTGCGCCTGTCACGCGCGCTGATGTTCGGCATGTTCATCACGTTCGTCGTGCTCGGCTTCGTGACCGAGGGTCTGTATCGCGCGCTCGGCCCGGTCCTGCTGATGTGGACCGCGATCGCGGTCTTCGTCGGCGCATGGGTCGGCCAATTCATCGGACACAAGGTCGAAGGGCGCAAGCCGTCGTTCCTGACCGATCTCGCCTATCTGCTGATCGGCCCCGCCTGGCTCGTGGCCAAGATCATGCGCCGGGTCGGCGTCGCCTACTAAAAACGCAGTGCCAAATTTCCTGCGCGCCGAGCGTCGCGCTCGCAACACCCGTGCGGGAGCGCGCTTTAGCCCGCGAATGACCGCGGCGCCGAACCGCATTCGACGACGAGTGTCGAGCACGATGGAGATCGCGTACTCGACCGCCGCTCGCGAGCGCGGCGTGCGGAATCCCCTCGTCGCGCCGGTCCGGTCGTTCGACGATGCGCTCGATAACGAATGCATTGCGCGCGGATGCCGCGGCCCGCGACAGCGTGCGGCCGCCCACGCCGCGCCGAATGCGCGAGCAGCAGGTGCGGCACGAACGTCGCGACAACTAGGCAGTGTGAATCCCGCGGTCATCCACGTCGCGAGCTCGCTGACGAATGCCCCGATGGTGATCGCGATGCCGGTGACCGGCGGCGAGCGCGGCAGCCACTACCCTGCGCGCCTCGCCTAGCGAAGTCGGGCGATGCGGCGCCGACCTGCCCTGCCTCGCGACGCCGGAACGGACTGTCCGCTCCGGCGCATTCTGCGTGCGATCAGAACGTGTACTGACCCGCGACGGACAGGACGTTGCCGGTCACCGTGAACTTGCCCTGCAGCGTGCTGAACGTGGCCGCGACGTCGTTGATCTTCGCGTCGTTCACGAACAGATGGAAGAACGAGATGTCGAAACGCAGATTCTCGCTGGACTTGTAGCCCGCGCCGACCGCGAGCCAGATGCGCGAGTTGTCGGGCACCTTCGGATCGCGGGTCTCGTCATTGGTCGGCGTCTGGTCATACGCGACGCCGGCGCGCAGCGTCCAGCGCTCGTCCATGCGGTAGTCGCCGCCGACCGAGGTGAACCAGGTGTTGCGATAGTTGAAGATCTGCAGCGTATCGGGCTGCAAGGGGTTCGCATATTTGATGTCGAGTTTCTGGAAGCTCGACCAGTGCGTGTAGGCCGCAGTGACGCCGAAGCTGAAGCGCTCGTCGACGTCGTGCCACCAGCCCATGTTGACGAACCACGGCGTGTTGAAGTCCGCGCTGCCCTTGCCGTTTACGAATGCGCCGCCGAGCAGCGGCAGCAGGTTGGAGGGGATCTTGAACGTCGCATCGCCGTCGATCGTGTGATCGATCTCGGAATGGAAATTCACGCCGAGACGATCCTTCGCGGTCGGCTTGAACAACACGCCGAGGCCGAAGCCGACGTCGGTCGCATTGCCCTTGAGTCCGCCCTGGCCATCGGCTTCCTGCGGCAGCACGGCACCGTTGGTCGGCACCGCGAGCACCGTGCCGATGTCGATGTCCTGGAGCAGCGTCGCGCTCGTGCGCTGGATGATCAGGCTCGCGCCGACTGACAACTCGTCGGAGGCTTTCCACGAGCCCGCGAGCGTTACCGCAGGCGATTGCAGCTTGGTCTGCACGGCCTGGTAGCGACCGACCCAGCGGTCGTCGTACTGGGTCTGGAAGCCGAACGGCACCGAGAGCCCGGCGCCGATGTTGAAGCGGTCGTTGATCGGCATGATGTAGAACGTCGCGGGCACCGGCAGCGTCGTGCCCGCATCCCCGCCGTTGCCGCCCGTGAGCGGCGTGCCGAGGAAGTCGGTGCCACCGCCCTTGAACTTCGCGCTGAAGTTGATCGCCGACAGCGTGCCGCCGAGGCAGGACGTGCTGAAGTCGCTCATCGCCGCCGGATTGTTGACGACCGCAGAGCAGTCGTTCGGCGCCGCGGCACCGCCGGCTTCTGCGCGACCGAGCGCCTGCGCGCTGTTTTCGGTCAGCTGGAATGCGCTCGCGAACGCGCCCTGACTGGCGAACGCCGCGACGAGCGCAAGGCTCAGCGCAGACATCGCGGGCAACGACTTGGAGTTGTATTGACGGATCATGATGAATTCCTTGGCCGTTGGCAGGTTAGTTGGCGTCGCGGGAGAGCGCGATGTCGCTGCTCGGCGCATCTGTCGTGGTCTTCGGCTTGACGACGGCCGCATTGGTCACCAGCACGGTCGTGCCGCCGGTGGCGAGATACGTCGCCATCTGGGTCTGCATCTCGACGGTGGTCTGCGGAGAGGTCGATGGGTCGAGCAGCGAGCCGTGCGTGCCGGCGACGAAGCGCACCGCACCGCGCACGCCCGTCGCGGATTGCGTCGTCGAGCTGATCGAGCTCAGCCCCAGCGCCGCGATCAGCGGTTCCGTGCCGGACAGCGGCGAGGTCGCGACCGAATTCGGGATCACCTGATCGGGCAGCCACTTGCCGTTCGCGTCGTAGCAGGTCTTGCAGGCCGTGGGCGAGACGTCGCCCGCGAGCGGCGCGCTGCCGCCGACGACTTCGTGCACGAGGATGTTTTTGTTCGCGGCGAGGTAGGCGTAGTTGATCGGATCGCCCGAGTCGATCGCGGTCTGGGTGATCACGATGAAGCTGTTGAAATCGGAGGTGCCCGGCTTGAGGCCGGCGGCCGCGAGGCCCGCGAGGATGGTCGGCGCAAACGTCGGCGAGGCGAGCAGCAGGTTCGTGATGCCGCCGCCCGGCACGCTCAACACGGCGTTCTTCACGCCGAGATTAGCCGTCTGCGTAAGGCCCATGAAGCTCGTGCCTTCGATGCTGCCGAGCGATTGGCCGACGAACGCAACCTTGGAAGTGTCGAACAGCGCTTTGCCGTCGCTGTCGCCGATCGAGGGCAGCGAGCTGCGCAGTTCGAGCAGGTCTGCCACGCCCTGGCGCAGATTGTCACGCGAGGTCAGCAGGCTCGTCAGGTTGATGAAGTAGCTACCCGACGGATCGATCTTGCCATCCGGGCCGCTCGCGCCGGTCGTGTTGTTGGTGAAGTCGAGATCGAAGGTACGCTCGCCCGCGTTGTAGGCAGGGCCGGACGTGTCACCGGTGAAGCCCGCGAACAGGATCTGGTTCCTATAGAACGGGTTGCTCTTGTCGACAAGGCCATGCAGCGGGAGGTCGATCGCGATTACCGCGAAACCCGCCTGGGCGAGCGCAGCGGCGATCGCGAGCGCATCGGTGCGATTACGCGTGATGCCGTGCTGGAAGATCACGACCGGCCAGCCGGTCGCGGGCTTGCTCTGTCCCGAGTTCGCGTTCGGCACGGTCGCGAGCACCGGGACGGTCTGCATGGAATTCTGCACCGGGAATGGGTTCGCGAACGTGACGTTTGTCGAAGTCGGATCGAGGCCGGCCTTATCGTAGGGCGCCACGTAGGCACCGGGCTTCGCTTTCCAGAAACCCGTCAGTGCGGCGGTCGGATTCGCAGCGCTCGGCGCGGATAGATAGTACGGAACAGTTAGGCCGCCGACGTACAGGTCGGCGATCGGCGGCAGCGCGGCATTCGCCGCGGTGATCGTGATGCCGGTCGGAACGAGCTGGATACCCGTGTCCGGCACGGCGTCGATGACCGACGTGAGCGCCTGCATCGGGATCGTCGTCGACTGCGTCGTCGCGGTCCACGAGATCACGATGTTGCCCGCGGTGACGCCCGCCTTGCTCGCGGCCGCTTCCTGCAGGTTGACGAGCTGGCGCAAAGGTTCGAGCGCGCACGCCTGGGAGGCCGGCAGCGCCGGCAGCGTCGACGCGCCGCCACTGCATAGCGGACTCGTGCGCTTCGCGAGGCCATAGATCAGCGAGCTGCGGACCGGCGCACCGGTGCTGTTGGTGATCGCGTTGGTCACGACGACCATGTACGACGTCAGCTGCTTAAGCGGCGCCGTCGGCAGGATGGCGAGCGTCGCGCCGGTCGCGGCGTTCGAGGCGAGCGTCGCGACGTACTGCTGCGGCGACTTCAGTTCGGCCTTGATGCCGGTGACCGCGCCGCTCGCTGGATCGGTGCTCACTTCATAGACGTGCACGCTCGCGCCGCCGACGACGCTGCTCGCGGTCAGGCTGGTCGAGAACGTGGTGGTCAGCGGCGCCGTCGTGCTGAAGCCGTCGAGCGCGTTGAGCGCGCTGATCGGCCCGGCCTGCGCCGGATTCGACGGCACCGGCACGTTGATCGTGAGGTCCTTCGATCCCTGGCGCAGCAGGTCGGTCGGAAACGGGACGATGGAATTCGACGGATCGAAATTCGCGATCGTGTGCAGTGGAACAGGAGCGGTGTAGTCGTAGGCGTGAGCACCCATGGTTGCCAGCAAGGACAACAGTGCACACGGCAACGCCGCGCCTCGAATCGCGAAACTACGCATGATTTCCTCTCTCCCCGCGTTGCGCGGATGCAATGTTGAAAACGCGAAACATTCAAACGGTTGTTGGGTAGCGAGTATGACGACAAGTTCCACAAACGGCTTGCTGCGATGCAGCAATCTGCGCGCCGCTTCGCGCGGTGCGGCGAGAGAGCGTCGTCAGCAGGGCGCGTGTGCAGCATCTAATGATCGGCGTACGCGTCCGCGCCGCGGCCGCGCGGCAGCACCTCGTCCGCGCGAAACGCGCGCGGTGCGAAGCGCAGATCGCGCATCGCCTCCGCGTTGTCGGCCACGAGGTCGATCTTGAGCCGCGACAGCGCGCCTTCACCCGCCGCCTGCGTGCGCATGACGCGAGCAGCGACCGCGAGCACGGAAATCGGAATGCGCATCGCGAGCGCGACGCGCGGCGGCAGTGCCGCGATGCGCGCGAGCATCTCGTCGAAGCGCAGGCGTTCGCCTCCGCCGAGCGCGTAGATCCTTCCCGCTGCGCCTGCCGCGTCGCGCGCGCCGATGCAGGCCTGCGCGAGGTCGCCGGCGTGCACGGGCTGGCGCAGTCCATGCGCGTCACGCGGAATCGGCAGCACGCGCCAGCGGCGCGCGAATCGCGCGAGCGGCGCGAGGCTGCGGTCACGCCCGCTGCCGTAGACGAGCGTCGGCCGGAGGATCGTGCAGGCTACGTCGTGGCGGCGCGCCGCATCGAGCAGGCAGGCTTCGGCAGCGCGTAGTCGCGCAGCGAGCGAGCGCTCTGCGGCGACGGTCGACTCCTGCTTGCTCTCGGCACTCATCGAACCGATTGCGATCAACGCGCGTGGCGGCGGCGCGCCCGCATCGAGCAGCGGCACGAACCAGCGCGAAAACGCATCGAGCGGACCCAGGCTGTAGATCGCGTCGCTCGCGGGCAGTGGCGGCATCGCTCCGAACAGATCGCCGCGCTGCCATTCGACGGTCGTGGACGTCGCTCCACCCGGCGGATTTCGGCTCAGCGCGACGACGCGCTCGCCGCGGGCCGCCAGCATCGGCAACAGGAATTCGCCGACCGCACCCGTTGCGCCCAGGATCCAATTGGTGGTCATGTCCGGCCGATCGCGCAAAAACGCGAGCATAGCGGCTCGGCGGGCGCGGCTGCATCGTCATCGGGTTTCCGGGCGGCGACGCGTACGGGCGCGCTGTCGCATCCGGATCCGGCGCGTCCAGACGCCCCGCGTTGCGGACCGCGTGCGCCGCTGGGTTATGCTGGACGCCTCCAGCCACAGGGGTGCCGCATGATCGCTCGCATCTGGCGCGGAATCACGCATAAGGAAAAGGCGGACGATTTCATCGCCTACTTCAACCAGACCGGCCTCGCCGACTACGGCAAGACGCCGGGCAATCGCGGCACGACGATCCTGCGCCGCGATCAGGGAGAACACTGCGAGATCATGCTGATCTCGCTCTGGGAGTCGATGGAGGCCGTGCATGCGTTCGCGGGCGAGAACGCCGAGCGCTCGGTCTACTATCCAGAGGACGAGCAGTTCCTGCTGCAGATGGAACCGCTCGTGCGCCACTACGAAGTCGCGCAGCAGAACTCGCCGAACGACGTGGATGCCCACGCCGCGAGCGCGGGCAACGAGAAGCCCGCAGCGAAATAGGATTTCCGGGCGTCGGCCGGGCCGCGAACGCGCGACCCTGCCGACACCCGCGACACCTTACGCGGCCTTCTTCTTCGCCTGCGTCTCGGCCTCATGCGCGGCCAGAACCGCGGGGCGCGCGCCGACGCGATCGAAGTAGCGCGCGATCGCGGGCCACTGGCCGAAATCGAACTTGAAGTTCCTCGCCCAGGTCAGCATCGTGTACAGGTAGGCATCGGCGACGCTGAACTCGTTGCCCAGCAGGTAGTCGTGCTTCGCGAGCGCGGGCTCGACGATATCGCCGAGGCGCGAGCGGATCCTGGCCTTGAAGAACTCGACGGCCTTCTCGCCGACAGCATCGGGATGAAACATCACGCCAAACGATTTGTGCACCTCGGTGCCGATGAAGTTGAGCCACTCCTGCAGTCGCGTGCGCGCGAAGCTGCCGTTGGCCGGCGCAAGATTCTTCTCGGGTTTCAGGTCGGCGAGATACTGAACGATCGCGGGACCCTCGCTGATCGTGCGTCCGTCGTCGAGCTGCAGAAGCGGTACAGAGGCCTTCGCACTGACCGACGTGAAATCGGTGCCATCGGCGAGTTTCTTCGTTGCGAGGTCGACCTTCACGAGGTCGAATGGCAGGCCGAGCTCGCGCAGGACGATATGCGGCGACAACGAACAGGCGCCGGGGGTGAAATACAGTTTCATGGGCACTCCTTGAAATGCTTTTGCTCAACGGATGCGTGCGTACGCTGCACCGCATTCGGCGACATCAGGCCGACCGATGACTATGAGTTGAGGTTGCGCACGATTCGAATCAACCGCTGCCGCATGGGCCGCAGCGTTCCATTCACCGGACGCTCAGTGCCTCGGCGCATAGAGCGCGTTGACGAAGCAGACATAGTCGCGCAACGGCGCCATGCGGAGTTGCGCACGCCGCACGTCGACGTGCGCAGGATCCTCGAGCGGTCCGACGACATACTTGCCGTCGATGTAGTCGAGCTGCGATCCATAGCGCTGGGGCTCGTGCGCCTTCAGCCTGAGCACGCGATCGATGAGCATCGCGAACTGCTCGCCGCCGAACTCGCCCGTCTGCACGCGTGGCTCGAGTTGTTTGAGTACGCGCGCCTGAAACGCGGGATCGCGCGTCGCATGCTGTACGAGCAACCACGCGGCGGTCACGCCGTCGCCGCCGACCTGCGCGCGCGTCGGAAATCCGCGTTGGGCGACGATCGCCTCGATGCGCGGCAGGTGTTTCGCGTCGACATCGAGCAGCGGCTGCATCGGCGGCGGACCGCCTTCGGGCGCCTGCCTCACGCGTTGGTCATCCGCCTGCATCGCGAGCAATTCGGCGCGCAACGCGGGCAACGACGGCGCGGCAACCTCCGCGGTGCCTTGCGAGCGCCTGGCACCGGCCTTGTGCGCTTCGACCCAGCGCGCGAATCCGGGGCATGCGTCGATCGCGCGCTGCTCGGTCGCGTCGTCCTGAGCATACGCGCCGCAGATCGGCATCAGCAGCGCCGCGAGCAGCAGCACCGCCGATACGCGCAGTGCACGCACAGCTATTTCTTCTTCGGAATGTACAGGTCGGTGATCGTGCCCTCGTAGACCTCTGCCGCCATGCCGACCGATTCCGACAACGTCGGATGCGGATGCACGGTGAGCCCGATGTCGGCCGCCTCGGCGCCCATCTCGATCGCGAGCGCGACCTCGGCGATGAGGTCGCCCGCGTTCGGGCAGGTGATGCCCGCACCGATGACCTTGTGCGTCGCCTCGTCGAAGATCAGCTTCGTGAAGCCCTCGGTGCGGCCGATGCCGATTGCGCGTCCGGACGCCGCGTGCGGAAACTTGCCGACGCCGTACTTGATGCCCTTGGTCTTGGCCTCGGTCTCAGTGACGCCGACCCAGGCGATTTCGGGATCGGTGTAGGCGACGCTCGGAATCACGCGCGCGACGAACTCGCTCTTCTCGCCCGCGCAGACCTCCGCGGCGACCTTGCCCTCGTGCGTCGCCTTGTGCGCGAGCATCGGCTGGCCGACGATATCGCCGATCGCGAATATGTGCGGCACGTTGGTGCGCATCTGCCGGTCGACCGGAATGAAGCCGCGCTCGGTGACTTGCACACCGGCCTTGTCGGCGTCGATGTTCTTGCCGTTGGGCACGCGCCCCACCGAGACGAGCACGCGGTCGTAGAGGGTCGGCTGCGGGGCGGCGTTCTTGTCCGGATCGGCTCCCTCGAAGGTCGCCTTGAGACCGTCCTTCGTCGCCTCGACCTTGACGACCTTGACCTTGAGATGGATGCCCGCGTAACGCTTGCCGAGCCGCGTCGCGAGCGGCTTGACGAGATCCGGGTCGGCGCCCGGCATCAGCTGGTCGAGCAGTTCGACGACCGTGACCTTGCTGCCGAGCGCGTCGTAGACGCAAGCCATCTCGAGGCCGATGATGCCGCCGCCGACGACGAGCAGGGTCTTCGGCACGTCCTGCAGCACGAGCGCGCCGGTCGAATCCATCACACGCGGATCGTCCCACGGGAAGCCCGGCAGCTTCACTGACTGCGATCCCGCGGCGATGATGCACTTCTCGAAGTAAACGAGTTTCTTGCCGTCCTTCGTCTCGACCTCGATCTCGTGCGGCGAGACGAACCTGCCCATACCCGTGACGACCGTGACCTTGCGCTGCTTGGACATGCTCGCGAGGCCGCCCGTGAGTTGCGCGACGACCTTGTTCTTGAACGCCGCGAGTTTGCCGATGTCGATCTTCGGCGCGCCGTATTCGATGCC
>JBDTYX010000225.1:0-5031 GCA_040005435.1 Rudaea sp. | reverse complement strand
GAAGGCCAGCTCGTCGGCATCCATTCGAAGGACAACGATCTCACGGTCAACGCGCTGCGCGCCAAGCAGCTCACGAACATCCGCGCGGCGGGCAAGGACGAGAACGTCCAGCTCACGCCGCCGGTGAAGATGTCGCTCGAGCAGGCACTCGAGTTCATCGAGGAAGACGAACTCGTCGAGGTCACGCCGAAGGCCGTGCGCCTGCGCAAGAAGCATCTTACCGAAGGCGACCGCAAGAAGGCCTCGCGCCAGGCGGCGTAGGCTCGCACGACAGCAACCGGCTGACATAGAATCGGCGCATGGACAAAATCCTGCGCCGATTTTTTTTCGCCTGTTCGCTCGCCGCCGGCCTTTCATCCGCCGCCATCGCCGCACCTGAGCCCTCCGCGCTCGATGAGGCGACGGTCGCCGATATTGGCGCGCGGATGCGACGCGGCGAGCTCACCTCGCACGCGCTCGTGCAGCACTACCTCGACCGCATCGCCGCGATCGACAGGTCCGGACCCGCGATCAACGCGGTGATCGAGCTCAATCCCGACGCTCTCTCCATCGCCGACGAGCTCGACGCCGAACGCAAGCGCGGCAGGCTTCGTGGCCCGCTGCACGGGATTCCGGTGCTGATCAAGGACAACATCGACACGGCCGACAGGATGCACACGACCGCGGGGTCGCTCGCACTCGCCGACTCGATCGCGCCGCAGGATTCGACGGTCGTCGCGAGATTGCGCGCCGCCGGCGCCGTGATCCTCGGCAAGACCAATCTCTCGGAGTGGGCGAACTTCCGCTCCGAACACTCGACCAGTGGCTGGAGCGCGCGTGGCGGCCTGACCAGGAACCCGTACGCGCTCGATCGCAACACCTGCGGGTCCAGCGCGGGCACCGGCGCCGCGATCGCAGCAAGCCTTGCGGCCGTCGGCGTCGGTACCGAGACCGACGGCTCGATCGTCTGTCCATCGACGACGAACAGCCTCGTCGGCATCAAGCCGACGATCGGGCTCGTGAGCCGCGCCGGCATCGTGCCGATCTCGCACAGCCAGGACACCGCCGGCCCGATGACGCGGACTGTCGCCGACGCGGCGGTCCTGCTCGGCGCGCTCGCCGGCTCCGATCCACGCGACGCCGCGAGCGCGACGGCGAATGCTCACCGCAAGGACTACACGAAGGCGCTCGATGCGCGATCATTGCGCGGCGCGCGCATCGGCGTCGCGCGCAAGCTTGCGGGCTTCAACGCGGACGTCGACAAGGCCTTCGACGAAAGCATCGTCGCGCTCAGGGCCGCGGGGGCGATCGTCGTCGACCCGGTCGAGTTGCCCAACAGCGGCAAGTACGACGACGACGAGCTCGTTGTCCTGCAGTACGAATTCAAGGCAGATCTCAACGACTATCTCGCGAAACTCGGCGCGCAGGTGCGCTCGCGCAGCCTCGCCGACCTGATCGCGTTCAACAACGCGCACGCGCAACGCGAGATGCCGTGGTTCGGCCAGGAGACCTTCGAGAAAGCGCAGGCGCGCGGGCCGCTGAGCGATCAGGTCTACACCGCCGCGCTCGCACGCGCCAAGAAATTGTCGGGCCCCGAGGGCATCGACGCGGCGCTGGCCAACGACAAACTCGATGCACTGGTCCTGCCGACGGGCGGCCCCGCCTGGGTCAGCGACCTCGTCAACGGCGACCACTTCGGTGGCGGCAGTTCGGCGCCCGCGGCCGTGTCGGGCTACCCCGCGATCACGGTGCCGATGGCATTCGTGCACGCGCTGCCCGTTGGCCTCACGTTCGTCGGCAGCGCCTGGAGCGAGTACAAGCTGATCGGCTACGCCTACGCGTTCGAGCAAGCGACGCATGCGCGCCGCGCGCCGACATTCCTGCCGCACATCGAGTCGCCATGACGCCGAGCGAACGCTAAGCGCTCGGACTTCAGCGAGCGAACGCGACATCGTCGTGTGAGGCGGTCAGGCCAGCGACTGCGCTTTACCGCCGCGCTTGCGCACGATCAGCATCGCGATCTCGAGCGACTGCTCATAGTTGAGGCGCGGATCCACCGTCGACCGATAGGCGCGCGCGAGGTCGGCTTCGATGAGGGCGCGCGCGCCGCCGAGGCACTCGGTGACGTTCTCGCCGGTAAGCTCAAGGTGCACGCCGCCGAGACGCGTGCCGCAGGCGGCATGGATGTCGAACGCGTGATCGAGTTCGGCCCGGATGTTCGCGAAGCGACGCGTCTTGACGCCGTTGCCAAGAGTCTCGCCGTTGCCGTGCATCGGGTCGCAGCACCAGAGTACGTGCCGACCCGCGGCCTTCACCGCTTTGAGATGCTGTGGCAACTCGGCCTCGACCTTGTCCGCGCCCATGCGCGTGATCAGGGTCAGTCGTCCGGGTTCGTTTTCGGGGTCGAGCGCGTCGATCGTTCGCAGTAGCTGGTCGGGCTTCACGCCCGGCCCGAGCTTGAGCCCCATCGGGTTGCGGATGCCGCGGCAATACTCGACGTGCGCGCCATCAAGCTGCGCGGTGCGCATGCCGATCCACGGGAAATGCGTCGAGAGGTTGAACCAGCCCCAATGTCGCGGCACCTGGCGCGTGACCGCGTGCTCGTAGTTGAGCAGCAGCGCTTCGTGCGAAGTATAGAAATCCACCTTGCTGTAGCCGATCGTATCGCCGGCGAGCGTCTCCATGAAACGTACAGAGTCGCCGATCGCCTCGACCATGCGCTGGTATTCGTCCTGCAATGGCGAATGCTGCACCCAGCCGAGATCCCAGTATTCGGGATGGTGCAGGTCGGCGAACCCGCCATCGATCAGCGCGCGCACGAAATTCATCGTCAGCGCCGACCGCGAGTGGGCCTCGATGAGTCGCTGAGGATCGGACTCGCGCGCCGCGGCCGTGAATTCCGGCGCGTTGACGATGTCGCCGCGATAGCAAGGCAACGTGACGCCGTCGCGCGTCTCGGTGTCGGCCGAGCGCGGCTTCGCGTACTGGCCCGCGAAGCGGCCGACGCGAACGACCGGGAGCTTCAGCCCGTGCACGAGCACGAGGCTCATCTGCAAAAGCACCTTGAGCCGGTTGGAGATGACTGGCGAGTTGCAGTCCGAAAAACTCTCCGCGCAGTCGCCGCCCTGGAGCAGGAAGCAGCGCCCTTCGGCGGCGTCGGCAAGTTTGCGCTTGAGCGCGAGAACCTCCCACGAGGTGACGAGCGGCGGCAGTTCGCGCAGGTTGGACACCGCGCGCTCGAGCGCGGCGGCATCGGCATACACCGGCTGCTGCACCGCGGTCTTCCTCTTCCATGACTCGGGCGACCACTCGGAGGCTTCGCGCACCGCAGTCAAGATCTTTTCGCTCGCGTTCATTTCGTTCGTCAGGTGAGCAACATCCGGCTTATCATCATGCCACAGCGATGCTGCACTGCAACCGACGCGTCACGCGCGCCTGCGAAAGCCTGCCCATACCGCCGCGGCGCCGGTGCCAATGAACGCGAGCAGCGTCCAGAACGGCATCGCGTGGCCGAGGAGTTTCCAGTTGACCTCGGCGCAATCGGCGTGGCCGGTGAACGCCATCTTGAGAACCTTGTTGACCGGGAAATTCTCGATCATGTAGTTCCAGCCCGGCGTGCACGCCGCCATCGGGTCGGGTGGCAGATGCTGCACCCAGAGGTGATATCCGGCGACAGCCGCACCCGCCGCGGCCGCGAGCAGAACCAGCAACGCGTAGACGCGCCTGCCCGCTCTGTGCGGAGCGTGCAGGCCGCCGATCAGGAAGACAAAGCCCATCGCGATGACCGCGATACGTTGGAAGATGCAGAGCGGGCATGGCTCGATGCCTAGATCGAACTGCACGTAGTATGCGTAGGCGAGCAGCGCGACGCACACCGCGAACCCCAGCAGGTATTGAGTCCTGAACGCGAACAAGCGCGAATTCTGATTCATTTCTGCCAGCTGTCCCGATGGTCCGAACGATACGTCTCCACAGTTTGAACCTCCCGGTGAAGACCCCGAAGCATAGACAGACCGCAACTACCGCCCAAAGTGCCGTGGTGGAGTTTCCCACGGCAGCTGACTGCCGCTCGCGGAATGCGAGCCACAGCGCCATTGGGATCAACATGTAACGGTGCTCGATCAGCGAGAACGCCGACAGCGCCAGCACGCTGGTCGGATAGAGCAGCATCGCGGTGGAAGGGCGCAGCCGCGTGCCGGCAAGTCCGCACGCCGCAATCACGGCCAGCGCGCCGAAACCGGCATGCCATGCCCGCAGGTAAGTCGGTTCCGGCGTCGGGACGCACGCGATGTTTTGGGGCCAGATGGCGATCGCCGCAAGCAGCGCAAGCCGCACCGCGCAGAACATGCCGATCTTGAACAGGCCGAAGAGCGCATTGAGCACGCGCGCGGCGCCGAGCGTGCGCAGGTCGGTCGCCCAGGGCGCCGCGGCGGCGATCGCGTGATAGCCCGGCAGCATCGTCAGATTCTGCCCCGCGAGGCGAAACTCGGCGTCGTCGAACTTGTTGATCAGCCACTAGCGGACGACCTCATCGGGGACGACGGGCGCGTTGTGGAACACGAGCGCGAGTGCGACAGCAACGCAAATCCGGCCCAAAGCAGCCGGATTTGCAGATTTCATCGAGACTCGGACGGCGTCACGACCGACCGCTGCCGCGTGCAATGACGATCGCGATGAGCTCGCGCGATCGCCGATCAGTCAACGTCATGAACCCTACTCCGCTGCTGCGGCCGTGTCGGTACGCGGGCGATCGACGAGTTCGATATACGCCATCGGCGCATTGTCGCCGACGCGGTTACCGCATTTGAGGATGCGCGTGTAGCCACCCTTGCGCTCGCGGTAACGCGGGCCGAGTTCGACGAACAGCTTACCAACGGCCACCTTGTCGCGCAGACGCGCGAACGCGAGGCGGCGGTTGGCCACGGTGTCGACCTTAGCGAGCGTGATGAGCGGCTCGGCGACGCGACGCAGTTCCTTGGCCTTCGGCAGGGTCGTGCGGATCAGTTCGTGCTTGATGATCGACGCGGCCATGTTCTTGAACATCGCCTCGCG
>JBDTYX010000224.1:0-5039 GCA_040005435.1 Rudaea sp. | reverse complement strand
CGCTCGTGCGCCTTGACGAAATCATGCACGCTGTCGGGAAACGGGAACGCGCGGATGCGCAGCGTGTCGAACACGAGGCTGTCGCGCGCGAGCCCGTCGATCGCCTCGGCCATCGCCGGGCTCGTCGAGCCGTAGTAAATCACGCCGTGGCGCGCATTCTCGCCTGCGATGCGCAGCAACGGTTGCGGCACGAGCGCCTTGGCGGTGTCGAACTTCCGCAGCAGGCGCTCCATGTTGTAGACGTAGTCCGCGCCGCGCTCGGAATAGCGCGCGTAAGGATCGCGCGACGTGCCGCGCGTGAAGTAAGCACCCTTGTCCGGATGCGTGCCGGGATAGGTGCGGAACGGGATGCCGTCGCCGTCCACGTCCTTGTAGCGCCCGAAATCCTTGCCCGCCTCGAGTTCCGCCGCGGTCATGACCTTGCCGCGGTCGTAGCTGCGTTCATCGCTCCATGCGAATGGCGCCGTGAGGCGCTGGTTCATGCCGATATCGAGATCGGACAGCACGAAGATCGGCGTCTGCAGGCGGTCGGCGAGGTCGAGTGCCTGCGCCGCGAACTCGAAGCACTCGTGCGGATCCTCGGGGAAAAGCAGAACATGTTTCGTATCGCCGTGCGACGCGTATGCGCAAGCGAGCACGTCGGACTGTTGCGTGCGCGTCGGCATGCCGGTCGACGGACCGCCGCGCTGGACGTCGATGATCGTGACCGGGATCTCCGCGAAGTACGCAAGCCCGATGAACTCGTTCATCAGCGAGATGCCCGGGCCCGAAGTCGTCGTGAACGCGCGCGCGCCGTTCCAGCCCGCTCCGACACACATGCCGATCGAAGCGATTTCGTCCTCCGCCTGCACGATCGCGAAATTATTCCGGCCGCTATCCGCATCGACGCGGTATTTCATGCAGTAGCTCTGGAAGGCTTCGGCTAGAGACGACGAAGGCGTGATCGGATACCACGCGCAGACGGTCGCGCCGCCATAGACGCAGCCCAACGCGGCGGCGACGTTGCCATCGACGAAGATGCGCTCACCGACGTTGTCCGCACGCTGCACCTTGAGGCCGATCGGAGCGAGGTGTTGTTGCGCGTGTTCGCGACCGAGGTTCAGCGCCTGCACGTTCGAGTCGAGCAGCTTCTCCTTGCCCTTGTACTGTTCCGCAAACAGGCGCTGGATCTCGCGCGGATCGATGTCGAGCAGCACCGACAGCGCGCCCAGGTACATGATGTTCTTGAACAGCTGGCGCTGCCGCGCATCGGCATAGGTGCGATTGCAGATGCCGGTCAGCGGCATGCCGATGACGTTGATGTCATCGCGGAATTTCGACACCGGCAGCGGCCGCGTCGAGTCGTAGAACAGATACCCGCCCGGCTCGATCTCCTTGAGGTCGGCGTCCCAGGTCTGCGGGTTCATCGCGACCATGAGGTCGACGCCGCCGCGGCGGCCGAGCCAGCCACGCTCGTTGACGCGGACCTCGTACCAGGTCGGCAGCCCCTGGATGTTCGACGGGAAGATGTTGCGCGGGCTGACTGGCACGCCCATGCGCAGGATCGAGCGTGCGAACAGCTCGTTCGCCGAAGCCGAGCCCGAGCCGTTGACGTTGGCGAACTTGACGACGAAGTCGTTGACGGCGGTGATCGATTTCACTCGCTCACCCGTCCAAACGTATCCGCCGCATGAACGCGCAGCGCCAGCCCGGCAGCCACGCAGGAACGCATGACCGCACGCGCCCGCGAAAGGCGCCGCGCTGTGCGCTCCAGTGCGAATGAGGCTGCCGAGTCGAGCAGCGTACGAGGCTCTGACATGCCACCCTCATCCGCGTTCGGCACCTTCTCGCATGCACGGGATGAGGGCAATCCCCCATCATCCATTTTCGCTCTGGTCTCCGGCCCACGCGGGGCGGAAGACCGATCCTCGGGCAGCCCGTCGCGATCGCGCGAGAACGAAAAGCGCACACGTTCCGTGCGCGCTATCTGTCTCCTCGGCATCAGGCCGCCTCCCGCTTCGCAGGCTTGCGGCACGAGGGGCCGGCTTGCGTCGTCTCGAGCAGGAACTTGCGCATGTCCCACGCGCCGGTGGGGCAGCGCTCGGCGCAGAGCCCGCAGTGCAGGCAGACGTCCTCGTCCTTGACCATGACCCTGCCCGTCTTAAGCAATTCGGAGACGTAGAGGTCCTGGCTCAGATTCAGCGCGGGCGCCGTCAGATGCGTGCGCAACTGCGCCTCCTCGCCGTTCTGGGTGAAGCTGATGCAGTCCATCGGACAGATGTCGACGCAGGCATCGCATTCGATGCACGCGTCCTTAGTGAATACCGTCTGCACGTCGCAGTTGAGGCAACGCTGCGCCTCATTGAATGCGGTCTGCGCGTCGAAGCCTAGCTCGACCTCGAGCTTGATGCTCTTCAGCGTCTGCGCCTTCTCGCGCCACGGCACCGCGAAGCGCGGGTCTGCGGAAATGTCGTTGTCGTAACTCCACTCGTGGATGCCCATCTTCTGCGAGATCAGCGTCACGCCGGGCTCGGGTCGCTCGCGCATATCCTCGCCTGTGAGTTGCTTGTCGATCGACACCGCCGCCGCATGGCCGTGCGCTACCGCCCAGATGATGTTCTTCGGGCCGAAGGCCGCGTCGCCGCCGAAGAATACCTGCGGATGCGACGACTGCATCGTCAGCTCGTCTACCTTCGGCATTCCCCACTCGTCGAAATCGATGCCGACGTCGCGCTCGATCCACGGAAATGCGTTCTCCTGGCCGACCGCGATCAGCACGTCGTCGCATTCGACGAACTCGTCGGGTTCGCCGGTCGGCACGAGCTGGCGGCGACCCTTGGCATCCTTCTCGGCGCGCACCTTGCCGAACGTCATGCCGACGAGCCTGCCATTGCGGTGCTCGTAGGTCTTCGGCACGAGATAGTTGAGGATCGGGATGCCTTCGTGCATTGCGTCCTCCTTCTCCCACGGCGACGCCTTCATCTCGTCGAAGCCCGAGCGCACGATCACCTTGACCTCGTCGCCGCCGAGACGGCGCGACGACCGGCAGCAGTCCATCGCGGTGTTGCCGCCGCCGAGCACGATCACGCGCCGGCCGATCGCCTTGATGTGTTCGAAGTACACCGACGCGAGCCAGTCGAGCCCGATGTGGATGTTCTTCGCGGCCTCTAAGCGCCCGGGCAGTTCGAGATCGCGGCCGCGCGGCGCGCCGCTGCCGACGAAGATCGCGTCGAAGCCCTGCGTGAGCAGCGCTTTCATCGATTCAATGCGCTCGCCGCCGCGGAAATCGACGCCGAGGTCGAGGACGAAGCCGACCTCCTCGTCGATCACTTCCTCGGGCAGGCGGAAGCGCGGCACCTGGGTACGCATGAAGCCGCCGCCCTTCTTCTCGGCCTCGAACACGATGACCTCGTAGCCGAGAGGCGCGAGGTCGCGAGCGACGGTGAGCGCCGACGGGCCCGCGCCGACGCAGGCAACCCGCCTGCCGTTGCGGGCTGCGCGCGTGGGCATCCGCGCGCGGATGAAGTCGAGATCCTTGTTGTCGGCAGCGACGCGCTTGAGCCGGCAGATCGCGACCGGTTCGGGCTTCTTGCCCGCTTCGGTCTCGTTGTTCTCCTCGACACGTCCACGCCGGCACGCCGGCTCGCACGGGCGATCGCAGGTGCGGCCGAGGATGCCGGGAAAGACATTCGACTTCCAGTTGACGAGATACGCGTCGGAATAGCGTCCGGCCGCGATCAGGCGGATGTATTCGGGAACCGGAGTGTGGGCAGGGCAGGCCCACTGGCAATCGACGACTTTGTGGAAATAATCGGGAACGCGAATATCGGTAGGCTTCACCCACTCCCTCCACTGATGCGATCGTCCGATCTCGCGTCGGCGTACCGCTTGGGTCGAGTCTAGCGCCGTGTCCGTTGCCTGAAAAGCGTCTGGGAGAGTCGCCGATCGGTCCAGTCGCACGAGCCGCGGGCCGAAAACGCGAGCCAGTGCGCAGATCGTCCCCAGAACGCGGCGCTTGCAGCAAAGTCAATTGGTCCAAAGGACGGTGTTCGCTTTGGCCGGCCGAATAGGCGACAATGCTGCAGTGCGGAAAACCGCACCTGTACCGGGACCTCGATGCTGTATCAATTGCACGAATTCAATCGCACGCTGCTGCACCCGCTGATGGCTTTCTCCGAAAGCAGCGCGAAACTCTTGACCTCGCCAGAGAGCTGGCTGTCGCACCTGCCCGGCGCGAATCGCATGGCGGCGAACTACGAGCTGCTTCATCGGCTCGGCAAAGAATACGAAAAACCCCAATTCGATATCGGCTCGGTCGAAGCGCACGGCAACGACGTGCCGATCATCGAGCAGGTCGCCCTGTCGAAGCCATTCTGTAACCTGCTGCGCTTCAAGCGCTTCAGCGACGAGCTGCAGACGCTCGAAGAACTCAAGCAGGACCCCGCCGTGCTCGTCGTCGCACCGCTGTCCGGCCACCATTCAACGCTGCTGCGCGACACCGTGCGCACGCTTCTGCGCGACCACAAGGTCTACGTGACCGACTGGATCGACGCACGCATGGTCCCGCTCGAGCAGGGCCCGTTCCATCTCGACGACTATGTCGGCTACATCCAGGAATTCATCCGCCATATCGGCGCGGCCAACCTGCATGTCATCTCGGTGTGCCAGCCGACCGTGCCGGTGCTCGCCGCAATCTCCCTGATGGCCTCGGCCGGCGAGAAGACGCCGCGCACGATGACGATGATGGGTGGCCCGATCGACACGCGCAAGAGCCCGACCAAGGTCAATGACCTCGCGGGCACGCAGTCGATCGGCTGGTTCGAGGCAAACGTCATCAACAACGTCCCGCAGAACTATCCCGGCGCCGGACGCCGCGTCTACCCGGGCTTCCTGCAGCATGCGGGCTTCGTCGCGATGAATCCGAGTCGTCACTTTTCCTCGCACTGGGACTTCTATCGCGACCTGCTGCGCGGCGACGACGCCGACGCCGAGGAGCATCGCAAGTTCTACGACGAGTACAACGCGGTCCTCGACATGCCGGCCGAGTACTACCTCGACAC
>JBDTYX010000223.1:0-5085 GCA_040005435.1 Rudaea sp. | reverse complement strand
GACGCGTTCTTCGATGGTGCTCATGGCTACGCTTACCTCGGTAAGGGGTACAAAAGTTGGTGGGACGAAATCGTGGTCGCGAAATTGTAGTGGAAACCCACCCGCAAAGCACCAGCGCCGCAGCATCCGCGGCCGCCTGCTCAGGGCATGTACATTCCGCCGTTGACGTGCAGCGTCTCGCCGGTGATGTACTGCGCCGCGGGCGATGCCAGAAACGCGACGGCCTGCGCAACGTCGGCGGGTTGGCCGAGTCGGCCGAGCGCGATCTGCGCGAGCAAGCCGTTGCGCTGGTCTTCGCCGAGCGCGCGCGTCATGTCCGTGTCGATGAATCCCGGAGCAACCACATTCACCGTGATGCCGCGCGAGCCGATCTCGCGTGCGAGTGATTTCGAGAAAGCGATGATGCCGGCCTTGGCCGCCGCGTAGTTCGCCTGACCCGGATTGCCGGTGATGCCGACGACCGACGCGATGCTGATGATGCGGCCCTTGCGCGCCTTCATCATGCCGCGCAGCACCGCCTTCGAGGTGCGGAATACCGAACTGAGATTCGTGTCGAGGATCGCTTGCCAGTCGTCCTCTTTCATGCGCATCAGCAGCTGGTCGCGCGTGATGCCCGCGTTGTTGACGAGGATCGAGATCGCGCCGAACTCTTTCGCGATCCCGTCGATCAGGCTCTCGACGGCGGCGCCGTTCGTGACGTCGAGCGTGCGCCCGACGCCGCCGGGGCTCGCGAGGCGCTCGCCGATCGCGGTCGCGCCGGCGTCGCTGGTCGCGGTACCGATGACTTTCGCACCCTGCGCAGCCAGCAGGTCGGCGATCGCGGCGCCGATGCCACGGCTCGCGCCGGTGACGAGCGCGATTTCGCCATGAAGTATTCCGCTCATGTCAGACCTCGTTGCATTCGTGAAAACAGTCGGTTGGGAGAGGTCAACGCCAGTCCTGGATCGCCTGCTCGAGGTCCGCCGGCGAACCGATCGCGCGACCGTCGAGCGCACGCTCGATGCGCTTGAGCAGACCCGTCAGTACCTTGCCGGGACCGCATTCGGCGACGCGCTTCGCACCCGCGGCGGCGACCGCATGCATGCTTTCGGTCCAGCGCACGGGCTGGTAGAGCTGGCGCGCGAGCGCGGCGCGGATGTCGTCGAGATTGTCGTAGGCCTTCGCCTCTGCGTTCTGCACGATACGGATGGACGGTTGTCGCCAGGCGATCTTCGCGAAGCGCGCGGCGAGGTGGTCGGCCGCGCCGCGCATCAGCGCGCAATGCGACGGCACGCTGACCGCGAGTTTGACGGCCTTCTTCACGCCGATCTCGGCGAGGCGCGCGAGCGCACGATCGACCGCGGCCGTATCGCCCGCGACCACGAGCTGGCCGGGCGCGTTGTAGTTTGCGGGCGAGACGACCTGCCCCTGCGCGACCTCTTCGCATACCTGCGCGATCTGCGCGTCGTCGCCTCCGAGCACCGCCGCCATCGCGCCGACGCCGGGCGGCACCGCCGCCTGCATTAGCCGTCCGCGCTCGGCGACGAGCGCGGCGCCCTCGGCCAGGGACAGCGCTCCTGCGCAAACGAGCGCGGTGTATTCGCCCAGGCTGTGACCCGCGAGCACGTCGGGCTGCGGGCCGCCGAGCTCATTCCATACGCGCCAGACCGCGACGCCGGCCGCGAGCAACGCCGGCTGGGTGTTCTCGGTGCGATTCAGTGCCTCTTCGGGACCATCCTGCGCGAGCAGCCACAGGTTCGTGCCGACCGCCTGCGACGCCTCGGCAAACGTTTCCTCGACGCTGGAGAACTCGCTGGCGAGATCCGCCAGCATGTTGAGGGACTGCGATCCCTGACCCGGGAACACGAAAGCGAGGTTGTTCGTAGCAGACATTCTTTTTGTCGGAATCCGGATGAGAGGTCGCAAGCCAGCGTCAGGCGACCTCCGGGCGAATCGATCGCACGCCCGCAGTCACGCAACAGTGGGTTTCTGTTAGTAGCGGAGCAGCGCCGAGCCCCAGGTGAAGCCGCCGCCGAATGCCTCGAGCAGCAGCAGCTGACCGCGCTGGATCTTGCCCGACCGCACGGCCGCGTCGAGCGCGAGCGGCACCGAGGCGGCCGAGGTGTTGGCATGCTTGTCGACCGTGACGATGACGCGTTCCATCGGCATGTCGAGGCGCTTGGCCGTCGCCTGGATGATGCGCAGGTTGGCCTGATGCGGTATGAGCCAATCGATCGCGTGGCGGTCGAGATTGTTCGCCTCGAGGGTCTCCTCGACGACGCGATCGAGCGTCTTGACCGCGACCTTGAACACCTCGCGGCCCTGCATCAGCACACGGATGCCATGATTCTTCTCGTTGGTGAACCCCGCCGAGACGCCGACCGGGTTCCACAGGAGTTCCTTGTGCGCGCCGTCGGCATGGATATGGGTCGACAGGATGCCGGGCGTGTCATCGGCTTTCAGGACGACCGCGCCCGCGCCGTCCCCGAACAGCACGCAGGTCGTACGATCCGTCCAGTCGAGCATGCGCGACAGCGTCTCGGCGCCGACGACGAGCGCAGTCTTCACGGTGCCGGCGCGGATGAACTGGTTGGCCACCGTCAGTGCATAGACGAATCCCGAGCAGGCCGCGTTGACGTCGAATGCCGCGCAGCCGTTGGCGCCGATGCGATGCTGCAGCAGGCAAGCGGTCGAAGGCAGGATCAGATCGGGCGTCGTCGTGCCGACCACGATGAGATCGAGGTCCGCGCCGCTGACACCCGCCGCCTCGAGTGCCGCGAGCGAGGCGTGGTAGGCAAGATCGCCGGTGGTCTGCCCTTCCGCGGCGATGTGGCGTTGGCGAATACCCGTGCGCGCGGCGATCCACTCGTCGGACGTATCGACGAGCTTCTCCATTTCGGCGTTGCTGACGATGCGTTCCGGCAAGTAACTGCCAGTACCGGCGATGCGTGCATAGCTCAAGGCGCCATCCCCCCTGGAAGGTGCGAAGCGAGGACGGCCGTGGCGGCCGGGGTCGTCAACAATCCGAAAGGACGGCGCGCAAAGGCTAATCCGTTGCACGGCTCACCCGTCCCCCTCGCGAGCCGGGGGCGGCAACGTCGAAACCCGCTCATTTCCACTCGATCAGATCACGACGGCCCGAGCACGCTGTGCCCGCGCCGGACGCGTCAGGATTCTAGTCTTCGTCTTTGACCGGGGTCTTGCTCTCGATCACCTTGCGGCCACGGTAGTAGCCGTCTTTGGTGATGTTGTGACGCAGATGCACTTCGCCCGACGTCGGGTCGGTCGACAGCTGGCGCGTCGAGAGTGCGTCGTGCGAGCGGCGCATGCCGCGGCGTGACGGGGATTTACGGCTTTTGGCAACGGCCATGTTACTTCTCCAAACTCATTTATCGAATGTCGATTTCTTCAATACCGCGAATGGATTCGGCTTCGGTTCGACATCACCGGCGCCGTCCTGCATCCACTCGCGCTCTATCTCTATGGTACCCGGCTTTACCGGAACGAGCGGCAAAGCCAGAATCAATTCGTCCTCGATCACATCGGCCGGCCGTAGTCCGGCCGGGTCGAGGAGCAGAGGTTCGTAGTCCTGCGGAAGCCCCGCCTCGTCTTCTTCATGGACGATGAAGCCGAGCCGCGCATCGACGCTCACCGGAAACGCGAAAACCTCGAGCGAGCGTTGACACGTCAACGGCAATGCCGTCGTTGCGCGCACGCGCACCCCGGAAACACCAAATTCGTCTCTGTCGAAATCGAGCTCATATTCGACTTCGCCCTCGGTCGTGGCCAGCGCCGTCGCCAGACGCTTGAGCGCCGACAGCGGGAATCTGCCCTGGAACGAGCGCCGGGCTTGCACCATGCGCCACGGGTCGACTATTTCTGGCATCAAGGCGGAGGACACGGCGCGCGCGATGGTAGGTGCGGCGCTGCACAAAGTCAATCTTTTGTCATACTCGCCGCTTGGGCGCAGCCGCACCCAACCAGCTGTTTTGTCGCGGAAATCACGCCATGCACCACGCTCAACACGTACCGCTGATACTGGCCTCGACCTCGCCCTACCGGCGCGAATTGCTCGCGCGGCTGGACCTCGCGTTCGACTGGCAGGCCCCGGCGGTCGACGAGACTGCGTTCGCGGGCGAAGCGGCCGCGCAGCTCGCGCTGCGCCTCGCCACAGCGAAGGCGCGCGCGGTCGCTGCGCGGAACGCGGGAAGCCTCGTCCTCGGTTCCGACCAGGTAGCCGAATGCGCAGGCGAGCCGCTGGGCAAGCCCGGCAGCATCGAAGCTGCGCATCGCCAGCTGCGCGCGAGCAGCGGCCGCACCGTCTCGTTCCATACCGCGGTCTGCCTGGTCGACGCGCGTGGCGACCGCACGGTCGTGCGACAAGCCATCGACGTGACGGTGGTGACGTTCCGGGTCCTCGATGACGACGAGATCGAACGCTACGTGGCGCGCGAACGACCGCTCGATTGCGCGGGCAGCTTCATGGCGGAGGGGCTCGGCATCGGGTTGTTCGAGCGCATCGACTCGCAGGACCCGACCGCACTGATCGGACTGCCGCTGATCGCGGTCTGCCGCCTGCTGCGCGAGGCGGGCGTCGCGCCAATCTGAGCAAGCGCGGCGGCGCACTTGTTTTGCCGCGATCTGCCTATACTCCATCGCAATGGCACTCATTTCCCTTGGCAGCGCGCCTGCCGCCGCACTGGTCGACGAAGCGCTGCGCCGCTCGCTCGATGCCGCTGTCGAACAGGTCAACCGCGTCGTGCTCGGCAAAGCCGTGCAGGTGCGCACCGCATTCGCGTGCTTCTTGGCCGACGGCCACCTGCTGATCGAAGACCTGCCGGGCGTCGGCAAGACCACGCTCGCGCATGCGCTGGCCGCAACGTTCGCGTTGAGCTTCCAGCGCGTGCAGTTCACGTCGGACCTGCTGCCCTCGGACATCATCGGCGTCAGCGTCTACGAACGCAGCGACTTAGGCCCAGGGCCCGGCGTCTTTCGCTTCCACCCCGGCCCCCTGTTCGCCCAGCTCGTGCTCGCCGACGAGATCAATCGCGCGACGCCTAAGACGCAGAGTGCACTGCTCGAGGCGATGGCCGAGCACCAGGTGAC
>JBDTYX010000222.1:0-5110 GCA_040005435.1 Rudaea sp. | reverse complement strand
GGCTATCATGCCGCGACCCCTCGCCTCGCCCGTGCCCATGCCACGCTTCCATCTGCAGCGTTACCTGATTACCGGCTTGCTCACGTTCATACCGCTGTGGCTGACGTGGATCGTCTTCAAGTTCATCTTCAGCTTCCTCTCGCATGTCGGCGAGCCGGCGGTCGCCGGGACGTTTGCGGTGTTGAGCGCGATCTTCCCGAGCGCGGCCGAGTGGCTCGGTCAGGAATGGTTGCACTCGATCATCGCGTTCATCGGAACCGTGGTCGCGCTCTACCTCATCGGCCTCGCCGCGAGCTTCGTCATGGGTCAGCGCCTGCTCGCCGGATTCGAGGCGCTCATCGAACGCATCCCGCTCGTGCATACGATTTACGGTGGCACCAAGAAGCTGATGACGCTGATGCAGAAGAAGCCGGGCAGCACACAGCGCGTCGTGCTGATCGGCTTTCCGTCGCCGACGCTCAAGACGATCGGATTCGTCACGCGCACATTCCTCGATTCGAGCGGACTCGAGTTCGCCGCGGTATACGTGCCGACGACGCCGAATCCGACCGGCGGCTACCTCGAGATCGTACCGGTCCGCGATCTCATCGCGACCGACTGGAGCGTGGACCAGGCAATGGCGTTCCTCCTCTCGGGCGGCGCCGCGGGGCCCGACTCCCTGCCGAACATGCATGCGCCGATCGAGGTGCCGGTCGAGCGGCCGCGGACGCCATGATCCGCGCGATCCTGCTCTTGCCCTTGCTCGCGGCTCCCGTGGCGGCCGTCGCGGCCGACGACTGGGTGACGCCCGCGGAAAAGTCCGGATTCGCATCGACGCCGAGCTATGCCGAGACCCACGCCTATCTAGAACGCCTCGCGGCGGCCGCGCCCGAGCGCATCCACCTGACCCGCTTCGGCGTGTCGCCCGAGGGGCGCGACCTCATGCTCGTGATCGCGAGCAGCGGCGGCGAGACGACGCCCGAGGCAGCACGCGCATCGGGAAAGCAGATCCTGTTCGTCCAGGCCGGTATCCACGCGGGCGAGATCGAGGGCAAGGACGCCGGGCTGATGCTGCTGCGCGACCTGTCGATCGCGACGAAGCGACCGCATGCACTCGATCACACGATCCTGCTGTACGCGCCGCTGTTCAACGTCGACGGCCACGAGAATCGTTCGGCCTACAACCGCATCAACCAGAACGGTCCGGCCGAGATGGGCTTCCGCGCGACCGCGGAGAATCTCAACCTCAATCGCGACTACATGAAGGCCGACGCGCCCGAGATGCGCGCCTGGCTGCAATTGTGGAACGCATGGCTGCCGGACCTGCTCGTCGACGTGCACACGACCGACGGCGCGGACTACCAGTACGACCTCACCTGGTGGACCGAGGATTGGGGGCCGCTCGACGACGGCGTCAAGGCGTGGCAGGAGCGAGCACTGAAGCAGCGCGTGTTCGCGCAGATGGAGAAACACGGCCACCTGTTGTCGCCATACCTCGAGCTCAAGGACCACCGCGACATCACGAAGGGGATCGTCAATTTCGGCTCGGGACCGCGCTTCTCGACCGGCTACGTCGCACTGCAGAACCGCGCCGTGCTGCTCGTCGAGACGCACATGCTGAAGTCGTACGCGATACGCGTACGCGCGACCTACGATCTCCTCGCGCTGATCCTCGACGAACTCGATGCGCATCCGGGCGAGTTGCGCAATGCGGTGCTCGCCGCCGACCGCGACGCGGTCGCGCGCGCGCGCGCGGCCGACGCGAGCCTGCCGATCCTGTTCGCGACGAGCGACCAGTCGCAGCCGCTGAAGCTCAAGGGCTTCGCGTTCAGCCAGACCCCCAGTGCCGTGTCGGGCGACACGTGGACGCAATATGAGCCCGCGAAGCCGAGGACCTATGTGGTGCCGTACTGGCGCGACCTCGTCGCGACCGAGCGCGCCGCGTTGCCCGCGGCCTATCTCGTACCCGCCGGATGGCCTGCGATAATCGACAAGCTGCACGCGCACGGCCTGCGCACCGAAGCGACGACGCGCCCCGTCTCGGCGCAGGTGCGCGCGACGTGGCTGCGCGAGCCGCAATGGGCCAGGCGGCCCTTCGAGGGACGCATCATGCTGACCGAGTTCAAGGCCGAGACGGCGCGCGAGACGCAGACGTTCGCGCCCGGCGCGGTCATCGTCGCGCTCGACCAGCGCGCCGCGAACGTCGTCGTCAACCTGCTCGAGCCGCGCGCGCCCGATTCGCTGCTGCGCTGGGGCTTCTTCAACGCGGCGTTCGAGCAGAAGGAAGAACCCGATGCACGCGTGAGCGAGCGCCTCGCGCGCGACATGCTCGCGGCCGACCCCGGTCTCAAGAAGGAGTTCGAGACACGCCTTTCTAGCGACAAGGCCTTCGCGGCCGACGCCGAGGCCCGCCTCGCCTTCTTCTACGAGCGCTCGCCGTGGTACGCGGTCGAGCATGTCGGCCGCTATCCGGTGGTTGCGCTCGATGCGGCCGCCCTCGCTGCGGTCCGCGCGGCGCGCTGATGGCATGCCTTTCGGCACGGGCGCCGTGATCGCGTCCGGCCTATCTTGGGTGCACGACGAACATTTGTTCGCCTTCATGCAACGCCTCGCACGGCCGGCTTTCGCCGGCCGCTTTTTTTCGCGCGCGCCATTGCCGCGAGGGCGCTATCGCGGCTTCACGACGGCGTGACCTCCGGCACAGGGTGGTGATGAGCGCGCCGGTCTTAGCGTCGCAAGTTCACGGTCCACTCGCGGGACACCAGCGGAGAGAAACCTCATGCACCTTCCTAGAAAGCACCCATTGGCGCGCACTTTCGCAATCCTGCTCGCGGTGCCGGCCGCCGGCATCGCCGCGAACGTGGCGACCAGCAGGATCGATACGGCGTCGCTCGACGCGTCCGCCAAGCCGTGCGCCGACTTCTACGACTACGTCAACGGCAAGTGGGCCGCCGCGAACCCGATTCCCGCGGACCGTACGCGCTGGGGCACGTTCGACGAACTTCGCGAAGCCAGTTTGCTGTCGCAACGCGGGCTGGTCGAGGGTGCGGGCCTCGCGAAGTCCGGCGCTGACACGATCGAGCGCAAGCTCGGCGATCTCTACGCGAGCGGCCTCGACGAGGCGGCGATCGAAGAGGCCGCTCTCGCGCCGCTGCAGCCCGAGCTCGCGCGGATCGCCACGATCAAGAGCGCCGCGGACCTCCCGGCATACCTCATCAATGCGCACGCGCGCGGGCTCGGCCAGGTGTTCGGCTTCGGCGCATTTCCCGATTTCAAGAATTCGCAGATGATGATCGGCTACGCCGGCGAGGGCGGCCTCGGCCTTCCCGAGCGCGCCTACTATCTCGAGGACAAGCCAGATTACGTGCGCATCCGCACGGCGTATGTCACGCACATCGAGAAGATCCTCTCGCTCGCAGGCGTCATGCCCGCGGAGGCGAAACAGGACGCGCAGTCGATCCTCGCGTGGGAGACGCAGGACGCGAGGGCGTCGCTGTCGCCGACCGAGTCTCGTGATCCGAAGAACCAGTACCACTACGTATCGTTTGCGGAAGCCGAAAAGGCGACGCCGCATTTTTCGTGGACGAGCTTCTTCGCGGCTCAGGGGATCACGCAGGCGAGCGGCTTCTCGCTCTCCCATCCGGAATGGTTTGCGACGTTCGACAAGATGCTCGTCGACGTACCGGTCGCGCAGTGGAAGGCGTACCTGCGCTACCACGCGATCGACGATGCGTCGCCGTATCTCGGCAAGGCCTTCGTTGCCGAGAATTTCGACTTCCACCAGCACGAGCTGCGCGGCCAGAAGGAAATGCAGCCGCGCTGGAAACGCGTGCTCGGCGCCGTAAACGGCAGCATGGGCATGGCGATGGGTCAGCTCTATGTCGCGAAGAATTTCCCACCCGAATCCAAACAGCGCGCGCAGGAGGTCGTCGACAACCTGCGCGTCGCACTCAAGGCGCGCATCGAGAAGCTCGACTGGATGGGCGAGGCGACGAAGAAGAGGGCACTCGAGAAATGGGACACGTTCCGGCCGAAGATCGGCTATCCGGACAAATGGCGTGACTGGACCGGTCTTTCGATCGCGCGCGCCGGCTATGCCGCAAACATCCTCGCCGCCAACCGGTTCAACCACGACTGGCAGGTCGCGCGCATCGGCCGGCCCGTCGACAGGACCGAATGGCGGATGACGCCACAGACCGTCAACGCCTCGTACAATCCGCTGAAGAACGAGATCACGTTTCCCGCCGCGATCTTGCAGCCTCCCTACTTCGATGCACACGCCGACGATGCGCTCAACTACGGCGGCATCGGCGCGGTGATCGGACACGAGATGATCCACGGCTACGACGACGAGGGCAGCCAGTTCGACGCGATGGGCAACAACGCCAACTGGTGGAGCGACGAGGACAAGCAACAATTCGAGTCGCGCACCGCGAAGCTCGTGAGCCAGTTCGACGGATACGTCGTGCTCGACGACCTGCACGTGAAGGGCAAGCTCACGCTCGGCGAGAACATTGCCGACCTCGGCGGCCTCAACGTCGCCTACGACGCGCTGCAGGTTGCGCTGAACAAGAATCCGGCGGAGGCGAAGACGAAGCTCGACGGCTTGACCCAGGAGCAGCGCTTCTTCATCGGCTTCGCGCGCGTGTGGCGCACGAACACGCTGCCCAGCGAGGCGAAAGTGCGCCTCAACACCGATCCGCATGCGCCCGGCCAGTTCCGCGCGATCGCAGCGCCGTCCAACATGCCCGCGTTCGCGCGGGCGTTCTCGTGCAAGGCCGACAGCCCGATGGTGCGCGACGCCGACGTGCGCGTGAAGATCTGGTGAGCGCCAGGGTCGCCGCTGCGCAACATTCCACTCGCGGAAAAAAGAACGGGCGCATCGGCGCCCGTTCTCTTGTCGGAATCGGCTTGCGCCGCGTAGTTACTTCACCGTGAATGGCGTCGTCGAAATCGACTTGCCGTCGAGCATCACGTCGAGCGAGTAGGAACCCACCGGCCAGCCATCGGCCTTGCTGATGCGCAGCGAGGTCGTGTTCGCGCCTGCCGCGGCGAGTGTCTGCGTGTCTTCCTTCACGAGCTGCCCGCCCTGGAAGGTCCAGCGCGCGATGATCGTCGAATTCGGACTCGT
>JBDTYX010000221.1:0-5192 GCA_040005435.1 Rudaea sp. | reverse complement strand
CGCTCGACCTCGGTGCCGACCTCGTGCTCCACTCCACCACCAAATACCTCAACGGCCACAGTGACGTCGTCGGCGGCGCGGTTGTCGCGCGGGATCCTGGTCTGTTCGAGGAACTGCGCTGGTGGGCCAATTGCCTCGGCCTCACCGGCGCACCGTTTGATTCCTTCCTGACCCTGCGCGGTGTGCGGACGCTGCACGCCCGGATTCGCGCGCATGAGGAAAACGCCGAGCAGGTCGTGCGCCTGCTGTCGTCGCACGCCGAGGTCGCCTGCGTGCACTATCCCGGACTGGAAGATCATCCGGGTCACGAGATTGCCGTGCGGCAACAATTCGGATTCGGCGGGATGGTGTCGTTCGAATTGCGCGGTGGTATCCCGGCGGTCCGGGAATTCGTGCGCGGCCTCGACTGTTTCACGCTGGCGGAATCGCTCGGGGGAGTCGAGAGTCTGGTCGCCCATCCGGCGACGATGACCCACGCCTCGATGGATGCCGAAGCGCGCCGCGTGGCTGGCATCGGCGATGGCCTGCTGCGCCTTTCGGTGGGCATCGAGACGACCGAGGATCTCGTCGCCGACCTCGTCGCGGGCCTGGATCGCGCCCACGCCGCGCTGGCGCAACCGCGCGTCGCGAGCGCATGACCGTCTGATCCGACAACTCCAGTGCCAGGGAAGGCCTTTTTTTTGGAGGGGGACGCTCGCGTGCCGAGTGACGGTCGCGATCAGGCCTTGAGCAGCGTCGGCGGCGCGTGTTCGCCGATGACCTTGGCCATCGCGGCCGCGATGAAATGGTTGCCGGCGATGATGTTGCCGCTGTCGGGCATGCCGTTGCGCGCCGCGAAGTCGCAGGTATGGCCGGCCGCCTCACGCACGATCAGCACGCCCGCGGCCATGTCCCAGGGCTGCAGGCCGATCTCGAAGTAGCCGTCCAGACGTCCCGCAGCTACATAAGCCAGGTCGAGCGCGGCCGAACCCGTGCGCCTGATGTCCTCGGCCTCGGTCAACAGCGCGCGCGTCATCGCGAGCTGCGGCTCGATGTGCTGGCGCTGGCGATAGGGGAATCCGGTCGAGATCAGCGCGCCCTGCAGCGTCTCGCGCTTGCTCACGCGGATGCGTCGATCGTTGAGGAATGCGCCGTCGCCCTTGCTCGCGGTGAAGATTTCGTCGCGCAGCGGGTCGTAGACGACGCCGTAGATGAGGTCGCCGTGGTCGCGGAAGCCGATCGAAACCGAGAAGTGCGGGAACCCGCGCAGGTAGTTGGCGGTGCCGTCCAGCGGATCGATAATCCAGACCTTGTCGGTCTTGCCCTTCTGCCCCGATTCCTCGCCGAGCACGCTGTGATCGGGGTAGGCACGCCGGAGTTCCTTGATGATCTCCGCCTCGGCCAGGCGATCCACCTCGCTGACGTAGTCGTGCCGGGACTTTTCCTCGACGGCGAGTTGCTCGACGCGATTCAGATAGCGCAGGATGATGTTACCGGCGGCGCGCGCGGCTTTGACCGCGACATTGACGGCGGGACGGGGCATGGTGGACTCCGATCGGGATCTGGAAAAGAACATGCCGCGGACGCGCGCGGCGGCGCGCAGGGTAGCACAAAGCGCGCCGCCGGATCGGCATTTCGCCTTCTGCGCCGCGGACTTGGGGCGCAATGTTCGCGCATAATGCGTCTTGCCACGAGCCCGCAGCAGACATGTCCGACGCCCACATCCCGCCACCCCCGGCCGCCAGTGCCGGCGCCGGCCTCCGCTTCGTCCTCGTGCGCCCGTCGCATCCCGGCAACGTCGGCGCCGCGGCACGCGCGATCCGCACGATGGGATTCACGCGCCTCGTGCTTGTCGCTCCGCACAAGTACCCGCATGCCGACGCGACCGCGATGGCCGCAGGGGCCGACGACGTGCTCGACGCGATCACGGTCGTGCCGGCCCTCGTCGATGCGATCGCCGACTGCACGCTCGTGCTCGGCTGCACCGCGCGCAGGCGCGGCGTGCAGTTGCCAGAATTCGCGCCGCGCGAAGCCGCAGCGGCGGCCGACGCAGCGGCCCGCGTAGGCGAGGTAGCGATCGTGTTCGGCAACGAGCGCACGGGCCTCGAGAACGACGAGCTGATGCGCTGCAATGCAGCTGTGCACATTCCGAGCGATCCCGGGTTTTCCTCGCTCAATCTCGCCCAAGCGGTGCAGGTGCTCGCCTACGAATTGCGCAATGCGGCGCTCGCCGTTTCGCCCGGCGCCGCGCCCGAGACCAAGACCGATCCGCGCGCGACTGCGGAGCAGATGGAGCACTTCTACGGACACCTCTCGCAGCTCCTCGTCGACATCGACTTTCACAAGGGTCGCTCGCCCGTGACGATCGAGCGGCGCCTGCGCCGCCTGTTCTCGCACGCGCAGCTCGAGCAACGCGAGGTGCGCATCCTGCGCGGCATCTTCGACGACGCCCAGCGCATGGCGCGACTCGCCACGCGCGACGCATCATCCACGCGCTAGATCTCTCCGACACCTGCGGACGCGAGTGCGAGAGGCGAAAAAAGGCGAGAACGCGATACGGCTTGGAGGCGGGTAGCCGAGCGGCGAGAAGGCGAGAACGCGATATGGCTCGGAGCGAGCAGCGGAGCATTGAGAAGGCAGGGCGCGATACGGCTCGGAGGCGAGCAGCGGAGCAGCGGAGCAGCGAGAAGGCGAGAACGCGATACGGCTCGGAGGCGGGTAGCCGAGCGGCCAGAAGGTGAGAACGCGAGAACCCGACGCGGTGCGTCAGCCGGTATCGTCCTCGTCGGGGCGTGTCTCGACGATCTTCGAGACGAGGATCTTGTCGATGCGGGCGCCGTCGAGATCGAGGACCTCGAAGCGATAGCCTCTCCAGTCGAAATGCTCGGCCGTGTGCGGGATGTGGCCGAACTGGGCGATGACCATGCCGGCCGCGGTGCGGTAGTCGTCGTCCTCTTCCTGCGGGAAACGCGCGATGCTGGTCAGCTCGCGCAGGTCCTCGACGCTGAGCGCGCCGTCGATCAGCCAGCTGCCGTCGTCGCGGCGCACGATGGGCGCGTCGCCGGACTTCGCGAATTCCGAGCCGAGCGTGGGTGTCGCGCCCTTGCCGACGACCGCGCCGAGCAGGTCGTTGAGCGTGACGAGGCCGTCGATGTCGCCGTATTCGTCGACAACCAGCGCGAGGGGCGACTCCTCCTCGCGTAGTTCCTCGAGTAGATCCAGTGCGCGCGCGGTGCCCGGCACGTAGACAGGCTTGGCCAATTGCTTGAACAGGTCGCCGCGCGGATTCTCGATCATCTCGATGAGATTCTTGACGCGCAGGACGCCGACCACGTCCTTGTCACCGCCGCGATACACCGGGTAGGAGGAGTGCGAGGACTCGCGCATCGTCGCGATGTTTTGCGCGAGCGGCGCCGCGATGTCGAGCCAGGCGATGCGTGGACGCGGCGTCATGAGGCTGTCGACGCTGCGGTCGCCGAGGCGCAGCACGCGATTGACCATGTTGCGCTCGTCGGAGTCGATTACTCCCTGCTCGGCACCCTCGGAGACGAGCAGGCGGATCTCCTCCTCGCTGACGCGCTCATTGCTCACCTGATCGAACTTGAACAGGCGCAGCAAGAATCGCGTGATGCCGATCAGCACGAATGCGGCCGGCATCGCGATCCAGGTCAGCACGCGGATCGGAATAGCGACCGCGGTCGCGAAGCGCTCGGGCGAGACCAGCGCGAGGCGCTTCGGCAGCAGCTCGCCGAGCAGCATGTTCGCGAACGTGATGAGGAATACGCTCAGCGCGACGCCGACCGGCAACGCGTAAGTGACGAGCCAGGGCACCTGCAGGTCGGCGAGCAGCGTGGCGATCTTTTCGCCGAGGCTCACGCCGAGCGCGGTGCCTGTGCCGATGCTGAGCAGCGTGATGAAGACCTGGACGGTCGCGAGGAACTGCTCCGGCTGCTGGGTCAAATCGAGTGCGATCTGCGCGCGACGACTGGAGCGCGCGAGCTGCTTGAGGCGCAGCTTGCGCGAAGTCATCAGCGCCATCTCGCTGAGCGCGAAGAAGCCGTTCAGCACGGCAAGAAACACAACCAGAGCGACTTCGGTGATCATCCCCAACAAACAAAAACTGTCCGGGCTGGAGTGTATCAGGGCGTTGCCGACCGGGACGACCTCGCGAACGTGTGGTTTCGGCAATGCGGTAGATCGGCTAAAATGCCGCTGCGCCAACGCTTTGGCGCCTTGCCAGCCCGTCGCGGGGCGCCTTTACAGGACTTTTGATGACGACGCTATTGGTGACGGGCGGGGCGGGGTTCATCGGCGGCAATTTCGTGCTCGATGCCGTCGCCGGCGGTCTGCGTGTCGTCAATCTCGACAAGCTCACCTATGCCGGCAATCTCGATACCCTCGCGAGCCTGAGCGGCAATTCGCAGCACATCTTCGTCCAGGGAGACATCGGAGATCGCGCGCTCGTCGCGCGGCTGCTGGCGGAACACCAGGTCGATGCGGTCGTCAACTTCGCGGCCGAATCACATGTCGACCGTTCGATCGACGGGCCCGCCGAATTCGTCCACACGAATGTCGTCGGCACTCTCGGCCTGCTCGAGGCGACGCTCGCGCACTGGCGCGCGCTCGGCGAGGTGCAGCGCGCGAGCTTCCGCTTCCTGCACGTGTCGACCGACGAGGTCTACGGGTCGCTCGGCGCCGAGGGCAAGTTCACGGAATCCACGGCGTATGCGCCGAACTCGCCGTACTCCGCGTCGAAGGCCGCGTCGGATCACCTCGTCCGCGCATTCCACCACACCTACGGCCTGCCGACGCTGACGACGAATTGCTCGAACAACTACGGTCCGTTCCAGTTTCCCGAAAAACTCATTCCGCTGATGATCCACAAGGCGCTGACCGGCGAGAAACTGCCGGTTTACGGCGACGGGCGTAACGTGCGCGACTGGCTGTTCGTCGGCGACCATGTCGGTGCAATACGAGCCGTGTTGAAAAGCGGACGTGCCGGCGAGGTGTACAACATCGGTGGCGAGGCCGAGCGCGAGAACATCCATGTCGTGCGCACGATCTGCGCGCTGCTCGACGAGCGCCATCCGCTGGCAGGTGGGGCGGGCCGCGAGTCATTGATCTCGTTCGTGAAGGACCGCCCTGGCCACGATCGCCGCTACGCGATCGACGCGGGCAAGATCCGCCGCGAACTCGACTGGGTGCCGCGCGAA
>JBDTYX010000049.1:0-17588 GCA_040005435.1 Rudaea sp. | reverse complement strand
GGCTGATCTGGTAGCCCTTCGGCAGGTCGGGATAGAAGTAGTTCTTGCGCGCGAACACGCTGTGCGTGGCGATGCGTGCGTTGATCGCGAGGCCGAAGCGGATCGCCTTGTCGAGCGCCGCGTGATTGGGTACCGGCAGCGTGCCGGGCAGCGCGACGTCGACCGAGCCCGCCTGGGTGTTCGGCTCGGCGCCGTACGCGGTCGCGGCGCCCGAAAACAGCTTGCTGCGCGTCGACAGCTGCGCATGGATCTCGAGGCCGATGACCGGCTGCCATTCGCCGTGCGCGGTCGACGCTGCGGGTTGCGCGCTCATGCAGGCACCGTGGGCGTGCGCAGGTGGAAGTCGCTAGAGAGCTGAAACTGGTGCGCGGCGTTGAGCAGCGCGCCCTCGCCGAACGCCGGCGCGATCAGCTGCAGGCCGACCGGCAGGCCGTCGCTGAATCCCGCGGGCACGGAGATCGCGGGCAGGCCCGCGAGGTTGACGGCGACCGTATTGACGTCGGCCGCGTACATCGCGAGTGGGTCGGTGGACTTCTCGCCGAGGCGGAACGCGACCGTCGGCGCGGTCGGACCGGCGATAAGGTCGACCGACTCGAACGCCTCGGCGAAGTCGCGTGCGATGAGCCTGCGCACGCGCTGCGCGCGCAGGTAGTAGGCGTCGTAGTAGCCTGCCGACAACGCGTAGGTGCCGACGAGGATGCGCCGCTTCACCTCGGTGCCGAAGCCCTCGGCGCGTGAGCGCGAGTACAGGTCTTCGAGCGACTTCGGCTCGCTGCAGGCATGGCCGTAGCGGACCCCGTCGAAGCGCGCGAGGTTGCTCGATGCCTCCGCCGGGGCGATCACGTAGTAGGCCGGAATCGCGAGATGCGCGTTCGGCAGCGAGATGTCGACGAGCGTCGCGCCGAGCCGCTCGTACGCGGCCAGCGCCGCGAGCACCGCGTCGGCGACGCCCGCGTCGATGCCTGCGCCGAAATACTCGCGCGCGACGCCGATGCGGCGCCCGGCGAGCGGCGTCGCCGATGCCGCGGCGTAGTCGTCGATGTCGCGCTTTACGCTGGTCGCGTCGCGCGGGTCGTGTCCGGCGATCGCGGCGAGGACGGTCGCGCAGTCGGCGGCGCTTCTGGCCAGCACGCTGCCGCAGTCCAGGCTCGACGCGAACGCGATCATGCCCCAGCGCGAGACGCGCCCATAGGTCGGCTTCAGGCCGGTGATGCCGCAGAACGCGGCAGGTTGTCGTATCGACCCCCCGGTGTCGGTGCCGGTCGCGAACGGGACGATGCCGGCGGCAACGGCCGCGGCCGAGCCACCGGACGAGCCGCCCGGCACGCGCGTCTCGTCCCACGGGTTGCACACCGGACCGAACGACGAATTCTCGTTGGACGAGCCCATCGCGAACTCGTCCATGTTCGTCTTGCCGATCGACACCGCGTGGGCGCCGGCGAGGCGCGCGACGACGGTCGCGTCGTAGGGCGGCACGAAGTTTTCAAGCATGCGCGAAGCGCAGGTCGTGCGCAGTCCGCGCGTGCAGAAGATGTCCTTGTGCGCGAACGGAATGCCCGCGAGCGGTGCGGCGTCGCCCGCCGCGAGCGCCGCGTCGGCACGCGCCGCGGCGGCGAGCGCCCCGTCTGCGTCTAGCGTGATGAACGCGTTGAGTCCGCCGCTGGCGCCGGCGCGCGCGAGTGCCGACTGCGCGAGCTCGGTCGCGCTGACGCGTTGCGCGCGCAGATCCAGCGCCAGTTGCGCGAGGGAGACGGACATCGTGTTGCTACTCGATGACTTTGGGGACGACGTAGAGGCCACCGCGTGCGTCCGGCGCGAGCGCGAGGAAGGTCACGGCGTTGTCGGACTCGCTGACCGTGTCGCTGCGCCACGAGAGCGGTTGCTCGTGCGGATGCGCCAGCGGTTCGACGCCGTCGATGTGCGCGGCGGCGAGCTGGTCGGCGAGCTCGAGCACGCGCGCGAGTTCGACAGCCATGGGCGCGACGTCGCCGTCGGCGATGCCGAGGCGTGCGAGACGCGCGATATGGCGCACAGTGGCGCTGTCGATCGACATGGAAACGTGAAGGCGACGCGAAGAATCGGGACCATAACACACCGACCTGTGGGCGCGGCGGGATCGGCCGCGCTCGTCGCGGCCCTGGCGCGCTCGCGCCGGGGCCGGGCGCTGCTGCGACGTTACGCGCAAATGCCCGCGGAAAGTCACGATTTAACGCCATATTTCCTTGCTTAGCCCGGCTGCGCTTAATACACTGGCGCGCTTTTTCCCAAGACGCGACTTGGTAGTATCGGAATCGAAGAATGTTCAAAGGTTTACGCGGGCTTTTCTCCAACGATCTGTCGATCGATCTCGGCACGGCCAATACGCTCATCTATGTGCGCGGCCAGGGCATCGTGCTCAACGAGCCGTCTGTCGTCGCGATCCGCCAGGATCGGGGTCCCGGGGGTCCGCGCTCGGTCGCTGCGGTCGGCGCCGACGCCAAGCGCATGCTCGGCCGCACGCCCGGCAACATCGTCACGATCCGGCCGATGAAGGACGGCGTCATCGCCGACTTCACGATGACCGAGGAGATGCTCAAGCAGTTCATCAAGAAGGTGCACCGCGCGCGCATGTTCCGCCCGAGCCCGCGCGTGCTGGTCTGCGTGCCGTGCGGCTCGACCCAGGTCGAGCGCCGCGCGATCAAGGAGTCGGCCGAGTCGGCCGGCGCGCGCGACGTCTACCTGATCGAGGAGCCCATGGCGGCCGCGATCGGCGCCGGCATCCCGGTGCACGAGGCGCGCGGCTCGATGGTGCTCGACATCGGCGGCGGCACATCCGAGGTCGCGGTGATCTCGCTCAACGGCATCGTCTATTCGCAGTCCGTGCGCATCGGCGGCGACCGCTTCGACGAGGCCATCATCAACTACGTGCGCCGCAACCACGGCACGCTGATCGGCGAGTCGACGGCCGAGCGCATCAAGATGGAGATCGGCTGCGCAGCCCCGCCGCACGAGGCGCGCGAGATCGAAGTCTCAGGGCGCAATCTCGCCGAAGGCGTGCCGCGCATGTTCAAGATCAGCTCGAGCGAAGTCCTAGACGCGCTGCACGAGCCGCTTGCCGGCATCGTTGCCGCGGTTCGGGCGGCACTCGAGCAGACCCCTCCGGAACTGTGCTCCGACGTGGCCGAGCGCGGTATCGTGCTCACCGGTGGCGGGGCGCTGTTGCAGGACATCGATCGCCTGATCGCTGAGGAGACCGGACTGCACGTGCACGTGGCCGACGACCCGCTGACCTGCGTCGCGCGAGGCGGTGGTCGTGCGCTCGAACTCGTCGATCAGCACGGCAGCGACTTCTTCGCGTCGGAGTGAATGCCGGGCGACGAGCCTTCAATCCCGACGCGGACGCAGCCCGCGCGCGGCACTTGGCGCAACGCAAAAAAGCGCGCGAGCCCGTGCCGCCGCGGATCGCGATTTGACATGGGTTCGGCAGCGCCCGATTCTGCGTCCTGAAGTTCGCATCCGGTTCCGCCGTGGCCATTGCTCCCAATAGCACCGCTCCGCTGTTCAGTGAAGGCGCCTCGAGCACGCTGCGCCTGATCCTGTATCTCGCAGCGTCGATCGCGTGCATGGTGGCCGACCATCGCGGCGACTGGATCGAACATGCGCGCCACGCCGCGGGCGTGGTCGTCGAGCCGCTCTACCGCATCGCCGCGCTGCCCGCCGAACTCGCGCGCGACACGCGCGTCGCAATCGCCGACCGCGGCGCACTCAGCGAACAGAACGCGCGGCTCAGCCGCGAGCTGCTGATCGCGCAGACCCAGCTGCGTCGTTACGAAGGCGTGCAGGAACAAAACCAGCGCCTGCACGAGCTGCTCGCGGTGCAGCAGACCCTCGGCCTGTCGGTGCAGCTCGCGCGCGTCGTCAACGTCGACCTCGGCCCGTTCAGGCGCCACTACCTCACGCTCGACGTCGGCGTCGACAACGGCGTCGCGGTCGGCCAGGCGGTCATCGACGCGCATGGCGTGATGGGCCAGATCGTCGAGGTGCGCGCGCGCAGCTGCACCGTGATGCTGATCACCGACAGCGAGCATGCGATCCCGGTGCGCATCGAGCGTACGGGTCTGCGCACGATCGCGCGCGGCAGCGTCACCGGCGAGCTCGACACGCTCGACCTGCCGACGATTCCGGTCAGCGCCGACGTCAAGGTCGGTGACCGCATCGTCACCTCGGGACTCGGCGGGCGATTCCCGGCGGATTTTCCGGTCGGCGTGATCCGCGCGATCGCGAACGACCCGAGCGGCATGTTCGCCGCGGCGAAGGCGACGCCGGACGCGCTGATCGACCGCAGCGGCGAGGTGCTCGTGCTGCACGAACTCGCCGAGCCGCTCGGACCGCCTACGCTGGCGCCGACGTTCGGGCCGCCGACGACGATCGCCGACCCCGCCGCGATCGCGGCCGCGACCGCGCCCGTCGCGGGCGCGAAGCGCGCACAGCGATGAACCGTAGCCGCGGACTCAACGCGTTGTTCTGGGGCAGTATCGCGCTGTGCTACGTCCTCGCGCTTGCGCCGCTGCCGACGGTGCTCGTGCCCCTGAAGCCGTTCTGGCTCGCGCTCGTGCTCGTCTACTGGCTGCTCGAGATGCCCGAACGCGTGCCGCTCGGACTCGCGTTCACGCTCGGCGTTGTCGGAGACCTCGTTGCGGGCGAGCTGCTCGGCGAGCAGGCGATGCGCCTGTGCGTGCTCTGCTTCATCACGCTGCGCTTCCGCTCGCGCCTGCGCTTCTTCCCGATGTGGCAGCAGACGATGGCGGTGTTCGGGCTGCTGCTCAACGATCGCGTCGTATACCTCATGGTGCACACGTTCGCGGGAGACCCCGCACCGGGCGCGGACTTCTGGCTCGCGCCGGTCGCCGGCACGGTCGTGTGGCCGTGGCTGTTCCTGCTGCTCGACGACCTGCGCGCGCGCCAGCGCGCCCACGAGGCCTGAGCGCTCGCAATGGCCAGGTTCACGCGCTCGCAGCTTATGCGCAACATCCGCCACGAGGCCGACGTGTTCCGCACGCGCGCCGTCGTCGGATTCGTCCTCATCATCCTGTGCCTCGGAGCCCTGATCGCGCGCTTCGTCTTCCTGCAGGTCTCGCATCACGACGAATTCAGCGCGAAATCCGAGGCGAACCGCATATCGACGCGCGGCATCGCGCCGAGCCGCGGGCTCATCTACGACCGCAACGGCGTGCTGCTCGCGGAAAACTCCGCGGCATTCCGTCTCGAAGTCGTGCCCGAAGGCATCAGGAATTTCAACGCGATGCTCGCCGACTTGGGCAGCGTGATCGCGATCAGCGACGACGACATCACGCGCTTCAACACGGCGCGGCGCAACAAGAAGCCGTTCGAGAGCGTGCCGCTGCGGCTCAAGCTCAGTGAGGCCGAGATCGCGCATTTCTCGATCAACCGCTGGCGTTTTCCCGGCGTCGACATCCGCCCGTACCTGACCCGCTCGTATCCGCTCGGCGAGACGGTAACGCCGGTCGTTGGCTACGTATCGCGCATCGACGCGAACGAATTGGCCAAGCTCGACGAGAACCTCTATAGCGGCACGACGCACATCGGCAAGACCGGCATCGAGCGCTTCTACGAGGACGAATTGCACGGCACGCCGGGCTACGAGCGCGTCGAGGTCAACGCCGACCGGCGCCAGATCGGCGAACCGATTGAACGCGTCGCGCCGACACCGGGCAAGAACCTCTACCTTTCGCTCGACACCCGTCTGCAGCGTGTCGCAGAAGTGGCATTCAGCGGACGCGCGGGCGCGGCGGTGGCGCTCGATCCGCGCACCGGCGAAGTGTTCGCGCTGGTCAGCGTGCCGAGTTTCGACGGCAACCTGTTCGTCAACGGCATCAGCCAGATCGACTACGCGCGCCTGATCAACGACCCGGCGCGGCCACTGCTCAATCGCGCGATCGCGGGCGCCTTCCTGCCGGGTTCGACGATGAAGCCCTATGTGGGCGCCGCCGGTCTCGAGCTCGGCATTCGCAAGCCCACCGATACCGTCGTCTCGACCGGCGAGTTCCATATTCCGGGTCAGGAGCGCGGGTACCGCGACGACTTCCCGGCCGGCGCGGTCAACATGGCCACGGCGATCACCGAGTCGGTCAACACGTATTTCTATTCACTCGCGCTCGACATGGGCATCGATCGCTTCAGTGACTTCCTCGGTCGCTTCGGCTTCGGCGAGAAGACCGGCATCGACTTGTCGGGCGAGGGCGTCGGCGTGTTGCCGTCGCGCGAGTGGAAACGCGCGACGCAAGACAAGGCCTGGTATCCGGGCGAGACCGTCATCGCCGGCATCGGTCAGGGCGCCTGGGTCGTCACGCCGATACAACTCGGCACCGCACTGGCGACGATCGCGGCGAAGGGCGAGCGGCGCCAGCCGTATCTGCTGCGTGCGCTGCAGAGCGGCCTCAACCAGCCGCCGCAGCCCGCACCGCCGCGGCTGCCGCGTGGCAGCATCTTCCATAACCCGCTCACCTGGCCGACGATCGAACAGGGCATGGTCGGCGTGGTCAATTCGCCAGGCGGCACGGCGCGCGGTATCGGCGACGCGTTTCCCTATGTCATCGCAGGCAAGACCGGCACGGCCGAGCGCTTCTCGCGCACGGATGAAACCTGGACGAGCATCGCGACCTCGTCTGCGGATCGCCATCAGGTGGCGTTCGAGGCTTTCGCTCCAGCCGACAACCCGCGCATCGCGGTGGTCGTCGCGCTCGAGGCCGGTCACAGCGGCGCGTCGGATGCCGCGCCGATCGCGCGCAAGATCCTCGACGGCTGGCTGAAATACATCGACGATTCGCGCCCGGTCGCGGCGGCAGAGCCCACGCGGTGATCGACGCACTCACGTTCAGCGCGCGCGAATTCCTCGCGCGGCTACGGCGCCAGCCCGCGATCGACGTGCCGCTGGGTCTCGCGCTGCTGGTGCTCGCCGGCGCAGGCCTGGCGACGCTCTACAGCGCCACCGACCTCGACGTGCGCCTTGTCGTCAAGCAGGGCTTGAGTTTCGTGCTCGGCATTATCCTCATGCTGACGATCGCGCGCGTGCCGCCGCAGACGTTGCGCAAATGGACGCCTTGGCTCTACGTCGGCAGCATCGTTTTGCTGCTCGCGGTCGCCGTGGTCGGCGAAGGCCGCGGTACGCATCGCTGGCTGGACCTCAAGTTCCTGCGCTTCCAGCCCTCGGAGCTCGCCAAGCTCAGCGTGCCGATGATGGCGGCATGGGTGCTCAACCAGCGCGATATGCCGCCGCGGTTGTCGTCGCTCGCGACCGTCGCCGCGCTGATCGCGATCCCCGCGCTGCTGATCGCGAGGCAGCCCGATCTCGGCACCGCGTTGCTCGTCGTTGCGAGCGGCGTGTTCGTGATATTCCTGGCCGGCATGGCGTGGTGGCAGATCGTCGCGATCTTAGGGTCGGTCGCGGCGGCCGCGCCGATGGCCTGGCACTTCCTGCACGAGTACCAGCGCGACCGCTGGCGCACGCTGCTCGATCCCGAGGCGGATCCGCTCGGCAAGGGCTACCACATCATCCAGTCGAAGATTGCGGTGGGCTCCGGCGGCATGTTCGGCAAGGGCTGGCACCACGGCACGCAGTCGCGGCTCGAGTTCCTGCCCGAGCATCACACCGACTTCATCTTCGCGGTATTTTCCGAGGAGTGGGGGCTGATCGGCGTCGCCTGCCTCGTTACGCTCTATGTCTTCATCGTCGGGCGCGGGCTGTGGATCGCCGTGAACGCGCGTGACACCTATTCGCGCCTGCTCGCCGGCGCCATCAGCATGGCGTTCTTCGTCTACGTGATGGTCAACGGCGGCATGATCACGGGCATCCTTCCCGTCGTCGGGGTGCCGCTTCCGCTGATCAGCTATGGCGGCACGTCGGTCGTCTCGCTGCTCGTCGGCTTCGGCATGCTGATGTCGATCCACCAGCAGCGCCGGCGCCACTGACGGCGCGCCGGCTCCGCGCGCATGCGCTCGGAACGCAGGCAGCATTTGAGTACACTTCGATCGTGCGGCGCCGCTCATCGCGGCGCGACAAGACCCAAGGCGAACCACAGCAATCCGATGGCCCGAACCGTCATAACCCCCGAAGCCCGGCAGTGGATCGAGAATCGCGCGCTGTCGGGCGCGACACGCGACGACATCCTGCGCGAGCTGATCGCCGCGGGCTGGCAGAAGCAGGCGGCGTTCGAGGCGTTGCGCGCCTCCCTCGCGCAGAGTGCGAAGGCACGCGTCGCAGTGTCGGCGAACGCGCCGATCGCAAACGTTCCCGAGCCCGATCTCGCGCAGTCGCCGCTTTGCGTCGACGCGGGCGACCGCCGCGTTCGCGTGCTTCTGGCGATGCGCGAGCCACGCATCGTCGTCTTCGGCGACCTGCTGAGCGCCGAGGAATGCGGCGAACTGCGCGCCGCGGCGGAGCCGCGCATGAAACGCTCGGAGACCGTCGATCGCAAGACCGGTGGCGTGCAGGTCGACGCCGCACGCACGAGCCGGGGCATGTTTTTCCATCGCGGCGAAGACGAGCTTACGCGGCGCATCGAGCAACGCATCGCGAAGCTGCTCAACTGGCCCGCGGAGCGCGGCGAGGGTCTGCAGATCCTGCATTACGAGCCCGGTGCGGAATACGAGCAGCATTACGACTACTTCGATCCGACCGACGCCGGCACGCCCGCGCTGCTCAAGCACGGCGGTCAGCGCGTCGCGAGTCTGATCATCTACTTGAATACGCCCGAGGGCGGCGGCGCGACGACATTCCCAGACGTCAACCTCGAAGTGATGCCGCAGCAGGGCAACGCGGTTTTCTTCAGTTACGCCGAGCCGTACCCGACGACCAAGACGCTGCACGCGGGCGCGCCGGTCGTCGCCGGCGAAAAATGGATCGCGACGAAATGGCTGCGCGAGCGGTTGTTCGCGTAGAGCGGATCATGCGCTGCGCCGTGTTACGCTTGCCCGACCTTAAAAAAAGCCGCCGCCGTTCAGCCGATGACCCCTCGCTCTGCCGGCCTCTGCGCCAGCCTGTTTCTGATCCTCACGGCGAGCACGGCGCGTGCTTACGACCCGCCGACGCCCGCTGCCGTCGCGGCTGCCGAGCAGAGGTTCGCCGACGATCTCGCGCGCGATGGCGGCCCTGCCGCCGCCGACATCCTCGCGACGCTCGCGAAGGCACACTTTCAGAAATCGATCATCGACGCGATCTCGCGGCCCGCGGAATCGAAGACCTGGCGCGAATACCGGCCGATCTTCCTCACCGAGCGGCGCATCAACGACGGCGTCGCGTTCTTCCGTGCGAACGAGCCACTGCTGCGTCGCGTCGAGAACCAGACCGGCGTGCCGGCGACGCTCGTCGCAGCGATCATCGGCGTGGAGACGGCCTACGGCAGAACGCCCGGCCGCTATCATGTGCTCGACGCGCTCACGACGCTCGCGTTCTACTACCCACCGCGTGCGGACTTCTTTCGCAGCGAACTGCGCCAGCTGTTCCTGCTGCACGGCGCGTCATTTCCGACACCGATCGAGAACCTCATGGGCTCGTACGCGGGGGCGATGGGTTGGGGCCAGTTCATGCCGTCGAGCGTCGCGCGCTACGGTCGCGACGAAGATGGCGACGGCGTGATCGACCTATGGAGCTCGCTGCCCGACATCGTCGGCAGCGTCGCTAATTATTTCGTCGGCTACGGCTGGCAGAAGGGTGCACCGGTCGCGTTCCGCGCGAAGATCTCCGCGAGCGCGCGCGCGCTGACTCCGGAGAATCTCAAGCCGGTCTATCCGCTGCAGCAGCTCGCCGAGTGGGGCTACACGATCGCCGAGACCGTCGACCCGATGCTGCCGGCGACGCTGGTCCGGCTCGAAGGCGAAGACGGCCCGGAGGTCTGGATCACGTTCAACAATTTCTTCGTGATCTCGCGTTACAACCGCAGTCCGTTGTACAGCCTGGCCGCGTTCCAGCTGAGCGAAGAGATCGGCGGCGCGGTCGGCGAGAAATCCGCCGGGCGATGATCGCGGAGGCGCCTCGCAGGCGTTCGCGCAGGGGCTTGTGGCCCGTTGCGACGGCGCTGCTCGCCGCGCTGCCACTGTTGCTCGCGGGTTGTGCGCACGCGCCGTCCACGCGCCGCGCGGCGCCGACGACCGGCGTGGCCACGCCGCCCGCGCCACGCGGCGACCCGCGCTACGCGCAGGAGCACGATTCGGGTCCGGGCGGACCGCCGCCGGATGTCAGCAAGATTGCCGAGCCCGTGCCCAAGGCCGAATCCGCGTCGGTGTACGGCAACAAGTCGCCCTACACGGTGCTCGGGCAAAGCTACCGGGTGCTGCCGACCGCGTCGGGGTACGTCGAACGCGGCATCGCCTCGTGGTACGGCAACAAGTTTCACGGCTACACGACGTCGAACTTCGAAAAATACGACATGTACGCCTACACGGCCGCGCACAAGACGCTGCCGCTGCCGAGTTATGCACGCGTGACCAATCTCGACAACGGCGCCAGCGTGGTCGTGCGCATCAACGATCGCGGTCCGTTCGCGGAAAACCGCATCATCGATCTGTCTTACGTCGCGGCGCTCAAGCTCGGCATCTGGCAGAAGGGCACCGGCGTCGTGGAAGTACGCGCGATCGACCCCGCGCATCCGAACGCTGCGCCGCCTTCGCTGCGCGCCGCGGCCAGCCCGCCCGCGCGCGGCGCACCCGCGCCACCACCCCGCGCCGCCAGCCTGATCGTCGCCGCGGCCACGCCAGAAAAAGCGCACAAACCGGCGCTATATTTGCAGGTCGGCGCGTTCTCGGATCACGGCAACGCGGAACGCGCCGCGGAGACGCTGCGCAAGGCCCGCATCGGCGAGGTCAGCATCATCGACAGCCAGATCGGCGGACATGCGATCGCGCGCGTGCGTCTCGGGCCGCTACGTGATGCCGATGAGGTCGATCGCCTGACGCCTCGCGTGCGAGCGCTGGGGCTCGGCGAACCGCATGCGGCGATCGACGACTGAATGCGCCACGCCGACTCTCGATGCGTTCAGCCGGGCCATGTAAACTGTACGACTCTCGCTGTTTTTCGCGGGTTGGCCTCACGGGCCCGACCGCGCCAACCCCGGAACCAGGCACGAATGAAGCAAATGCAATTTGTACACAACGCCGCGTGCTGTCTCCTCGTCGCGGTAGCGATGTCCGCAGCCCAGCCCCTCGAGGCGCGTACCCGGCACCGCGCGGCGGCAGCCCAGCAGAAGAAGGCCGACGATAGCGCCGCGGAGCAGAAGCCCGCCGCCGCCGCAGCAACGCCGGATATGCAGCCCGCTCCGGTCCCCGTGCCTCCGCCCGGTGCGCTCAACGTCCCGGTGCCGCCGGCACCGACGCTCAATGCCAAAAGCTGGGTCCTCATGGACTACGCGACCGGCCAGATCCTCGCCGGCAACGACGTCGACACGCGGGTCGAGCCCGCGTCGATCACGAAGGTGATGACCTCCTACGTCGTCGCGGCGCAGCTCGCGGCCGGCAAGATCAAGCTCGAGGACGACGTCTTCATCAGCGAGAACGCGTGGCGCGGCGGCGGCGCCAGCACGGACGGGTCGACGAGCTTCCTTGCGCTCAACAGCAAGGTCAAGCTCAAGGATCTGCTCTACGGCATGATCATCCAGTCGGGCAACGACGCTGCGATCGCGCTCGCCGAGCACACCGCCGGATCGGAGCAGACGTTCGCCGCACTGATGAACCAGTACGCCCAGCAGCTCGGCATGAACGGCACGCACTATGTCAATCCGTCGGGCCTCCCGGCGCCGGACGAGTACACGACCGCGCGTGACATCGCGACGCTGTCGCGCGCGCTGATCCGCGATTTCCCCGAGGAATACAAGATCTATTCGATCAAGGAATTCGAGTGGAACGGGGTCAAGCAGAACAACCGCAACTCGCTGCTCTGGCGCGATGCCTCGGTCGACGGCATCAAGACCGGGCACACGAAGGATGCGGGCTTCTGTCTCGCGACCTCTGCCAGACGCGGCGACCAGCGCCTGATCGCGGTCGTGATGGGCGCCGGCAGCGAGAAGGAACGCGCCGACGCCAACCAGAGCGTGCTCAACTACGGATTCCGCTTCTTCGAGACGCACAAGCTCTACGACGCGCACAAGGCGCTCGCGACCCCGGTGCTATGGAAGGGCGCCGCCGATACGGTCGCGCTCGGCGTGGCCGATGACGTCTCGATCACGCTGCCGCGCGGGCGCTACAACGATTTGAAGCCATCGATCGAGATGCCATCGCGCCTGATCGCGCCGTTCACGAAGGACCAGAAGGTCGGCACGCTCAAGATCGCACTCGACGGCAAGACGCTCGTCGAGCGACCGCTCGTCTCGATCGCCGATGCACCCGAAGGCGGCCTGTGGCGTCGCACCTACGACGGGGTTGCGTTATGGTTCAAGGGCAGCCCGAGCACCCAGACCGAAGCGGTGCCGGGCAGCCACTAAGACCAGACCCTTACGAGAGCGGCAATGCAGAACCTCGACGACATGCAGGCGAAAACTCCCGGGCAGGGATTCCAGTTCCCCGGCGCTTTCGAGATCACCGCGGTCGGCAAGGCGCACGCCGGGCTCGAAGAGCGCATGCCGGAACTGATCGCCGCACTCGGGCTGTCGGTCCTGAATGGCAGCCTGCGTACGCGCCCGTCCAGCGAGGGTCACTATGTGTCCATCAGCGTGACCTTCACCTGTCCGTCGCGTGAGTTGTACGAGGCCGCCCATTCCGCGCTGCGCGCCGACCCCGCGGTGCGCTGGACGCTGTAGTCGTCTGTAAGCGGGATCGCGCCAGCGCGGTCTGCACGGGCGTGATTCTTGCTCTTGAGTATTACTGAAGACGACGTGACATAGAGTCCATAGCATGACCTCCCCTTGCCCGCCATCAGACGCGCCCGCCGAGCGACCCGCCGGCGACCTCGTCGTGCGTCGCTTCGAAGGCCTCGCACCCTATGAACCCGTCTGGCGCGCGATGCAGTCGTTCACGGACACGCGCGACGGCGAGACGCCCGACGAGCTGTGGATCGTCGAGCACCCGCCGGTCTTCACGCTCGGCCAGGCTGGCAAGTGGGAACACGTATTGCTGCCCGGCGACATTCCGGTCGTGCCGGTCGATCGCGGCGGCCAGGTGACCTATCACGGTCCGGGCCAGATCGTCGCCTATCCATTGATCGACCTGCGTCGGCTGCGCCTCGGCGTGCGCGACCTCGTCTGCCGCATCGAGCAGGCGATCATCGACACGCTCGCGACCTGGAACATCATGGCCGAGCGCAAGCCGGGGGCGCCGGGCGTCTACGTAGCGGGCGCAAAGGTCGCCGCGCTCGGCCTGCGCGTACGCCGCGGCTGCACGTTCCACGGCCTCGCATTCAACGTGAACATGGATCTCGCGCCTTTCCAGCGCATCAATCCCTGTGGTTTCGAGGGCCTGAAGGTCACTCAGGTCCGCGACCTCGGCGGGCCGTCGGGCCTCGCCGACGTTGAGTCCGAATTGGTCGCGCATCTTGCACGGCTACTCGACCTGACGGTTCGTTTCGCCGCGCCGCCCGTGACCTCGGGCGCTGGCGCTGCGACGCCGGCAAATGCTAGCGTGCACGCATGAACACCACAGACAAAAGCATTCCAATCAGCCTCGTCCTGGAACCGCCCCACGCTGCGGAAATCCTCGCGGGCGAGAAGCTGCTCGGCGAGGACAAGATCGCGCGCAACCGTGCCGGGTTCGACCCGTCGGCGCCGCTGCTGCGCAAACCGAGCTGGATCCGCGTGCGCATCCCGCCCGGAAACGCGGTCGCGAAACTCAAGTCGAAGCTGCGTGCGAACCGGCTCGTCACCGTCTGCGAAGAAGCGTCGTGTCCGAACATCCACGAATGCTTCGGCAAGGGCACCGCGACGTTCATGATCCTCGGCGAGGTTTGCACGCGGCGCTGCTCGTTCTGCGACGTCGCCCACGGCCGGCCGAAACCGCCCGACGCAACCGAGCCGCGCCACCTCGCCGAGACGATCCGCGACATGGGCCTGCGCTACGTCGTGGTCACGTCGGTCGATCGCGACGACCTGCGCGACGGCGGCGCGAGCCATTTCGCGGATTGCATTCGTGAAGTTCGCGCGCTCAACCCTGCGATCAAGCTCGAGATCCTGACCCCGGATTTTCGCGGCAAGGGTCGCATGGAGCGCGCGCTCGAAGCGCTCGCCAGCGCGCCGCCCGATGTGTTCAACCACAATCTCGAGACCGTGCGGGAGCTCTATCCGAACGTGCGTCCCGGTGCCGACTACGACTGGTCGCTCGACCTGTTGCGCCAGTTCAAGGCACAGCATCCGGACGTGCCGACGAAGTCGGGCATCATGCTCGGCCTCGGCGAGAACCTGGAACAGGTGCAGGGCGCGTTGAACGATTTGCGCGCGCACGCGGTCGATATGGTCACGATCGGCCAGTATCTGCAGCCGACGCCGCACCATCATCCCGTGTTGCGTTACTGGACGCCGGCCGAATTCGATGCGCTCGCCGACTACGGCCATGCGCTCGGATTCGAGCATGTTGCGTCGGGTCCGCTCGTTCGTTCGTCTTATCACGCCGACCAGATGGCGCATGCCGCCGGCTACGTCGAAGTGGCATGAATTTCTTGACAACCACGCGCTCACGGACGAACGCACAGGCAGGTTTTACCGGAGAATTGCAATGCTAGTTAGTCGTAAGCGCTTGTACTGGACCGCACCGGCACTCGCCCTGTTCGTGCTGGTTTCGCAGGTGTCGGCCAAGCCCGCCGATGGCAACCTCGTGCTCAAGGCCACACCGAGCCAGGCCGAGGCGGCGCTGCTCGCCAAGCGCTTCCTGACGCGCATGCATTACAAAGCCGAGCCGCTCGACGAGGTTATGTCGCGCAAGATATTCGATCGCTATTTCGATGCGCTCGACGCCGACCGCCTGTTCTTCCTGAAGTCCGACGTCGACTCGTTCGCGCCATCGCGCGACAAGCTCGGACATGCGATCGACGAACAGAATCTGAGCGTTCCGTTCGCGATCTTCAACCTCTACATCCAGCACGTCACCGAGCGCACTGCATTTGCGCGCGAGCAGCTCAAGAAGGGTTTCGACTTCAGCAAGGACGAGACCTACCAGTACCAGCGCGAGAAGGCGCCGTTCGTGCAGACGACCGACGAACTCAACGACCTTTGGCGCAAGCGCGTCAAGAACGACTGGCTGCGCCTGAAGCTCGCGGGCAAGGACGACGCAAAAATCCGCGAGACACTCGACAAGCGTTATGCGAACTACGTCGACCGCGTGAGTCAGCTCAACACCGAGGACGTCTTCCAGACGTTCATGAATTCGTACGCGACTGCAATCGAGCCGCACACCAACTACCTCGGGCCGCGCCAGGCGGAAAACTTCGATATCGCGATGAAGCTTTCGCTCGAGGGCATCGGCGCGGTGCTGCAGCGTGAAGACGACTACACCGCGATCCGCGAGATCGTGCCGGGTGGGCCTGCGTCGCTGTCGGGCAAGGTCAAGATCGGTGACCGCATCGTCAGTGTCGGCCAGGGCCAGAGCGGGCAGTTGACCGACGTTATCGGCTGGCGCCTCGACGACGTCGTCGACAAGATCCGCGGCGCCAAGGACACGACCGTGCGCCTCGAGGTGCTGCCGGCCGATGCGGGCCCCGATGGCAAGCACGTCCAGGTTGCGCTCGTGCGCAAGAAGATCGTCGTCGAGGAGCAGGCCGCGAAGAGCTCGATCATCGACACGAAGGACGCCGGCGTCAGCCACAAGATCGGCGTGATCTCGCTGCCGACCTTCTACCAGGACTTCGAGGCGCGCCGCCGCGGCGACCGCAATTACAAGAGCGCGACGCGCGACGTCGCACGCCTGCTCGGCGATCTCAAGAAGCAGAACGTCGAGGGCGTGCTGATCGACCTGCGCAACGACGGCGGCGGTTCGCTCGCCGAGGCGACCGACCTCACCGGACTGTTCATCGACAAGGGTCCGGTCGTGCAGGTGCGCGGCACCGACGGACGCATCGCGGCGGAGAGCGACGACGACGGCGGCATGGCCTGGAACGGTCCGCTCGCGGTGCTCGTCAACCGCAACTCGGCCTCGGCCTCGGAGATCTTCGCCGCCGCGATCCAGGATTACGGCCGCGGCCTGATCATCGGCGAGCCGACCTACGGCAAGGGCACGGTGCAGAACCTGCTCGACCTCGACCAGATCCACGGCAACGAGAAGCCGACCTATGGCGAGCTGAAGATGACGATCGCGCAGTTCTTCCGCGTCAACGGCGGCTCGACCCAATTGCGCGGCGTGACGCCGGACATCAGCTTCCCGGTCACGGGCGACTTCGACCAGAATGGCGAGCAGTCATACGACAACGCGCTGCCGTGGACCTCGATCGCCGCGGCGGACTTCCACGTGGCCGGCGACCTCAAGGGTCTCGTGCCGCTGCTCGAGACGCGTCACGAGAAGCGCGTCGGCGGCGATAAGGAATGGCTCTCGCTGCAGGCCGACATCAGCGACGTGCGTGCGCTGCGCAAGGAGACGACGATCTCGCTCAACGAGCAGACCCGGCGGGCCGAGCGCGACGAACAGGAAGTCAAGCGCAAAGAGCGCCACCCTGAGCAGTTCGCCGACGCTGCGGCGAAGGAGAAGGGCAAGGTCGCGACGAACAACGACGTGGGAGCGCTTCGTGCCGAGCCCTCGGATGCGCCCGCCCAGCCTATCGCGCGCGCCGCAGGCGAAGCGGCCAATCCCGTGCTGACGACCGACAAGCCGACGCTCGCGCAGTCGAACGCCTCGAAGCCCGCCGCGCGCGCCAAGCGCAACGGCACGAGCGCGAGCGAAGACGACGGCCTGCAGGCCGACGAGCGCAGCCTCAAGGCCGATCTCGCCGAGGAGAAGAAGCGCAAGGCCGAGAAGGACGTCGTGCTCAACGAGGCATCGCGCATCCTCGCCGACGAGGTCGACCTGTTGAAGGCCGACACCAAGCTCGCGGCGCGCGTGCTGCCGCACGGTGGATTGATCACCCGGGACGCCGTCGATTGAGGACGCGCGCGCCCCGCTGGCGCGCGACACGGGAAACAAAAAAGGCAGCCGCGCGTCTTGCGCGGCTGCCTTTTTTTGTGCGTCCGCCCGATGCGGCGCCCGCGGCTATGCCGGGTAGCGCGTCGCGAGCATTTCGAAGAACGCGCGCAGTCCGAGCGCTTCGCCACCGGCCGGCCGACCCGGCTTGTCGCTGTCGTTCCAGGCGTAGGTGTCGAGGTGGATCCACGGGATCTCATGCGGCACGAAGCGTTCGAGGTAGAGCGCAGCGCTGATCGCCCCGGCGTGCTTCGACGGACCGGCGTTGGCGAGGTCGGCGATGCGTGAGTCGAGCAGGCTGCGGTAAGGCGCCCACAGCGGCATGTGCCAGAGCGGGTCCTGGGTCATGCGGCCCGCCGCGACGAGCGCATGCGCGAGCTCCTCGCGGTTGCTGAACAGTGCGGGCAGATCGGGCCCGAGCGCGACCACGACGGCGCCCGTCAGCGTCGCGAAGTCGATGATCAGGGCGGGCTTGCGCATGGTCGAGATTCCTTGTGATACCGCGGCTG
>JBDTYX010000048.1:0-17645 GCA_040005435.1 Rudaea sp. | reverse complement strand
GCCCTCCCCTAGCGACGGTATTTCTGACGGTATCCGAGCGCGCTTTGACCTGAGGAATGGCTAAAGAATAACCAATTTCTGCGCAATTGGGGTGACCTCCGCTCCACCAATACACAGTCCGGCGGCATCCATAGCAGTCAAAAATATGCAACAACCCGCCTCAGCGCGGGTTATTTATTGCTTATTGTCCGTGACGGCCCACCACTGTCCAGCTGGGGCCTCAGCTTCTTGGCAGTTTTGACGGTAGCAGCACAAAAAGCCGAAGCGGAATTCGAGCCGGGCTCGCGCCATCGGGTTCTCCGCAACCGGCTCGGAATTCGGTCAGTACGGGAGATACAAGAAGCCGAGTCCGACGCCCTGCTCATCGCTACGGAACGGCTGATCGACGAGACGGCCGAAGAAAGCAATTCACCGCGGAGCACATTCATCACCTCCACCGAACCTGGCTGGGTGAAATCTATTCGTGTTCCGGCGAATACCGCAACGCCAACATTACAAAAGCCGGCTTCCCATTCGCCGCGGCCGCTAAAATTCCTCGACTCATGAAGGCGTGTTCAAGCGGACCGTCGCGCCGGTAACGCCTTGCAACGCGAACGTCGTCCAAGCTCCATGAATCAGTCTGTGTCAGGCATCCCGTCTTTCGTCAGCAAAGGAAACATAAAGTGACTGAAAAGTTCGCGCAGCACGCCGAAGACCGCAGTAAGAATCGCGGCAACCACGCGCTCAGTCACGTCGGACGGATGTGCGCCCGCGAAGTGCGCGACAAGTGCGCTGACAAACACCATGATTAAGAGACTCATAGCCAACGGCACGATGCTGGCAGGATAAAGCGCCGCCACATAGAACCGTTGTTTTGGTTGCGGAGCGCGACGCGCGGCTATCCACGCCGACGAAAATTGCATAGCGCAGTAGATTGCTGCTATCTGGATAAGACCGGGTAGATTTTGGTTCGTCGCATCAATTATGGTATCGAGTGGAATAGAGCCGCTTTTCTCTAACATCAGGTAAGCGAATAAAAGAACGATGCCGACCACAAAGCTTCTGGCGATCCATTCCAAGAGCCTTTGGAAAGCGATGCGCAGCGTAGTGCTGTAGAAAAAGACCACGCACAGTGTTGCTATGCTGCATTCGATGTAATACGTACACACCAGCCGAAAAAAATCGAGCTGGCCGATTGCGGCCATCACAATTAGATACAGCTGAGTCGCGAGCATAGGACCGCGAATCTTCGTCCACGTCGAAGGGTCGAAGATCGGGAGTTTCATCGGGCTGCTCCGTTGACCTCGATGACCGAGGGACCTATCCCACTGATCTCACCAGACGAAAAGCGCCGGCAAGAAAGGATCATGTTTGATTTCTTTAGCCGTCAACGCGAGGGACTTGGTACCCTATCCTTCTCTATGTTTGCGCTTGCACTCACGTCTATCGAAGTTTTGCCGGGGCGTTGCGCAAAATGACTGGCGCTGGGCCAAGGCGGTCGGCCAAACCTAGGGCCCAATCCCGGGCTCGCGATTGCCACCCTTCCGGTTGGGCGTTGAGTTACGTGTCATAAGGCGTCGTGGTATTGGGGTCCGCCGCAATCATCAACACTATCCTACTCCGGGATAGTAACTATCTTCTCGCCGCCAAACATTCCTTTGCGCAATTCGATCCGCTCTCCAGTGTCGCTGAACACATGGCCGTTGAATGCGGCTGCTACATGGAGAAGCTTGCGCATGGTGGCCCCATCGGGATCTTCGCACTCGAGCCACATCGCTCCGTACGAGAAGCACGGCTTCCCTTTCCAAGAAATGGGCCTTTTCACCGAGGGAGCTCCTTCTGTCGCAACGGCGTCCGCCGAGTTGACCCAGGCGAGTTCGGGATCTGCTGCGACGACAGCATCGACGACTGGCTTGGGTAACCAATCATCGCCAAGTTTGGCGAATGTCTTGTTCAAACAAATGAAATAGGTACCCATCAGGCTGGTTCTCCTGTCGCTTCGAGAATTTCAGATGACGGCCGCCGAAGCGGCAGAGTTACCCAAGAACGGAGATGAAAGGGCTGGCAGAGCATTCTATCGTCCGATCTGGATCGATCGGCGTCAAGTTTTGCTTGACTCGCGCAGTTTTGTTGCAGAACTGCGCACCAGTCATCGCCTTAGTGGGCGGGAACATTTAGAAGCGCTTGCGGGCTAGCATCCACTCCTGGCGTAAAGAAACCGGGCTCGTCGTCACTGCCGTCACGTCGCGTCGCACCGCAACGAATTGCCTCGAACGCAGAGGTGCACGAGGCTTCGGCATGGATCGAAGTGCGCTAGGGCGGCGGCAGCTCAGGATTTCCGCAGCAATCGTGGAATGGACCTTCCACTCCAGCATATGTGCTTTGCCGTACATACCGCCGCCTCAAATACGCAGATGCTCGAGCGGATCCGGCTTCCCGAGCCGGTTTCTTAAGAATCAGATGCAGCTATCGACAACCCTTGGTCGACCTGAGCGGCAAGACACCGAAAACAGTTCGCCCGCAACGATTCTCGTCGTCGATGACGACGCCCGCGACTGCGAGCTCCTCGAAGCTGCGCTGCGCTCGCAGGGCTATTTCACTGTCATTGCAGCAGACGCTCGCGGAGCGCTCGCCGCGATCGGGCAACACGCGCCGGGCTTGATCTTGCTCGACAACTCTTCGGCGGTCCGAGACGGACGTCGGCTGATCACCCTGCTCAAGGCTTCCGCTGCGACTTCCGCCATCCCGATCATCTTGCTCATGGCGAAACTCGATCGACTCTCTTGCCCAGGCAGTCTTGAAGCCACCGCGCAGGACTTTCTGATGAAGCCGATCGACCGAGCCGAATTGTTCGTCAGGGTGCGCAATCAGCTAAGCCTGAAGCAGTTCGGCGACTTTCAGCAGAATCACCTATCCAACCTCGAGGAACAGGGGCAGTCGCGCACCGCTGAACTGCAGCGTTTCCGCATCGCGTTGGACACGACCGGCGACGCGATCTTTCTCGTGAGCCGCTCCAGCATGCGCTATGTGGAGGTGAACACCTCGGCGACTACGATGCTCGGATATACGCGCGAAGAATTGTTGAAGGTCGGTCCTGCGCAGACATCCACTGCCCCGATCGAGACGTTGGAACGCGTTTATGACGCCGTCATTGCGCGCCACCCCACCAGTGAGCTCGCGGAGGTCCAGCTGCTGCGCAAGGATGGCACCAGTTTGCTGGTCGAAGCGCGTCGGCAAGCGAACCGCTATGGAGACGACTGGCTCATCGTCAGCGTGCTGCGTGACATCACGGAACGCACGCACGCAGCGCAGCAGTTGTGGGAGAGCGAGCGGCGCTTCAGCGACATGCTGAGCAATGTCGCGCTGATTTCACTCATGCTCGACAGCAAGGCGCGCATTACCTACTGCAACGATTACCTTTTGAAGTTGACGGGCTGGCGATATGAAGAAGTCATCGGTCGCGACTGGTTCGAACTTTTCATTCCTCCTAGAATTCATCATTTGCGAGACACTTTCTTTCCTGCGCTGCTGGCCAACCAGCCTGAGACGTTACACAACGAAAACGAGATCCTCACGCGGCTGGGCGAGAATCGTCTCATTCGCTGGAACAATACCGTGCTGCGCTCCGGCACCGGCGAGGTGATCGGGACGGCGAGCATTGGCGAAGACATTACCTCGCAGAAACAGGCCGAGACCAGAATAAAACACCTCAATCGCGTGTATGCAATGCTGAGCGGTATTACCAAGCTCATCGTGCGCGTACGCGACCTCGACGAACTCTACCGAGAAGCCTGCCGCATTGCGGTCGAGGAAGGTGGTTTTTTGATGTCATTGATAACCCTCGTGGACCAACAACACCGGCAATCCCTGCCGGTAGCCTCGGCGGGAAAAGACAAGGAGCTCATGGCCGCGATCAAGGCCCTCTTGACGTCGACCCGAGATGCAGCCAGTACGATGGTCGCCCGAGCGATCAGAGAGAAGGCCGCCGTGGTCTCCAACGAATCGGAAACCGACGTGCGGGTCTTGCTACGCGCGAAATATGCCGCCTCCGGAATTCGCTCGATGGTGGTACTGCCGCTAATCGTTTTGGATGAAGCCGTAGGCGTGCTCTCACTGTATTCCAGCGAGGTCGGGTTCTTCCAGGAAGAAGAGCTCAAGTTGTTGACCGAGCTCGCAAGCGATGTGGCCTATGCGATCGACTACATCGGCAAACAAGACCGGTTGGAATATCTTGCTTACAACGATGAGCTCACTGGATTGGCCAATCGAATTTGCTTCGTCGAGAGAGTAACGCGACGTATGCACAGCATCGGCGATGGCGCACTTAAGCTGTCGATAGTCCTGATCGATCTGGAGAGATTCAAGAACATCAACGACAGCCTGGGCCAGCGGGTCGGCGACGCTCTTCTGAAGCAAGTGGCCCAATGGCTAGTGCACGAAATAGGTGATCCTAAACTTCTCGCACGTATCGGCGCCGACCATTTTGCGATCCTGGTGCCGGAGGTGCGCGACAAGGAGAACGTCGCGCGGTACCTCGAAAAATCCCTGGAAAGTTTCATCGACCATCCTTTTCCGGTGAACGAGATCACGCTCAGGATTGCGTTCAAGGCAGGCGTCGCAATATTTCCTGACGACGGTGCCGATGCCAACACCATTCTCAACAACGCCGAAGCTGCGCTCAAGAAGGCCAAGAGCGGAGGTCATCGCTATTTGTTCTATGCGAGAGAAATGACCCAGGCCGTCGCCGGCAGGCTGACACTGGAGAATCTGCTCCGACAGGCTCTCGATAACGAAGAATATGTGCTGCACTACCAACCAAAGATCAACCTGCTGAGCGGTGCACTCATGGGCGCCGAGGCTCTGATCCGATGGAACGATCCACGCACGGGCTTGGTCCCGCCTGCTCAATTCATCCCGTTGCTGGAAGAAACCGGGCTCATCCATGACGTCGGGCGCTGGGCGTTGCGCAAAGCGATCGAGGATGGCCTGCGCTGGCGATCGGCGGGTTTGACCCCGGTACGCATCGCAGTCAACGTATCGCAACGACAATTGTGCAGTCGCGGCTTCGTCGGAGAGATACGTCAGGTGATCTCCGTTGATGCGAACGCAGCGGCCAGCCTCGAGTTGGAGATCACCGAGAGCCTGATCATGGAGGAAGTCAAGCACAGCATCGAGACCCTATCGATGATCCGAACGATGGGGGTGACGATCGCAATCGATGACTTCGGCACGGGGTTTTCCTCTCTCAGCTACTTGTCCAAGCTGCCCGTGAACACACTCAAGATCGATCGCTCGTTTGTAAGCGAAATGACAACAGGGCCGCAGGGTCTTTCGCTGGTCTCGACGATCATCGATCTGGCGCATTCGCTGACTCTGAACGTCGTAGCGGAGGGAGTCGAAACCGACGAACAGCGACGGCTGCTGCAGCTACTTCGTTGCGACCAGGCACAAGGCTATTTATTCAGCAAGCCGTTGCCGAGCAGTATATTCGAGGCAAGATATCTCACCCAAATGAAGCCAGGAAAGGTGAAACTCCTATAGGCGCCTTCGCCTGCGACGATGGATCTTCCGCGCGCCCACGATCTCCTGTCTCGATCAGTTGTCTCGCAGAACCGAACGAATTTCAGCTTCTGCCGTGTTTCCTTGTGGTAGAAAAGCCCGGATTCGCATCGCGCTTCTCCGCTGCATCGATACGCATGCCGGCATGCTAGGTGCGCTGGCGTACAGAGTCTTCGCCTGCGCATGGCCATGCTGTGGCCATGCGCAACAAGGGCAAGAGACGGTCGCGGTTCCCTTTCCAGCCGGTTGCTTCACTCGATGAAGTGCTTAGGCAAAACGAAGCGGTCGGCGAGCTGCTGGATGAATGCTCACAGGGATTGTCATCGGCCAGTACATTCTTTGAGCAAAGACTGGAGTCCTCGGAAAATTCATGGGAGGTTGGGAGTGCCCTCGAACAAAATACTGCGATCGAAGGTAAGGTCCAACAGGCTTCCGAGAAACTCGCAATCGTCAACCACGCGCTGGAAGATCAGGTTCGAGATCGCAACATGCTCGATCACCAATTCGCGGCAGCCAAGGAACAGAAAGAGGCTGCAAGCCACGCTTCCTTGCACGACGCGCTAACCGACCTGCCGAACCGGGCACTCTTCAACGATCGGCTGGAACACGGCCTGGCCCATGCCATTCGACATGACTGGGCGTTGGCCGTCATGTTCCTGGACCTGAATCAGTTCAAGACAATCAATGATGCGCTGGGGCATGATGTTGGGGACCGCGTGCTCCAACTGGTTGCACAGCGATTGAAGGAAATTACACGAACCGACGACACGATTAGTCGCTACGGCGGCGATGAGTTTCTCTATCTGCTCATGGAGATTGGCGACAGGGAACAACTGGCAAGGATCGCGCAAAACATCGTTTCGACGATTGAACTGCCATTCGAAATTGAGCAGACCCTTTGCCTGCACGTACGCATAAGCCTCGGAATTGCCATCTACCCTGAAGACGGTACCACGGCCAACGCACTGATCAAGAACGCGGATGATGCAATGTACTGGGCCAAGCAAAGCGGCCTCAGCTTTGCGTTCACCGGGTAGGCCGGATGCCCCTATGTTCGCCATCGCACAGTCCGTCGTGTGCGGCGCCGGTATCGTAGCGGCATGCTCGTCTCGTTCCTGACCCACAATCAGAAGGAGTTGATCGCCCGCTGCAGCGCGAAGGTCTCGGAAAGACTTGAGCCACTCGGGACGCCGTCGGCTGCGATTGAACATGGCGTACCTGTCTTCCTGCGGCAGCTTGTTGATGCATTGCGCCTCGAAGAATCGACACCCGCGCACGACGGCGCCATATCGGACGCCGTCCCGTCAGCATCAGCGATTGGTCAAGCTGCGGCGAGCCACGGCGCAGAACTTCTGCGCATGGGATTCTCCATCGACCAGGTCGTTCGTGAGTACGGCGACGTTTGCCAGTCTGTCACCGAATTGGCTTTGGAGCGCAACTTCGCCATATCGACTACCGAGTTCAGAATTCTGAACCGCTGCCTCGACGACGCAATAGCGGACGCCGTGAATTCCTTCGGAGTCGGTCGCCAAAAACTCGTCGATGACCAAGCGCAGACGCTGCAAGCACGTTTGGCGTTCTTTGCACAAGAACACGGTCGCCTGGTCGACATAGCCATCGAGGCCTATTCCGCGATCAAGACCGGCAGCGTCGCACTGAACGGCGCGACCGGCAATCTGCTTGTTTACACGTTGAAAGAGCTTCGCTCGTTTCCGACACGCGCTCTACCCAAATTCGACGAGCTCCAAGAATCGGACGCCGCACCCGTCACCGCTTCGTGACACACAGCGGGTCAGTGACATCCCCTTCCCCGGAGCTTTTTCTTGTTGCGATGCGTGCCGTAGCTTGATCAGGCCTCGCCCCGCAGCCCCGTGGAGACGAGCGTCACACCCCTGCATCACCGCCGCGCCGACCGACGCCGAATCTCGCGAGGAAGCCGATCGCGATGAACAGGACGATCGAGCTCGCGAGCAGCGATCCGTGGATGCCCATGCGCGCGCCGACGAGACCGATCGTCACGCCGCTGAACGTGCGCAGGCCGTTAGCGAACATGCTGAACACGCCGATCGCGCGCCCACGCAGTTCGGGCGGCGCGTCGAGCTGGACGAGTGTCTGCGCCATCGAGTTGAACGACAGCTCGACGAAACCCGCGCAGAACAACAACATGAGTGCGAGCGGGTAGCTCGACGCCGTGGCGAATGCGCCGAGCGCCACGCACCAGATCATCGCGAGGACGCACGCCACAGCCGGGCGCGGCTGCAACCATCCGCGGCTCTCGAGCGCGAAGCCGGCCGTCAGCGCGCCGCAGGCGTCGGCCGCGAGCAGCATGCTGTACGAGAAATCCACGTTGCCGTGACCCAGGTCGTGCGCGAAGCCAGGCATCTGCGCCTGGTAGGCATTGCCGATGAACAGCGATGCGCCGCCCGCGAGCAGCGTCATCGCGGTGATCACGCGGTGCTTCGATATCTCCTTGAGCGCCTGCCAGATATCACGCAGGCTGCGCACCGCGCGCGTGGCAACGACGCTTCCCGCAGCGCGGAACTGCGGCCCGTATGGCGCGACCGCGAGCCATGCGATCAGCGGCAGGTACAGGCAGGCGTTGAACAGGATGCCGACGTTCGGTCCGAGCAGCAGCAGCAACGCGCCGCCGACGCCGGGGCCGGCGAGCATGCCGAGCTGGCGCGCGGTCGCGTTGAGGCGCACTGCGCTTTGCAGGTGTTCGCGGCCGACGATGTCGTGCAGCAGCAGCTGCGACGGCGGGCCCCAGAGCACGCCGGCGATGCCGTGCACGATCAACAGCCCTGCCGCGTGCCAGATCTGCAGCGTACCGGTGATGAAGAGCACGCCCCAGGCGATCGACACGCACATGAAAAGCGCCATCCCGATCTGGATCATGCGACGCGGATCGACGCGGTCGGCGAGCGCACCGGAATACACCGAGAACAGCAGGAACGGCAACCAGTGCGAGATCACCGCGAAGCCGCCGAGTGCGGGTGAATGAAACTTCTGGAAGATGACCCAGTAGCTGATCACGTGCTCGATATTGTCCGCCATCATCGATAGCGCCGAAAGCAGGAAATAGGCGCGAAATCCGCGATGACGCAATGCCGCGAACGCGACGTGCGGGGGCGATGAAGGCGAATTCATATGCGCACTTGAAAACCGGGCCGCGGAGCCTAGCACGACCGCGCCGTCGCATCACGGATCGCGGGTCGCGGTCGACGTGCCACGCGTGCGTCTCGCGACCGCGCCGGGGACCCGCGTGCGTCGCTGCGTTGACCCTTTTCCGGTCGCGTGCTAAAAATCCGCGTGCAGTCTTTCGGGGAACACCATGGCCGACCTCAGCGCGAAATTCGAAAAAGCCAGCGAAGATGTGAAGAAGCTCCAGGAGCGGCCGGACAACGACACGCTGCTGAAGCTCTACGCGTTGTTCAAGCAGGGTTCCGATGGCGACGTCACGGGGCCGAAACCGGGCTTCTTCGATTTCGTCGGCACCGCCAAATACGAAGCGTGGGCGAAGCTCAAGGGCACGAAGGCAGAAGACGCGCAGCAGAAGTACATCGACCTCGTGAAGAAGCTCGGCGCCTGACGGCCTAGGGCGCTCGCAAGATGGCGCGGCAGACGCGCGAGCGCATCCTCGAGGTCAGCCTCGCGATGTTCAACGCGCGCGGCGAGCCCAATGTGACGACCAACCACATCGCCGACGAGCTCGAGATCAGCCCGGGCAATCTCTACTATCACTTCCGCAACAAGGAAAACATCGTCGAGCACATCTTCGCGCGCTACGAGACGCGCATGGACCAGGCGTTGCTCGTCCCGGACGGTCGCCTACCCAACCTCGAGGACATCTGGCTGCAACTGCATCTCGTGTTCGAGACCATGTGGGAATACCGCTTCCTATACCGCGACCTGATCGACATCCTGTCGCGCAGCCGCAAGCTGAAGATGCATTTCGCACGCATCTTGAATCGCGCGGCTGCGAGTGTCACCGAGGTGCTGACCGGACTCGCGCAAGCGGAGATCCTGCGTGCGACGCGCGACGAGATCCGCGCGCTCGCCGAAAACGTGCTGCTGCTGACGACGTTCTGGCTCAACTTCAGCGCGGTGCGCGGCGTACGCGCCGATATCGAGCCGGGTCAAGACGACCTGACCCAGGGCATCTATCAGGTGATGCTGCTGCTTACGCCGTTCCTGCGCGATGCGGAACGACTGCATTTGGGCAACCTCGCCCAGGCGTACCGGCGGACTTAAGCGCCGATACCGGCAAACACGCGAAGCGCCTCGACGCGTGCGACTAGCGCGCAGCCTTGAACTTTCGCGTCAGCGCGGCGATCTGCGCGCTGAGCGCGTCGACGTCGCGCTTTGCGGGGACGCCGAAGCGACGCAGCACCGCTGCGACGCGTGACTCCCAGGCTTCGGCGTATGCCGCCGCCTGCTTCTCGATACGAGACTGCAGCGGGGCGAACACGCCGGTCGCCTGCGCCTGCAGATCGGCCGCGGTTTCGAACGCAACCGTCGTGCCTCGCGCCTGCAGTTCGCGGCTTTCCTCGACGAAGCGCACGATCCAACCGGCACTGCGCTTGTACGACAGCGAGAGTGCACCGAGGCCCGCGAGCCACACGCGATGCGCCTGCTCGGCGGGCGTGAACGCCACGCCACGATTGTTTGTCTGCCTTGAGGCCATTGTGCACCCGTTGAATTGATTCGCCACCGGAAAGTAGCGGTTGCGGCTAGAACAAACACACTAGAAACCGCGCCGCCCGATCTCGTCCCGCAGTGCGTCGCGCGCTTCGCTCGCGGACCGCATCGATTCGATGCGCGCGTCGAACGCGCGCCCCGATCCGGCGCATGCGCAAAAGCGCGCGACAAGGCTTCAGCGCAGTCGGATCTGACTCTTTTCCTGCTTGCGGTCGTAGGCACGCAGCTCGTCGCGGATGTGCGCAATGCGCTGGCGACCGAGCGCGTTGCGCTCCTCGTCCTGCACGACCGCATCGAGCAGCTCGGCGAGCCGCTGCGCGGTCGGCAGCAGCGCGTCCCAGCCGTCGAGCGCGGGCAACGGCCCCGGCAGCGCCATGAAGAAGCAGACGCCCGGCGAACGGACCGTGTCGATCGCGCGCATGTCGAAATTGCCGGGCTTGACCATGTTCGCCATGCTGAAAATCGGACCCGCCTCGGGCCGCCCGGAAACGAGCCGATGGAAGATGTTCTTGTCACCGAACACGAGACCGGCCTTCTCTGCGGCGACGATGAGGCTCGCACCGTGGATCGTCTCACCGGGTCTCGCGCAAACGTACAACGTCACGATACGATCGACCTGGGTCGTGGCGCGCGTGCCCGGGGCCGGTCCCCTGCGCGCGGCCGATGCCGCAGTTCCGGATTCGCTGCGTTGCTCGGCGATCGCCGAGCCGAGCTTGTCGAGTTCGCTGCGCAGCCCGACGTCGAGTTCACGCTGGCCCGATGCCGAATCCGCATCGCCGACCTCGCCTATCGTCGGCTCGACGCGCTCCGCGCTGTCGCCGCGGAACAACTTGCGCCTGCCCTGACCGGGCTTGCGCGGGCGACCGAAGAAATAGATCAACGCGAACACGATCACGCCGATGACTGCGATCACGATCCGCAGATTGGTTGCGCTGAGTGCCTGGGCATCCATGGGTTCGAAACCGTCGCTAGATCTTCATTAAGCGGCATTCGCCAGCTTGGCGGCCTCTGCCAAGTCTACTTGAACGAGACGTGAGACGCCCGGCTCGCGCATCGTCACGCCGCAGAGCTGCTGCGCGGCTTCCATCGTTGCCTTGTTGTGCGTGACGAACAGGAACTGCACGTGTTCGCTCATCTCCTTCACGAGCTGCGAGAAGCGGCCGACGTTGGCCTCGTCGAGCGGCGCATCGACTTCGTCAAGCAGGCAGAACGGCGCGGGGTTGAGGCGGAAGATCGAGAACACGAGCGCGACGGCGGACAACGCCTTCTCGCCGCCGGAGAGCAGCGAAATATTGGTCACGCGCTTGCCCGGCGGGCGCGCCATGATCGCGACGCCGGATTCGAGCAGGTTGTCGCCGGTGAGCTCGAGGTAGGCCTGGCCACCGCCGAACGGTCGCGGGAAAAGCTCCTGCAGCCCGGTGTTGACCCGATCGAAGGTGTCCTTGAAGCGCTGCCGTGTCTCGGTGTCGATCTTGCGGATCGCGCCTTCGAGCGTGTCGAGCGCCGTGTTGAGATCGAGCAACTGCGCATCGAGATAGTTCTTGCGCTGCGACTGCTCTTCGTATTCGGAAATTGCGGCGAGATTGACCGGTTCGAGGCGCTTGATCTTCGCGTCGAGCTCGGCGATGTCGCGCTGCCATTCTTCCGCGTCCGCGCCTTCGCGCAACGCGGCCAGCACGGCGGTGAGTTCGTGCCCGGCGGCGGTGATCGCGTCTTCGATCTGCTGCGCGCGCAACTTGAGGCCCTGCTCCGCGAGGCGTTGCGCGGACAGCGTCTCGCGCTGCTGCTGCAACAGGTGCTCGATGCGATGGCGTTCCTGCTCGTGACCACGGAATTCGTGGTCGCGATCCTCGAGCGCCTTGCGCGCCTCGACGAGCTGCTTGTCGATCAGCAGGCGCTGGTTGAGGTAGGTCTGACGTTCGGCTTCGAGGTCCGCGAGCGGCGTGTGCCCCGCGGCGAGCTGCTGCACGATTTCACCCTTGCGCGACTCGAGCTGGACGAGCTGCGTGTGCATGCGCAGCAATGCCTGCTCGAGGGACGCCAGGGCCGCGCGCTTGGATTCGAGCGTCAACGCGAGCTGGTGGCGCTGTTCGCTCGCCTCGCGCGCGTTCATGCGCGCCTCCTCGCGCGCTTCGAGCAGCCTGCGCCGCTCGCCATCGAGGTGCAGGCGGCGCTGCTCGTGGTCGCCCATGTGCGAAATCGCCTCCTCGAGACGCGCGCGTGCCTCGCGCGTCTGCGCGTCATCGCCGGAAAGTTTGATTTCGAGTTCGGCGACCTCCGCATCGACGCGCTGGATGCGCGCCTGCGCGGTCTCCAGCTTGCCACGATGGCTCTGCAGCTGCCCCGCAAGCTCGGCGACGCGCCGATGCGCAACATAGAGCTCGCGCTGCGCGTCGTCGCGCGTGCGTTCGGCATCGCCGCGCTGCGCCTTGAGCTCGTCGAAGCGCGTGCCGAGCGTCGCAACGCGCTCCTGCGCCTCATCGAGCTGATGCTTGAGCGTGTGGATCTCCTTTTCGCGCGCGAGCACGCCGGCCTGCGCGCCGCCGCGGCGCAGGACGCGCGCGTAGCCCGTTCCGATCCATTCGCCCGCCGGCGTGATCACCGATTCGTGTGTCCCGAGCGAGCGAGCACGCTCGCGCGCCGCGTCGACAGAATCCGCCGTGTAGATATGAGCGAGGATCTGCAGTGCGGGCGCGGGGCCGCGCACATGCGCCGCGAGTGTCCCCATGGGGCCGCCCGTACCGGGCGCGCTGCCCACGAGCGACACGTCGGCACTCGCGGCCTGCGCGAGTTCTTCGAGGTAGTCGAACGGCGCATCGACGAGCACGCCGTCGAGCATGCCCGACAGCACCGTCTCGACCGCGGTCTCCCAGCCAGCATCGACGTCGAGCGTTTCGCCAAGACGCGGCGCCTTGTCGAGGCCGAGGCGTTCGAGCCACTCGTGCGCCGGGGACTTCTCCTGGCCGAGAGCCGCGTGCTGCAACGCCTCGAGCGAGGCGAGCCGTCCGCGCATCGCCTGCAGCTGGCTGCGACCCTCGCTGAGCCATGCGCTCGCCTGGTGCTCTTCGCCCGAGAGTTGCTCGTGCTTGAGCTTGCGCTCGTCGAGCAGCGCGGTGAAGGTTTCGACCTTGCCGCGGTGCTCCTCGTGATCGGAAGCGAGTTGCTCGGCGGCAGTGCTCAGGGTCGTGAAGTCCGCCGCGCGTTTCTCTTCCCGCAGCGCGTCGAGGCGGCTTCCGGTCTCCATCGACTGCCGATCGAGGTAGTCGAGCCGCGTGCGTTCGACTTCCGCGGCCTGACCCGAGTCGGCGCTGGCCTTCGCATGATCGTCCCACTGCGCCTGCCATTCGCCGAGCGCGCTCTCTGCGAGGCTCTGGGTCTCGACCGTGCGCTCGGCGCTGTCCGCGAGCTCCGCATGGCGCGGCTCGCCTTCGAAGAGCGCGCCGCGCAGCGTCTCGATCTGTTCGCGATCCGCCGAGATGTGCTCACCAAGCTCGGCATGGGCGCGCTCGGTTTCCTCGCGAGCGCGTTGCAGACGCTCGCCGAGTTCACGATTGTGCTGGATCTGCTGCTCGACGCGGGCGACGTCACCGCCGACGCGGTAGACCTCGGCCTGCACCCCATTCAGATGTTCGGTCGCTCCCTGATAGCTCTCGCGCAGCGTCTCGAGATGCGCCTCGACCTGGCGCTGGTCCGCGACGAGCGCTTCGATGCCGGTCTCCGCGTGCTTGAGCGCGTCGCTGTGGCCAGAGAGCTCGGTCGTGAGCGCGCGGTGGTGCAGCCCGCGGTACTCCGCCTCGCGGCGGCCGTGATCGGCCTTGAGTTCCTGCCAGCGCGCCGCGGCCTTGGCCTGCCGGTTGAGATGTTCGAGTTGCTTGTCGACCTCTTCGCGCACGTCATTGAGACGCTCGAGATTCTCGCGCGTCGACTTGATCCGGCTCTCGGTTTCCTTGCGTCGTTCCTTGTACTTCGAGATGCCCGCCGCTTCCTCGAGGTGTCCGCGCAGCTCGTCCGGATGCGCCGAGATGATCTCCGAGATCATGCCCTGCTCGATGATCGAATAGCTGCGCGCGCCGAGGCCGGTGCCGAGGAACAGATCGGTGATGTCGCGGCGCCGGCAACGCGCGCCGTTGAGGAAATACTGCGACTGCCCGTCGCGGCTCGCGATGCGCTTGACCGAGATCTCGCTGTACTTCGCGAACTCGCCGGCGACGAGGCCATCGGAATTGTCGAAGATCAGCTCGACCTGCGCTGCGCCAACCGGCTTGCGCCCGGTCGAGCCCGAGAAGATCACGTCGGAGAGCGCATCGCCGCGCAGGCGACTCGCCGCGCTCTCGCCCATGACCCAGCGGATCGCATCGATGATGTTGGACTTGCCGCAGCCGTTGGGACCGACGATGCCGGTCATGTTGGTCGGCAAGTGAAGCACGGTCGGATCGACGAAGGATTTGAAACCGGACAGTTTTATCGTGGTCAGGCGCATCGCATTCTGCAGGTGGCGCGGTCAGGCAGTGACCGCTGTCTTGAGTTTGCGACCGTGAGTCGGCCGCGCGAGTTTCGCAGTTCGTTTGCGGGCATGCCGCCGCACGTCGCGGGTGCCGCATTGTGCGGCGTTGAAGGTTGCGCTAAGGTGCGCGCCCCTCGAAGAATCAAAGTCAGGCAGGCCGACGTGTCCACTTCCCCGAGCAAAACGCTGGAGACTTTTCCGAACCCGCAGCCCGACCGCGAGTATACCATCCGCATGCGGATTCCCGAGTTCACTTGCCTGTGCCCGAAGACCGGGCAGCCCGACTTCGCAACGCTGCATCTCGAGTACGTGCCGGACCGCACCTGCGTCGAGCTCAAGTCGCTCAAGCTCTACGTCTGGTCGTTCCGCAACGAGGGCGCGTTCCACGAGGCGGTGACCAACCGCATCCTCGACGATCTCGTCGCCGCCACTACACCGCGTTTCATGCGCCTGTCGGCCGATTTCGGCGTGCGCGGCGGCATCTACACGATCGTCATCGCCGAGCACCGTGCGCCGGGCTGGACCGCGCCGGCCAAGGTCGAGTTGCCCTGATCCGCTGCGCGGCGCGACGCGCGCCTGCGCCTCAGCCTTTCTTGCCATCGCCTGCGGCCGGCGTCGGCGCGGCGGTCGGCTTGGGCGCCGCAAGCGGCGGCATGCCGCCCGGCGGATATTCGATGCGGGCCTGCTCGCGCAACTTGTCGAGCCGCAGCTGACCCGTCTTCATGCCGAGTTGGCGGCGCAGCCCTTCCTTGACCTGATCGAAAGAAGGTGGCGTGTACGGATTGCTCCCGTCGAGATGCACGACGTGCCAGCCGAAAGACGTCTTCACCGGGGCCTTCGTGTTCTCCCCGACCTTGAGTTCCGCGAGCACCTTGCCGAGTTCCTCGGGCAGCTGGTCGAGGCGTACGTGGGTGAACACCTTGGCCTGTTTGGCCTTCGCCTTCCAGGCGTCGTAGACCGCCGCGAACGGCTTGCCGCCCGTGAGGTCCGCGCTCGCCTTCGTCGCGTCGTCCTCGCTCGCGAACAGCAGCTGGCCGAAGTCGTAGTCGAGCTTGCCGCTGCGAGCGACGCTCGAGTCGTATTCGGCCTTCAGTGCCTCGTCGCTGATCGGCGTCTGCTGCTGCAGCGCCTTCATCACCGCGTTGGCGAGCGCGGAGAGCCTCGCTGCTTCTACTTCCGCGGCGAACGCCGGGTTCTTCGCCAGGCCGTCCTTGCGCGCGAGGTCGGCGAGCAGCACGTAGTCGGCGAAGACCTTGAGGATCTGCGCGCGTTGCTCGGGCACGTTGAGGTCCGCGCCGCGGCCCTTAGCGAACGCCTCGATGAGCGCCTGCGGCACCGCGGTGCCATTGATCGTTTCGGCGACGCGTGTGTCGCCGACCGACTGGATCAGCGCGTCGCTTGCGCCGCCGGAACAACCCGCGCCGAGCAGGCAGAGAATCAGGATCGGAACTCGTATGTGCATGGCAGCTACCTCGTGAAAAATCAGCTTGGCGCGGGCGTGGATTCGCCCGGCGCGCGCGTCTCCATCGCCAGCGCGTGGATGTCGGTCTGCATCAGGTCGCCGAGCGCTGCGTAGACGAGCTGGTGGCGCCGGATCAGCGGCAATGCGCTGAACGCGCTGGACACCAGGCGCACGCGGAAATGGCCGCGCCCATCGCGCGCGCCCGCGTGTCCGGCATGCTTGTGGCTTTCGTCGACCACCTCGAGTTCGTCCGGCGCGAGCGCCTGCTGCAGGCGGCTGCGGATCGTGGCGACGCGATCGATACTCACGGCAGCACTTTGCGGAACGGTCTCACGCTGACCTCGCGATACACGCCAGCCGCCATGAACGGATCCGCATCCGCCCAGACCTGCGCGCTGCCGAGGTCGGCGAACTCGGCGATGATCAGGCTGCCGCTGAAACCGGCAGGCCCCGGATCTTCGCTGTCGATCGCCGGAAACGGCCCGGCCAGCAGCAGTCGACCCTCGGCCTGCAGCGCGTGCAGGCGCTCGAGATGCGCGGGACGATGCGCGAGGCGCCGGACGAGGCTGTCGGGATAGTCATTGGCAGTGATCGCGTACCACATGGGAGCGGCTCGGAGCGCAAAGCGGGGCGAGGATGATAGCGGATTGCGGTGCGCCCCGGCCGGCCGCCGGTGAGCCACGCAAATACGACTAGCGAACGCCGCATCGTGTCGGCCGCATCGACAGGCCAGTGACTACTGGACAGCCGTGGGCATTCCTCGTACCCTGTCGCAAAGCGTGGGCCCGCCTTTGCGCACCGTGAACGACGGCGCCACCCGACCCGCCCCGCATTTCGGTTCAAATACTCTATTTCTGCGTGTGCCGTTTCGATGTCCTCGCGACTCGTATTCCGGTGCAGCAGATGGCTTGCATCGTCGCCTGCCCGCTTTTTTCGTTGAGCGGATGCCTTAGTACCGCAGACCGCGCAGGCGACATCCAGGGAAGCTTGACCGCTGTTTTCCGAACGCCCACGACATCCCTCTATGGTGTCCTTTTCCGGTCCTATGCCATTGTTCGTCACTGACAGCCCGCGCCGCGCGCGGCAATCAAGCCTGCCACAATCGGGCCTGCCTCAAGCAGGCCTGCATCAATCAGGCACGATCGCGGCGCGCGCATGACTACGCAGACAGCGAACAGCGCTGCACCCGCCGATTCGATCCACGCGGACGGGAGCGGCGTCTTTCCGGCGCTGCCGCAGCAGCAGGAAATGCCGCTCGCGATCGTGCGGGGTCAGCCGGTCCTGCAGATGCCGCAGGATCTGTACATCCCACCCGATGCACTCGAGGTCTTCCTCGAGGCGTTCGAAGGCCCGCTCGACCTGCTGCTGTATCTGATCCGCCGGCAGAACATGGATATCGTCGATATCCCGATCGCCGAAATCACGCGCCAGTACGTCGAATAC
>JBDTYX010000220.1:0-5238 GCA_040005435.1 Rudaea sp. | reverse complement strand
TCGGCAGATGGTTGATGAGGAACTCCATCTGGTCGGCGAGGATGTTGCGGTTGGAGAGGATCAGGTGCTCGACCCAGCTCGGCCGGTAGGGCACCGCGAGCAGTGGCATACCCGCCTGCTGCGGCGTGTGGCTGCCCTTGCGGATGTTGCAGCCGAGGCAGGCGGTGACGACGTTCTCCCACGAGTCGCGTCCACCCTTCGAGAGCGGGTTCACGTGGTCGCGGGTCAGTGCGCCGCGATGGAAGTGGTCGCCGCAATACATGCAGAGCATGCGATCGCGTGCGAACAGCGCGGCGTTGGTCAGCGCGGGCGAGGGGTCGATCACGTGCAGGCGCGCGTGTCCGGTGCTCGCGACGATCGGATGCAGGTCGAGCGTGCTCTGCTCGCCGGTCAGGCGCGAACTGCCGCCGTGGATCGTGAGACAGGCCGAACCCAGCGTCCACGACACCGCGTCGCGTACGTAGAGGCAGACCGCGTCCTGCCAGGAGATCCAGTCGAGGATGCGACCGCTAGAGTCGAGGGACAGGATGCGCGTCGAATGGATATCGCTGACGACGCGGGGGTCGTTCATGACCGACTTGGACATACCTGTTGCCGTCAGGCCCGCCGCAGTCGGCCTCGGTACGGTCATGCTCGGTGCAATCGGCATTCGCTACTCACTCGATACGCCGGGCTGGCGGGTTCGTGGGCGATTCGCTGGCAGACGCATCGTATCCTGTTCGCCAAGCCTAGCAAAACGCGCAGACAAATAAACTGCCGAAAAGTCCGCGAGTCGCGATCGATCGCAGACAGCCTATTGCGCGGCGAGCCGCGATGCGTGCGCGCGCTCAGTCGGACGGCCTCAGGCCGGCACCACGTCGAACGCCATCGTCAGGCGCGCGTCGTCGCCCGCAAACGGCTCGGTGCCGTGCCAGAAATACGAGGGGAACAGCGCGAGCATGCCCGGCGCGGGCCGGATGAAGGCCTCGGCGCCGAGCGGCGGCGCAGTCGGAATGCCGGGCTCGCCGAACTTGAGCCAGCCTGGACGCTCGCCGGCGGCCACGCTCGCCGCGAGCGCCGCGGGCTGGCCGCTGGCAGGAACGCTCACGCTCGGCAAGTTTGCAAGCATCGCCTTGGGCAACGCGATGTAGCAAGCGGACGACAGCCAGCCCTCGGGGTGCACGTGGTTCGTGTGGAAGCCGTGGCCGCGCAAGCGGACCGACCAGATGCCGTGGATGCGATAGCCGGCGGCGATCCGGCGCCGCAACGGATGGTTTGCGTCGACCGGACCGAGCGCAGCGACGTGGCGACGAATCGGCCCGTCGATCGCGACATAGAACGCGCGGATGACCGGATGTTGGGAGTAGAGAAGATTTTGCGTCGTCTGCGAGCCGTGGCGCAGCGACTGGTACAACGGGTGCGTGTGCAGCCCGTGCAACTCGCGCAGGTGCGCGGCGAGGTCGCGCAAGTACGCGTCCAGGTCGCTCCAGCCCGGCGGCGTGTCGAGCATCCAGGCGCGCGCGAACGCGGCATAGTCGCAATAGGTCGCGTGGCGCGGGTCGTCGAGAATGCGCCACGCGGTCGTCTGCGCGGCGAGCAGATACTGGTCGTCGGGCGTGCTGCGCAGCAGCCGCGTCGTGAGGTCCGCCGCCTCCTGCGGCTGCCCGGTCGCGAGATAGGCGTCCGCGAGCAGGCGCTGCGCGAGCGCATTGGCCGGCGCGAGCGTCGTCGCCCGATGAGCGTGCGCGAGCGCGAGCGGCGCATCGAACTTCAGCGCGGTGCGACTCGCCGCGAGCAGCAGATCGATCGCAGTCGCGCGCTGGGCGCGCGCGGCCAGCACCGCGTGCGCAGCACGCGCATCACCGGCGACTTCGAGCACGCTCGCCTTGATCTCGAGCAGGCCGTCGTCGTCGGGGTGCGCGCGCAGCGCCGCGTCGACGAATTCGTTCGCGGCCTCGGCGTCGCCGGTGCGCATCCAGATCAGCTGGGCCAGGTTGCGCTGGCCTTCGGCGAACGTCGCCCGCTGTGCGATCGAACGGCCCAGCGCGGCCTGCGCCTCCTCGAAGCGGCCGAGCGCGATCAGGCTGCGCGCGTGCACGAAGTGCGCCTCGGCGGAAGCCGCGCCGCGCCCGATCGCGTTGCCTGCGGCACGCTCCGCCGCGACGTGCTGGCCCGCGGCGTCGAGCGCGGAAGCGAGGTTGAGCTCGGCGAGCGGATTGCCCGGCAGCGCGCGCTGGATGCGGCGGTAGATTTCGATCGCCTCGGCGTGGCGTCGCAGCGCGGCGAGTGCGGCGGCCTGCTGGGTCAGCATGTCGAGGTCTGGCTGCGCCTCGTTCGTGAATGGCGCGCAGATGTCGAGCACCTCCTGCGGCCGCGCGCGATCGTTGAGCAGACGCGTGAGGATCAGCGCCGCGCGCAGGTTGCGTCCCTGGATCGCGGCCGCGCGCAACACGGGCTCGGCCTCTGCGAGGCGGCCCTCGTTGACGAGCAGCTCGCCGAGCGAGGTCTGCAGCGGCACCCAATGGGGGTCGATCGTGAGCGCGTTGCGCAGCACCCGTTCGGCAGACGCGGCGTCGCCGAGTCCGAGCAGGGCACCGGCGAGCAGGCGGTGCCCCTCGACGAAATCCGGCGCGGCCTGCAGAACCTGTTCGAGCGTCGTGCGCGCGAGCGCGTAGTTGCCGGCCTGCAACAACGCGGAGGCGCGCTGCATCGACTGCAGCAGGGTGGGGGACGGGATGTTCACGTGGCGGCGGACTCGGGGCCTAAAGCTGCGCCGAGTATACTATTTGACGAGCTTGGCCATGCTGAGCAATTCGACGCCGAAGCCGTGATTCTCGTAGACCACGCGCGCATGCCCGTTCTCGGGGAATACGCTGAGTGTGAGGTGGCGGCAACGGTGCTGTTTCGCCCAGGTTTCTGCGTGGCGAAGGAGTGCTGCAGCCACGCCCTTGCGTTCGTGCGCTGCGGCGACCGCGATGTTGCCGATGTGGCAGTTCTGCGCGCCCGTGAAGTAGTCCTTGCGCGTCAGCAGATGCAGGAAACCCGCGCGCTCGCCGTTGGCGTCGTCGGCCACGAACAGGTGCGAGGCCGGTGGCAGCGTGCGCAGATGATGTTCGATGTCGCGGCGGGTTCCCGCGAGAATCTCGTTGCGCTTGCGCCACGCCGGCAGTTCGAATTCGGCGAAACGCGGAACGAGCCCGAGGATGAAATCGTCGTCGTCCGCGTGGGCGAGGCGGACGGTCACGGTCGAGTCTGGCATGGCGCTTTGGTTCTGTTGCGGGCGACCCTTGGGGAAAGTATTTGCGCGCGGCGAAAGTTGCAAGCCGCGCGCCTCTAACCGAACTGCGCGTCCGGCATCGCGAGCAGGCTATCGGCGCCCGCGCGGATCGCCGCCGCGTGTGCCTGCGTCCGCGGCAGCAAGCGTGCGAAGTAGAAGCGCGCGGTGTGCCGTTTGGACTGCTTGAAGTCCTCGGGCTGCTTCGAGTCGTCGGCCGCGGCGACGCTGCGCGCCCAGAAATAGGCGAGCGCGACGTAGCCCGAATAGAAGAGATAGTCGACCGACGCCGCGCCGATCTCGTCGGGATTGGCCGTCGCACGCTTGCCGACCGCCTGCGTGATTTCGCTCCATTCCTTCGCGGCGACCGCGAGCGGCGCGACGAACTCTGCGAGTGCGGGCTGGCTCGAATGCTGCTGGCAGAATGCGCTGATCTCCTCGAGGAAGATGCGCAGTCCGACGCCTTGCGTCTGCATGATCTTGCGCCCGAGCAGGTCGAGCGCCTGGATGCCCGTCGTGCCCTCGTAGATCGAGGTGATACGCGCGTCGCGTTCGATCTGCTCGACACCGGTCTCGCGGATGTAGCCGTGGCCGCCGTGGATCTGCACCGAGTGGTAGGTGCATTCGTTGGCCAGCTCCGTGAGCAGACCCTTGACGATCGGGATCAGAAACGAAAGCAGATCGTCCGCGCGCTTGCGCTCCTCCGCATCGGGCGAGCGCTCGACGAGATCCACGAGCGTCGCTGCGTAGTAGCTCATCGCGCGGCAGCCCTCGGCCAGCGACTTCTGGATCAGCAGCATGCGTCGGATGTCCGCGTGCACGATCAGCGGGTCGGCGGGCCTGTCGGGGAACTTCGGTCCCGACAGCGCTCGTCCCTGCAGACGGTCGCGCGCGTAGGCGAGCGATGCCTGGTAGCCAGTCTCGATGAGGCCGAGGCCCTGGATGCCGACCGCGAGCCGCGCGGTGTTCATCATCGTGAACATCGCCATCAAGCCGCGGTTTGGCTGGCCGATCAGCCAGCCCTCGGCGTTGTCGAAATTCATCACGCAGGTAACCGAGCCCTTGATGCCCATCTTGTGCTCGATCGAGGCGCAGGTGACGCCGTTGCGCTCGCCCATCTTGCCCGCCTGGTCGACCTTGAACTTCGGCACGATGAACAGCGAGATGCCCTTGACGCCCGGAGGAGCATCCGGCAGCCGCGCGAGCACGAGGTGCACGATGTTCTCGGTGAGGTCGTGCTCGCCCGCGGTGATGAAGATCTTCGTGCCGCTGACGCGGTAGGTGCCGTAGGTCCCGCTTCCATCGTGATTGGCCTCGGTGCGTGTGCGCAGCAGGCCGAGATCGGTGCCGCAATGCGGTTCGGTCAGGCACATCGTGCCGGTCCAGCGGCCGTCGACGATCGGCTTCAGGAATGCCTCGCGCTGCCATTCCTCGCCGTGCTGCTTGAGCGCCTCCGACGCGCCGTGCGACAGCAACGGGAAGTTGCCCCACGCCAAGTTCGCCGAGTCGAGCATCTCCTTGAGCGGCGCGCCGATCGAGTCAGGCAGGTGCTGGCCGCCGTATTTCTCGGGCGCGGTCAGCGAAGGCCAGCCGCCTTCGACATATTTCGCATAGGCCTGCTTGAAGCCCTTCGGCGTCGTCACGCTCGCGGTTGCCTTGTCGAGCGTGCAACCCTCCTCGTCACCGCTCGCGTTGAGCGGCGCGAGCACCTGCTCTGCGAATCTCGCCGCCTCGTCGAGGATCGCGTCGACCGTGTCGCGCGTCGCCGCCTCGCCACCTGGCAGGCGCGCGTAATGCGCATCGACCTTGAGCAAGTCGAACAGCACGAAGCGCATGTCGGCGAGGGGCGCGGTGTACTTGCTCATGACAAATCCTTGGGTTCGGCAAATCGGGTTCGGCAAATCGGCACGGTCGGCGGTTACGCCGTCGCAACGTGCCGCTCCGTGCGATGGCGCTGTCGGGCGAACGGCGCGCGGCGTCAGCGA
>JBDTYX010000219.1:0-5240 GCA_040005435.1 Rudaea sp. | reverse complement strand
GGACGATGCTGACGATGCGCGCGACGTTGCCTGCGCGGTCGGACACGACGAGCGAATTGGACGCCGCGTGCGCGATCAGCTGCGCGCCCTGCGGCATCAGCGGACGCAGGATGGGCACGAGCTCGGTCGCAGGCAGGTGCTTCAACGGGATGATCTGGGTGACGAGTTCGTCCGCGGCCGCGCTGGCGTAGCCGCCGAGGCCGGCGGAGCCGTCCTGCTGCGCGGCGGCCTCCGGCACGATCTTGACCATGTTGCCCGAGGGGATCGCCGCGTAGCCGTGCAGGCGCAAGATGCCGAGGAAGGTCCTGTAGATCTCGTCCGGCCGCTGCGGCGTCTGCGAGATCACCGTGACCTTGCCCGAGACGTTCGGGCCGACGATGAAGTTCTTCCCGGTGATCTCGGCCACCGTCGCGATGAGTTCCTGGATGTCCGCGTCCTTGAGGTTGAGCGTATGCGTGTCCGAGGCCTTGTGCGCGCCTCCGCCCGCAGCGTTCTGCGCGGCCCGCGCCGGCGCGGCGAACGCGATGGCGAGAGTGAGGACGGCGAGCAGGGCGGGGACGACGCGCAGGGGGCGAAAGTGCATTTCTGGATTACTCATCTGATCCGGGTGGCGTCGCAGGGTCGACCCAGGCATCCGCGAGCAACATGCGCTGCGCGGTTCCGTCGTGCGCGAATGCGCCGGCACCGGAGTGTGCACGCGAGTCCCTGCGGCTTTCCGAGCGCCCGTGCGCACCCACGCCTGTCGTCGAAATCGGCCTGGGCGCCACCGATTCTGTTGGATGCGAACGATTAGCGCAAATTGAGGGTCAGCGTGAGCGGGTGGCCGTCACGCTGGATGGTGACCTGCAGGCTCGCCGCGTTGCCGAACTGTTCGATGAGCTGCTGGGGGTTGCTCACGTTGGAGAGCTGCGTGCCGTTGACCGCGGTGACGACGTCGGTGGGGCGAAGTCCGACCTGGTTCATCAGCGTGGCGGCGGCGCCGCTGCCGGACAGGCGCGCGCCGGCGACGCGGCCGTTGTCGAACACCGGCTCGAAGCGCACGTCGCGCGCGAGATCGGCGGCGTTCGAGCGCGCGAGTACCGCGCTGCCTGCGGACGCACCCGACAACCCGGCGCCCGGCGCGGCGGCGCCTGGGGCATAACCGGGCGGGATGCTCGAAGCGCTGCCCGGCACGCGCGGCGCCGCGGGGCGATCGGCGGCAGTCGCCGCGTGGTCGTCGGGCCGTAGCATGTTCAGCGTCTCGGCGACGCCATCATGCGCGAGCACGACATGATCGGGATACACCTCGGACAGCGTCGCGTTGCCGACCGCGTCGCCGACGCTGAAGCTGCGTTCGCGCTGTCCCTGCGCGATGATCGCGATGCCCTGCTGCGGATCTGTCGCCGCGAACGTGCCGCGCAGGACGAGATCGAGCGCGGTCTTCGGCGCGTTGCGCGCGCGCGCCGCGAGATCGACCGTCTGCGAGTTGCCGAAAAGATGCCATTGCGCGATCGATGTCGCCGCGGAACCTGCGCTCGAAGTCGTCGCGAGCGGCGGCGCCGGCGTACTGTCGGTGTGTGGAACGAACAGCCACACGACGCGCACCGTGAGCCACGCGCAGGCCGCGGCGGCCACGACGCAGGCCGCGAGCGCCGCGAGACGCGAGGCGCGGTCGGTGTCGGCCGACGACAGGCGCAGCATGCGACTCAGGATCGCCGGAACAGGCGGCCGATGCGGTTGAAGAAGCTCGGCTTCTTCGGCGAGCGCGACTCCGCCTCGACGGGCGGCGCTGCCGCGACCGAGGCCTTGACGGGACGTGCTTCATGGGCTGTACCGTTGCTCTCGCCGCGCTCGACACGCTCGCCATGACGACGGCCGCGTCCACCGCGCCGGCGCCGCTTGGCCGGGGAACCGTCTGCGGCTTTCTCGGTCGCCGCGGGTGGCGGGCTCGCCTCCACGGGTGCACTGGCGATGGGCGGACTGGCAGCGGGCGAACTGCGTGGCCGAGGCGGCGCCTTGTCGCGTGGCCGCGATTCACGGCGCGGACCGCGACTTTCGCCAGGGCGCGCGCGCGACGGATGCGGCTTGCGCGCCGAGGTGTCGATGTTCGAGTCGTTGTCGTCCGCCTCGCCGTCCTCGTTGGTCGAGGGCACCGATGGACGATGCCGCGGCGGCGGCATCACGAGCATCTCGGGATCGACGCGCGCGACCGGAATCTTCTGGTCGATGAAAGCCTCGATGTCGGGCAGGCCCTGCGCGTACATGTCGCAGGCGAAGCTGATCGCGTCACCCTCGGCGCCGAGGCGCGCGGTGCGCCCGATGCGGTGCACGTAGTCTTCGGCGTCTTGCGGCAGGTCGTAATTGTAGACGTGGCTGACGTCGGGAATATGCAGCCCGCGCGCGGCGACGTCGGTCGCGATGAGGATCTCGATCTCGCCGCGCTGAAACTTGCCCAACAGGCTCTGCCGCTTCTTCTGTGGCACGTCGCCCGACAACATGCCGACGAGGAAGCCCTGCTTCTCGAGGCGGCGCGCGACTTTCTCCGCCGCAATCTTCATATTGACGAAGATCATGCTGCGCTTGGCGTCGGTCTTCGACAGCAGGCCGATAAGCAGCGGGATCTTTTCTTCGGTCGACGGGAAATAGATGAGCTGGCGCACGCGGTCCGCGGTGATGTTCTCGCTCTCGACCGTGAGCTTCTCGGGCTCGTTCATGTGCTCGTATGCGAGTTCGAGCACGCGGTGACTCAGCGTCGCCGAGAACAGCAGGCACTGGCGGCGCTCGCGCTCGGGCAGGCGACGCATGATATAGCGCACGTCCTTGATGAAGCCGAGGTCGAACATGCGATCGGCCTCGTCGAGCACGAGCACCTCGACCGCGCTGAATGCGAACACGCGCTGCTTGAAGTAGTCGAGCAGGCGGCCCGGCGTCGCGATGATGATGTCGACGCCGCCACGCAACTGTTCGCGCTGCTTGTCATAGTCGACGCCGCCGTAGATCAGCGCGGACTTGATGCCGGTGCCGCGGCACAGCGTCTGGAAGTCCTTGTCGATCTGGATCGCGAGCTCGCGCGTCGGTGCGATGATGACCGCGCGCGGGTCGCTCGCGCCGCGCTCGTTGAACGCCGGCCGGGTCAGCAGGCGGTTGACGACCGCGACGAGGAACGCGGCGGTCTTGCCGGTGCCGGTCTGCGCCTGTCCTGCGACGTCGCGTCCCTGCAGGGCTAGCGGCAGCGTCAGCGCCTGGATCGGGGTGCAGCGCGTGAATCCGGCGGCGTGCAGCCCGGCGAGCAGGCTGGGCTCCAGGTCGAAGCTGTCGAAGAAGGTATCGGTGAGCGGTTGCAAATCCATGGGGTTTTTAAGATCACTTCGGAAAGCGCGATCGTGCTGCGCCGCAGTTCGTGCGGCGCGCAGGCGCGGAGTTGAAAACCGGCGTGGCAAACCCAAGATCGGGGTCTGTAGCCGTCCCGAGGCGGTTGCTTGAATAAAGTCCGCGCTTGGGCTGAAATGGGGTCGACTCGAAGGAATTCAGCGCCCCCGCCGTTCTTACAATGCATAGAATTGTAGCCCAAGCCGAGCCCGTCTGCCGCTTTCCGCGGCGGTTCCCCTAAAAGTTTCAAACCGGAGCACCAAGCCGTGAGCGATGCCATCACCCATGTCAGCGATGACCAATTCGATAGCGAAGTGCTGAAGTCCAGCGAACCGGTACTGGTCGATTTCTGGGCCGAATGGTGCGGGCCGTGCAAGATGATCGCACCGCTGCTCGACGAGCTCGCGCTGAGTTACGCGGGCAAGCTCAAGATCGCGAAGATCAACATCGACCAAAACCAGAAGACTCCACGCAACTACAACGTGCGCGGCATCCCGACGCTCATGATCTTCAAGGACGGCAAGGTCCAGGCGACCCAGATCGGCGCGGTCGGCAAGAAGCAGCTCACCCAGCTGATCGACGCCGCGCTCGACCCCGCGGATCGACGCAGCGCCTGAGCCGGCTGTCGATGCAGCGCGCTGGCGGAGCCCGCGCGTCGGCGCCGTATGAGCGCGCCCACCGGCACCAGATTCATCTTCGCTGAACCGATCGTCTCGGGCACCGTGCGGTTGTTCGCTCAGGCGCGTCCTTCGCGGTCCTGGCCGCGCGGTAACGCAGCGCACGGCGACGACGCAGTGAAGCGAACGTGATGTCGATCCCGAGCGCTTCGACAACGCGTCAGCCGCTCATCGAAGCAGGTTGCGCGTGGGGCGCCTCCCGCTCCGATGGGTTGCAGCGGCCATTCAGGGCATTGGCCCGCGCCACGTGACACTGAATCCTTGTTCCGCCCGCGCATGGCTGGACGCCACGCGCCCAAAATGCTAGGGTATACCTTGCGTTAGGGGTTACGCCCCTCTCCGCGCACAGATACCCCCCGCCTAATACTTCCCAGCCAAACGGCGCCCAAGAGGTTTGCCCGTGTCCGAAACCGAATCCAAAGATACCCCGCGCAGCGATAACGCGCGCCATGGCGACGATGCGTCGCCGCAAACGACCGGCAGCGACGCCGTCGGCCAGAACGGCCAGAATTCCGGCCAAAGCGCCGGCCAGGGCCAGCGCCCGCCGCGCGACGATCGTCGCGGTCCGCGTGGTCGCAACCGTCACCGTGGGCAGCCGCAGCAGAACGGTGGCCAGAACCGCCTCGACGCCGACGGCGAAGAGGAATTCGTCCAGATCGAAGGCCCCAACAAGGGCATCGTGATCGACCTCAACGAACTCAAGCGCAAGCCCGCCATTCAGCTGCTCGCGATGGCCGACACGCTCGGCATCCAGGAAGGCGTCGCGCGCGCACGCAAGCAGGACATCGTGTTCCTGATCCTGAAGGCGCACGCCCGTGCGGGCGGCAGCATCTTCGGCGAAGGCGTGCTCGAGATCCTGCAGGACGGCTTCGGCTTCCTGCGCACGCCGGACGAGTCCTACCTCGCCGGACCCGACGACATCTACATCTCTCCGTCGCAGATCCGCCGCTTCAACCTGCGCACCGGCGACAACATCACGGGGCGCGTGCGGCCGCCGAAGGAAGGCGAGCGCTACTTCGCGCTGCTGCAGGTCGACACGATCAACGCCGAGCCGCCCGAGGCCTCCAAGAACAAGGTGCTGTTCGAGGATCTCACCCCGCTGTTTCCGCGCAAGATGTTCCATCTCGAACGCGGCAATGGTTCGACCGAAGACATCACCGGTCGCATCCTCGACCTGATGGCGCCGGTCGGTCGCGGCCAGCGCGGCATGATCGT
>JBDTYX010000218.1:0-5275 GCA_040005435.1 Rudaea sp. | reverse complement strand
TCATCCTCGCGGCGCGTCCGTCGATGGGCAAGACCGCGCTCGCGGTCAACATGGCGGAGCATGCGGCGATCAAGTCGAAGAAGGCCGTCGCGATCTTCTCGATGGAAATGTCGGCATCGCAACTCGCGTTTCGTCTGATCTCGTCGCTCGGCCGCATCAACCAGCAACACCTGCGCACGGGCGACATCCAGGAAGAGGAGTGGCCGCGCGTGACGAGCGCGATCACGCTGCTATCGGACGCCAAGATATTCATCGACGACACGCCTTCGCTGTCGCCGGCCGAGTTGCGCGCGCGCGCGCGCCGGCTCAAGCGCGAGCACGACCTCGGCCTGATCGTGATCGACTACCTGCAGCTCATGCAGGTGCCGGGCAACAAGGAGAACCGCGCGACCGAGATCTCCGAAATCTCGCGCGGGCTCAAGGCGCTCGCGAAGGAGCTCAACGTGCCGGTGATCGCGCTGTCGCAGCTCAATCGCTCGCTCGAGCAGCGCACCGACAAGCGCCCGATGATGGCCGACCTGCGCGAATCGGGCGCGATCGAGCAGGACGCCGACGTGATCCTGTTCATCTACCGGGACGAGTACTACAACCCGGAATCGCCGGACAAGGGGCAGGCCGAGATCATCATCGGCAAGCAGCGCAACGGTCCGACCGGCTCGCTCAAGCTGACCTTCCTTGGCCAGTACACGAAGTTCGAGAACTTCGCCGCCGACAGTTACTCCGGCGGCTACGACTGACAGGCCACCCGCTGCCGCGGGGCACGCCTTCGCGCGTGCGGATTGTGGCGTCAGCATGGCGGCTTTGTGGAAAAGTGGATTTCTCCACACCCGCGCCCGCTGCGGCGCGCGTCGGCTGCTAGAATCGCCCATCGCGACACCTCCTGGACCCGATGAGCCGCACGGCACTTGCCACGATCCATCTCGGCGCTCTGCGCCGCAACCTCGCGCGCGTGCGCGAGCGCGCGGGCGGCGCGCAGGTCATGGCGGTGATCAAGGCCGACGGCTACGGGCACGGCCTCGAGCGCGTCGCGCGGGCTCTGCGCGACGCTGATGCGCTCGGCGTCGCCGCGCTCGGCGACGGCCTGCGCCTGCGCGCTGCGGGACACCGCGAGCGCATCGTCGTGCTCTCGGGCCCCGACGAGCCCGCCGACCTCGCGGAGTTGCGCCGCCTGCAGCTCGACGCCGTCGTCCACCACGACGCACAGCTCGCCTGGCTCGAGGCCGATCGCGACCCGCGGCCGCTGCGTGTCTGGCTCAAGATCGACACCGGCATGCACCGGCTCGGCTTCGACCCGGCGCACGCCGCGGCAGTGCACGCGCGGCTGCGCGCGCTCGCGAACGTCGACGCCGCCATCGTGCTGATGACCCACTTCGCCGCGTCCGACGAATTCGACAACCACATGACCGCCGAGCAGATCGCGTCATTCGCCGCCGCGACGGCGTCTATCGGCGGCGCGCGCGCGCTCGCCAACTCGGCCGCGCTGCTCGGCTGGCCGGCCGCGCGCGGAGACTGGGTGCGTGCGGGCGGCCTGCTCTATGGCCTGTCGGTCGTCGCCGACAGCAGCGGCAGCGATCTGGGCTTCGAGCCGGTCATGACGCTGACGTCGAAGCTCGTATCGATCCAGCGGCTGCGCAGGGGCGAGCGTATCGGCTACGCGGCCACGTTCGCCTGCCCCGAGGACATGCCGGTCGGCGTCGTCGCGATCGGCTATGGCGACGGCTACCCGCGTAGCGCGCAGACCGGCACGCCGGTGCTCGTCGGCGGCGTGCGCGCGCAGATCGTCGGGCGCGTGTCGATGGACCTCGTCACGATCGACCTGCGCGGGGTGCCCGATGCGCGCGTCGGCGACGCCGTCGTGCTCTGGGGACGCGGCCTGCCGGTCGAACAAGTCGCGGCACATGCCCAGACGATCTCATACGACCTCACCTGCGGCATGACGCGACGCGTGCTGTTCGTCGAGGACGAGACCTAGCATCGCGCTATTTTTGCGCGCGCGCAACGGCGCGCTGCCAGCGCATTCTGAACGGAGCGGCCTTGCGTGACGCGCTCGCGTGGCTAACATACACGCGAGCGGAGGGCTTTGATGGGTGAGATCACCGAGCTGTTGCAGCGCGCCGCCGCGGGGGAACCTGCGGCGCAGGAACCGTTGTATCGCCTTCTCTATCCCGAACTGATGCGGCTCGCGCGCCATCGCCTCGCGGGCGCCGGCACGATCTCGCTCGACGCGCAGTCGATCCTGCACGAGGCGTGGATGCGCTTCGGCAACGTCCCAGGAATGTCCCTCGCGAGCCGTCGCGTGTTCTACGCCTATGCCTCGCGGACGATGCACAGCGTGATCGTCGACTACGTGCGCGAGCGCGGCGCGCAGAAGCGCGGCGGGGGACAGCTCGCTCTTACCCTGAGCGCCAGCATGCCCGACGCGGCCTTTACCGAAGTGCCGATCTCGGATGTGACGCAGGCGATGCGCGAGCTCGAGCGCATCGACGAGCGTGCATTTCGCGTCGTCGAGATGTCCTACTTCGGCGGCATGAGTCGGCACGACATCGCGGAGGTGCTCGGCATCTCTGAGCCCACCGTGCAGCGCGACTGGCGCAAGGCGCGCATGTTTCTGCTCAATGTATTGCGCCAGTCATGATCGGCCGAGGCGCGCAATCGCGTCTGCATTATGGATGACTTGCGCGGGGGCGCGGCGATGACCAGTGGACGCGCGCAGGGAAATGGCGATAGCGGAGTGCGGCGCTGGAGCGAGGTGATGTCCAGCTTCGAGCGCTGGCTGGACGCCGACGCCGACGCGCAGGACCGGCTGCTCGCCGACCTCGAGCGGCAGGATCCCGAGCTGCATGGACTCGTGGTTGCGGCGATCAGGACCGATCGCGATGCCGAATCGCTGCATTTCCTCGAGGACGGCGCGCTCGTCGACGCGGCGCGCTCGGGTGGCCGCGGCGCGGAGAGCACGCTGCTGGACCTGCTGGGCGAACAGGTCGGGCCTTGGCGGATAGAGCGCCTGCTCGGCGTCGGCGGCATGGGTCAGGTAGTGCTGGTCGCCCGCAGCGATGGCCTGCACTCGGGCCGCGCCGCGCTCAAGATGCTGCGCTTCGCCGCGCTCGACCAGACCACCCAGCGTCGCTTCGCGCGCGAGGGCGAGCTGCTCGCGCGCCTGCAGCACCCGCATGTCGCGCGCCTTCTGGACGTCGGCGAATCGGTCGACGGCCGCCGCTTCCTCGTGCTCGAGTACGTGGATGGCGACCGCATCGACGACTGGTGCGACCGGCGCCGGGCGACGATCGAGCGTCGTCTGCAGCTGTTCGAACAGGTCTGCGATGCGATCGCATACGCCCACGGCAACCTGATCGTGCATCGCGACTTGAAGCCGTCGAACATCCTCGTCGATGCGGGCGGCGTCGCGAAAGTGCTCGACTTCGGCATGGCGAAGCTGCTCGAAGGCGAGGCGCTTGCGGGCGAGATGACCGAGCTGACCCGCGTCGCGGGCGCCGCGTTCACTCCCGAATACGCGGCGCCGGAGCAGTTCAGCGGCGATCCGGTCACGGTCGCGACCGACGTGTACTCGCTCGGCGCGGTGCTGTACGTGCTGCTCGTGGGCCATCGTCCGCATGGCGCGGCCGACGCGACGCCGGCGCAGCTGGCGCGCGCGGTGAGCCTCGACGAGCCCCGGCGCCTGTCGCTGCGCGTCGGCGAGACGACCGGCGACACGCGACGCATCGCCGAGGCGAGGTCGACCTCTGCGGAGCAATTGCAGCGCGCGCTGCGCGGCGATCTCGACACGATCCTCGCGAAGGCGCTCAAGAGGGATCCGACCGAGCGCTACGCATCGGTACAGGCTTTCGCCGACGACATCCGCCGCTATCTCGACAACCGGCCGATCGCCGCACGTGCCGACAGCCTTGCCTATCGACTGCGCAAGTATGTGCGCCGGCATCGCGTAGGCGTCGTCGTCGGCAGCCTGCTCGTGCTCGCCGTGCTCGCGGGCGTCGCCGGCATCGCGGTCGAGGAGCGCATCGCCCGGCGCGAGGCCGCACGCGCCGAGACCGAGGCCGCGAAGGCCACGCAGATCGCGAACTTCACGAGCGGCATGCTCGCGGGAATCGACCCTGATCGGGCCAAGACGATGGACCGCACGCTGATCCGCTCGATTCTCGACACGGCCGCGAGCAATGCCGATCGCGAACTCGCCGAACAACCGGCTGTGCGCGCGTCGATCGAGGACACGATCGCGACGAGCTATTACAGCATCGGCGAGTCGGAAATCGCGGTCAGTCACTGGCAGCTCGCGCTCGATGCGGCGAAGCAGTCGGGCGGCGGCCCGGGGCCGCAGGCGCGGCTCATGGCGAAGCTGTCGCGCGCACAGAAGGCGATCTCGCAGTACCGCAAGGCGCACGTAACCGCCACGCAGGCGGTCGAGATCAGCAAGGGGTTGCCGGAAACCGACGCCGACAGCCTCTATGCGCAGAGCCGGCTCGCGGCGGTGGATTGCGTGCTGTTTCGCAGCCAGGTCTGCCGCGACCGCTTCGCCAGCGTGTATGCGCTGGAGCGGCGCACGCTCGGCGAGGAAGACGCAGAGACGCTCGCGACGCTCAGCGGCCTCGCCGCGGCGGAGGCCCAACTCGGCAATCACGACGTCTCGCGCGCCCACTATGCGAAGGCGATCAGCGGCTACACGGCGCGTTTCGGCGCGAGCGATTCGCACCGCCTTTCGATCATCACGCAGTACGCGAGCATGAACGATGCGACCGGCCATTACGACGAGAACGAGAAGCTGCTTGAGGCGAGCCTGCCTCTCGCGAGGGCAGCGCTCGGCGAGGCGCATCCGATCACGCTCGAGACGATGACCTGGCTCGGCATCACGTTCAACCAACTGAAGCGGTTCGCCGAGGCCAAGGCGACGTTGCTGCGCGCGCTCGCGCTGTATGGCAGCGGAGACAAGTCGAATGGCTTCACACCGATGTCGTCGAAGATCGGCCTGATCGACGCCGAAGTAGGGCTCGGCGAATACGCGGCCGCGGAAAAGCACGCGCGCGAATTCCTCGTCCTCGTCAAGGACATGAGCGGCCCGCACGGTGACGGCGGCCTGTCGCGCTCGATACTCGCCAACGTCCTGATCCACGAAGACCGCTTCGAGGAGGCAGAGCAGGAACTCAAGGCCGCCGATGCGGCGCGCCTGCCGCGCAGTCCCGGAGCGACCGCCAACCTCGTATCGCGCCAGACGGCGCAGCGCTTCGTCGACCTCTACACGCGCTGGAACAAGCCCGAGTCGGCC
>JBDTYX010000047.1:0-17972 GCA_040005435.1 Rudaea sp. | reverse complement strand
TCGGGATCGGCCAGTCGCGGCGCACCGCGAGCGTGACCTTGTAGCGCGTGCCCGAGGCATCGAGTGCGGCCTTGTCGGAGGACTTGTCGACCGCTGGCTTTGCAGGCAGGTGGCGCTCGGGGTCGATCTCGCTGACCTGGCCGATGCGATAACCCTGATAGAACACGGGTGCGCCGTAGCGCAAACCCGTGACGTTGCGGTAGTGGACGACGTAGCTGCTGCTCGCGCCGCCGCGCCCGGTGATCACCGCCAGCACGACGATCAGCAGGACCAATGCCGCTGCGACGACCGTTCCGACCAGCACATAGTTGATGTTGTCGCGTTTCACGCGCACTCCGCCTTGCGCCTGCGACCCTCACCCTGGCAGCGGGATTCGACCGGCGATGGCGGAATCATACACAAAGGCGCAGCGATCGCGTGGCGACCGGTAGCTCGAGCGCTAGAACGGCAACTTGTGCTCGGGCGACGCGAACGCGATCGAGATGCAGCCGACGCCCACGTTGACCATGCCGGTGATGCTCATCGGGCTCTCGAAGACCGTCACCGCGTTCTCGGCGCAGGTCTGCCTGAGCGCGGCGTAGCCGGGCATCGCATCGAGGTCGTCGAGATTGCCACCGTAGCTCACGCAGAGGTTCGGCGTCAGCAGCCCCGCGCGCACGCGATCCTGCGCGTAGGCGCACAGCTTGGCGATGCCCTGGTCGAAGCCGCGAGCCTTGCCGACGGGCTTGGTTTCCCCGCGCGAACCCTGCAGGATCGGCTTGATGTCGAGCGCGCTGCCGAGCGTCGCGCTGACCCAGCCGACGCTGTTGTCGCCCTTCTTTTGCGCGCGAGCCCGCAGATAATAGAGGTCGCGCGGGATCATGAACGCGTAGGTGTGGTGGTCGATGTACTGGACGCGCTCGCGGATCTCGCCGGTTGTCGCGTTCTCGCCGATCATGCGGATCAGCTCGAGTACGCCGATGCCCTGCCCCGAGAACAGCGTGCCGCTGTCGATCAGGCGCATCACGAACGGTCCGGACACGCCCGCCGCCTTGCGGATCGGGTGATAGCGGTTGAGGATCGCGAGGCTCGCCTGCTTGGCGTTGGCGTGGATCAGGCTGCGCGACGCCGTGATCGTGTGGCAGAAGACGCAGTCGTAGTCGATGACGAGCCGACTCAGGAACAGCTCGGTGATCTGTTCGACCGTGAACGGCTCGGTTTCGGCGTTGTGACTGCGCGTGCCGAGTTTCTCGTCGAAGAACTTCGCGACGGTCTCGGCGCTGCGATCGTCGTCGAATTCGGCGCCGTCGATGCGGATGCGGATCGGCATGATCATGATGCGGTTCTCGGCGAACACCGAGCCCGGCAAGTCGCAGCACGAATCGACCACTATTCCGTAACGCATGACGCGGTGCCTCCCCGGGGCCTGTGCCCGTTTTTTCTTTTCGATCAATTCGCTACCGGGTGTTCGCCCGATTTCGGCGCACTGTGTCACAACTCGGCGGAGGCGGCTAGTAGACGCAGCGGCGGCGCGATATGGCACCGCGCGGCGCGGACGCATCAACCGGGAATCGTGCGCTCTTCGGTGAGTCTGCGCAGATACGCGTCCGCATCGACGACGGTCTCGCGCGGGCGCCGGTTCAGCAGGTCCTGGATGCGCTCGTTGTCGGCGTGGCGCACCTTGTCGACCGTGTCGGTCAGGAGGATGTCGCCCTGGTCCAGTACGGTGATCGTATCCGCGATCTTGAACGCGCTCTCGAGTTCGTGCGTGACGACGACGATCGTCATGCGCAGCGCATCGCGCAGGCGCAGGATCAGCTCGTCGAGCTCGGCCGAAACCACCGGGTCGAGGCCGGCCGACGGTTCGTCGAAGAACAGCAGCTTGGGATCCATCACAATCGCGCGCGCGAGCGCGGCGCGCTTGATCATGCCGCCTGACAGCTGCGAGGGCATGAGATCCTGGAAGCCGCCGAGGTTGACGACCTCGAGCTTGAGCCGGCTCATGATGCGCACGGTGTTCACGTCGAGGTCGGTGTGTTCGCGCAACGGTAGCGCGACGTTGTCTCCGACGCTCATCGAGGTCAGCAGTGCGCCGCCCTGGAACGAGACGCCGATCTGGCGGCGCACTGCAAGCAATGCCGCGTCGCTCGCCTCGCCGATGTCCATGCCGAGCAGCTTGACGGTACCGCTGCGCGGCTTCTGCAGTCCGAGCAGGTGGCGCAGCAGCGTGCTCTTGCCCGAACCCGAGCCCCCCATGATCACGCGGATCTCGCCCGGATGGACCGTGAAGTCCACGCCGTTGAGAATGCGCCGCAGACCGTACCAGGCCTCGAGTTTGTCGACTTCGATCAGCGGCGCGGCGTCGGTCATCGGTCTCATGCTCAGCGATTGATGAAGAAGCTGAAGATCATGTCCGTGACGATGATGTAGCAGATCGACAGCACGACCGCGCGCGTGGTCGCGCGACCGACGCCCTCCGCGCCGCCGCTGACCGAGAAGCCAGTGCTGATGCCGATCAGCGAGATCAGCACGGCGAATACGAGCGCCTTCGCGAGGCCCTGGCCGATGTCCCCGGGCGTCGTCAGCGCGAGTGTCTGCATGATGTACGCGGTCGGCGTGACGTTGAGCGCGGGCGACGAATACAGCGCCGCGCCGAGGATCGCGACCGCGTCGGCGACGATCGTCAGCGCGGGCAGCATGACGAGCATCGCGATCAGCGCTGGCGCGGCGAGGTAGCGGACCGGATCGATGCCGATGACCTCGAGCGCGTCAACTTCCTGCGAGACGCTCATCGAGCCGATGCGCGCGGCGAGCGCGGAGCCCGAGCGGCCCGCGACGAGGATCGCCGTGATCAGCGCGCCGAACTCACGGGTCACCGACTTCGCCACTGCGACGACGACCTGAGACTGCGCGCCGAACTCGGAGAGCGCGGCGACGAACTGGATGCCGAGCATCACGCCGATAACGAATGCGAGCAGCGAGGCGATCGGCAGCGCGTCGACGCCGATCTGGCGCATCTGTTCGAGGATCGCGGAGGGCCGCACGGGCTGGCCGCGACGCCAGCCGGTCATCGCGAAGCCGAGGCTTTCGACGAACAGCATCGCCGCATGGCCCGCGCCTGCGAGCGCCTGCAGCGTGGCGCGACCGATGTCTTCGAGCAGGCCGGTCAGCGAGGCCATCGTGGTCTAGGCGGACCGCGCCGCGTCGAGATCAGGAAATATCGGGAACACGCGGTCGAGGCGAGCGAGCTGGAGCACCGCCATGACCGCCTTGCTGACCGCGACGAGCCCGAACTGCTGGTTCTTGCTGCGCGCGTTCTGGAAGCCCTCGACGAGGGCCGCAATGCCCGACGAATCGATGTAGCTCACCTCGGACAGCTCGACGCCGACCTTGGTCGATTCGCCGAGCGCCGAGAGGATCGACTGGCGTACCTCGCGCGACCACGAGAGATCCACCTCGCCGCGCAGGCGCACGAGAATGTAGTCACCCAGCGATTCGCTCACGCATTGATTGGCTGTATTGCTCATTCCTCAGCTCCATTTTCGCATCTGCGACACGCGTGCCGCTCGAGCACGCTCCTTCGAATTCGCCGTTCTCGCGCGCCTTCCGCGACGCTCGCCACCGACGCGCGGCGCGCCTCACGCCTCGCCATCGACCTTCGTCAGGCGCTTGCGCATCGTCAGCCGGTTGCCGCGCCTGCCGGGCAGCGGCTCGATCTGCCATGCGTCCATCAGTTCGTCGATGAAATTCACCCCGAGTCCGCCCGGCCTGCAATCGGACAAGTCGCGCGGCCTGACCCGTTCCGGATCGACCGGCGGCGCCTCGTCGCGCAGGTCGAAGCCAAGCATATCGTTCTCGCGGGTCAAGCGCAGCGAGATATTGCCTGGCGCGCAGATTTTGTCCGGCCCGGAGCAGTACGCATGGCGAATGATGTTCGTGCAGGCCTCGTCGACCGCGAGCACGAGCCGGTCGCGCAGTTCTGGCGCCACTTCCTGGCCATCGAGCGTCGTGCGCAAGGCCGCGCGCACCTCGCGCATCTGCTCTGCGCGCGCGGGGAAATTCAGGTCGAGCAGCGTGTGCGAGGTCTTCCCGCGCGGCTCCTGCACGAGCAGCAGCGTCGTGTCGTCGACGAGGCGCATACCCTTGAGCTCGGCCACGAGGGCCCTAAGCCGCGGCTCCGGAGCGAGATCGGCATGGCGCGTGATGACCGCGCGCAGCCCATCGCTGCCGAGCGTGTTGCGCTCGGCGTCGCGGACGTCGGTCGCGCCGTCGGAGAAGAAGTACAGCGCACTGTCGCCGAGCTCGACGCATTGTTCGCCGTACTCGGCCTCGGCGAGGATGCCGAGGGGCGGTCCATCGGCCGCGATTTCGCGGAACGCTTGCCCGTCGTGCAGCAGCGCCGGCGGAAACCCCGCACTCGCGAAATGGACGGTGCGCGTGCGTCGATCGTAGCTGCCGACAACCGCGCAGACGAAACGACCGTTCTCGAGGGTCTTGCACAGTTCCACGTTGGCGTCGGCGAGCCAGCGCCGCGGCGCCGGCGCTTCCTTGCCCGACCAGCGCAGCAGGCTCGCGACGCGCACCATCAGGAACGCGGCGTCGAGGCCCTTTCCAGAGATGTCGCCGATGAAGAACGCGGTACGCCCGTCCGGCAAGTCGAAGTAATCGTAGAAGTCGCCCGATATCTCGTTCGCCGGCAGATTGATGCCGATCAGCGGGAAACGCCCGCGGCGGCGCTTGGGCAGCAGCGATTTCTGGATCGTGCGCGCGAGGTCGAGTTCGCGCCGGATGCGATGCTGCTCGACGATCGCCCCTAGCAGCTGTGCGTTATGGATCGCGAGTGCGGTCGGCGCCGCGACGAGGCGCAGGATCTCGGCGTCGGCCTCGTCGAACAGGCCGCCGCCACGGCGGTTGATCACCTCGAGCGCGCCGATCGGCCCCTGCGCGGTCGCGAGCGGCACGCACAGGATCGAGCGGGTGACGAAGCCCGTCTCCGCGTCCACGCGCACGTTGACGCGCGCGTCGTTCTGCGCGTCGAAGACGACCTGCGGCGTGTTCTCGGCGACCGTGCGCCCGACGACGCCCTGTCCGACTTCGAGCTTCAGGCCCGTGATGTCGACCGGGCCGACGCAGACCATGCACTCGAGATACGCGCTGCCCGGCTCGATCAGGAACATCGAGGCCGCCTCGGCACGCATGTGGATCGCGATGCGTTTGACCGCGATGTTGAGCGTCTTGCGCAGATCCAGGGACAACGCGAGGCTCTGGCTCAGGTCGGCCAGAAACGCAAGCGCACGACGATCGCGCATGCCGGCGGACAGACGATCGGCCCGATCCTTGCCCTTGCGCGACGTCGGGGCGTTCACACCGGTGGCGGGTCCGGACTGCGCGGTGCCTCTCCGCGCAGGTCACGCCTGCCGCGCATGCGCCGCATGCCCCACAGCGTGAGCAGCGGTCCCGAAACGACGTAGGTCAGCGTGATGAGGAACAGCACGAGCGGCGTGTCGACGTAGAGCGCAACGAGCACGAGCACGAGCGCGATGATCGCGAGGAACGGGACGCGGTCGGATTTCGGGCCGCCCTTGAAGCTGAAATAGCGGATGCGGCTCACCATCAGGCCGCCCGCGAGCACGCTGAGGAACGGCGTCACAAACTGGACCATCGCGCCGTCGAGACCGACCTCGCTGCTCGCCCACAGGAACGACATCAGAAGGCCCGCGGCGGCAGGGCTCGCGAGGCCCTGGAAGTAGCGCTTGTCGGCAACGCCGACCTGCGTGTTGAAGCGCGCGAGGCGCAGCGCCGCGCACGCGGCATAGATGAACGCGGCGCCGAAACCCACCTTGCCCCACATCGGTCCGTAGGTCTTGAGCGTCGACAGCGACCATGCGTACATGACGAGCGCCGGTGCGAGCCCGAAGCTGCACATGTCCGACAGGCTGTCATATTGCACGCCGAACGCGCTCTGCGTGTTCGTCAGGCGTGCCACGCGCCCGTCGAGCGCATCGAGGATTGCGGCGACGAACACCGCGATCGCGGCATCGGCAAAATGCCCGGCGAACGCCGCCAGTACCGCATAGAACCCCGAGAACAGGGCGGCGGTCGTGAACAGGTTCGGCAGCAGGTAGATGCCGCGGTGGCGCTTGGGGGCCTGGTCGGGTGAGGATTCCATCCGGAAGAGCCAGTGACGGTCAAGGAAGTGTACCGCAAGGCAATGCGGCGCTAGAATCTGGCGCAAGGGGACTCGCGACATCGCGATGGCAGCGTAATTCTTTCTGGAGTCGCAAATGATCAACAAGATTCTGCTCGTCGCCCTCATCGGCCTGTGCGCCGTCGCGCACGCCAACGACCTGTACAAGTGGACTGACGACAAGGGCGTGACGCACTACTCCGACACGCCGCCCTCGAGCCAGGCCACGGCATCGCGTATCCATGTCGCCACCGGCGTCACGAGTGACGTCGCCGCCGACGCAGCGACGGACCCCGGCAAGCCGAAGGATCCCGGGCTCAATCCGAATCCCGCAGCAGGCACACCCGTCAATCAGAACAAGGCCTGCGACCAGGCTCGCTCGAACCTCAGCCTGCTGCAGAGCAAGTACCAGGTAGCCGACGCCTCGGGCAAGCCACTCGACGACAAGACGCGCGAGGCACTGATCACCCAGGCCAAGCAGGCACTGGAAACCTGCGACAAGCGCTGAGGCGCCACGATCCGGGTTGATATGCGTCTGCTCACCGCGCGACGTTTCTCACCGCAGCGACAGCGCGGCAAGGTCATCGTGTGGTTGATCGCCGTGCTCGCGGCGATCGCGGCGGCCTGGTGGTACTTCCTGCCGCAGACGCTGCCAGCGTCGATCAGGTCCGCGCTGCCTGCGTCGCCCCACGCGCAGGCTGAAGTATACAAATGGCGCGACGCGAAGGGCCGCCTGCAGCTTACGAGCACGCCGCCCGCGGACCGTCCGTACGAGACGGTGCGTTACGATCCGAAGCTCAACGTGCTGCCGAGTACCGCGACCGCACAGCCCTGAATCGGCGTCGACGCGCGCGCCGCAGCGGTCGGATGTAGCGTAGCCAAGCGCGGGCTCGCTGAGGCCGATTCGCGCCGCGGGGTTTGCTTCGACACGCCCGGCGCCTGAGCGATGCAGCGTCAATCGTTGCTAGAATCGCGGACCCCGCAGAATGATGAAACCACGATGCGTCTGTCCCGGTTCCACCTCGCCACCGTCAAGGAAGTTCCCGCCGACGCGGAAATCGCCAGCCACCGGCTGATGCTGCGCGCCGGCATGCTGCGCAAGCACGCTGCCGGGCTGTACACGTGGTCGCCGCTCGGCCTGCGCGTGCTCAACAAGGTCGAGAACATCGTGCGCGAGGAGATGGACCGCGCGGGCGCGCTCGAGATGACGATGCCGACGATCCAGCCGCGCGAGCTGTGGGACGAGACCGGACGCTGGCAGAAGTTCGGCGGCCAGTTGCTCAAGATCAGGGATCGCAAGGAGGCCGAGTATTGCTACGCGCCGACGGCCGAGGAAGTCGTCACCGATTTCGCGCGGGGCGAACTCAAGAGCTACAAGCAGCTGCCGGTCAACTTCTATCAGATCCAGCTCAAGTTCCGAGACGAGATCCGGCCGCGCTTCGGCATCATGCGTGCGCGCGAGTTCCTCATGAAGGACGCATACTCGTTCCACATCGACGAGGCCGATCTCGAACGCGAGTACGAAAACATGTACGCGGCCTACGCGCGCATATTCACGCGTCTCGGCCTCGCGTTCCGCGCGGTACGGGCGGACTCGGGCGCGATCGGAGGCAGCCGCAGCCACGAGTTCCAGGTGCTCGCCGACTCTGGCGAGGACGCGATCGCGTTCTCCGATGGCTCGGACTACGCCGCGAACATCGAACTCGCCGAGGCGCTCGCACCGGTCGCGCGCGGCGCGGCCGCAGAGACGCCGCGCGAAGTCGCGACGCCCGGCAGCACGACCTGCGCAGACGTGGCCGCACTGCTCGGGATCGGCATCGAGCGCACGGTCAAGTCGGTATGCGTCATCGGCGAAAACGGATTCGTGCTCGCGCTCGTCCGCGGCGATCATGAGGTCAACGAGGTCAAGCTGCAGAAGCTCGCGGGTCTCGCCGACTACCGCCTCGCTAACGAGCAGGAGATCGTCGATATCCTCGGCTGCAGGCCGGGTTACATCGGTCCGATCGGCCCGGGCGCATCGGCCGGCAACAAGATTCCGGGTGTGACCGTCGTCGCCGATCGCACGGTCGCCGCGATGCACGATTTCGTCGTCGGCGCGAACCGGCCGGACGCACACATCGCCGGGGTCAACTGGGGCCGCGACTTTCCCGAGGCCGACGTCGTCGCGGACATCCGCAAGGTCGTCGCGGGCGACGCATCGCCCGACGGCCACGGTACGCTGCGGATCGCGCGCGGCATCGAGGTCGGCCACGTGTTCGCGCTCGGACAGAAATATTCCGAGGCGATGGGCGCGACTGTGCTCGACGCGGACGGCAAGAACCGGTTCATGCAGATGGGCTGCTACGGCATCGGCGTGTCGCGCATCGTCGCCGCGGCGATCGAGCAGAACCACGACGTAGCGGGCATTATCTGGCCCGAGCCGATGGCACCGTGGCGCGTGGCGATCTGCATGATCAACCCGAAGAATGACGCGAACGTCATCGCTGCTGCCGAAGCGCTCTACTCGGAACTAAACGATTCCGGCATCGAGACCGTGCTCGACGACCGCGGACTGCGTCCCGGTGCGATGTTCGCCGACATCGAGCTGATCGGCGTGCCGCATCGCGTCGTGATCTCCGAGCGTGGTCTCGCCGCGGGCACGTTCGAATATCGCGCGCGCCGTGACAGCGAGGCGCGTCAGCTCGGCCGCGAGGAAGTATTGAACCTCGTTCGCGGCGGCTGAGCCTACGCGGCCCTAGACGCTGCCCTTGTCGAGCAGCCCCTTGAGTCGGCCGAGCAGGCCGCCGTGCTCGCGTTGCAGCGCCGCGAGCTCGACCTTGCGGCGATCGGTGATCTTGAGCTCCCAGCGCTGCTTCACCTTGTTGCGCTCGACCGACGAGCGCAGCTGCTCGCGGTAGTCGACCGACAGGGCCTCGCGGAACAGGGTGTTTTCCTCGTGCGCCACGAAGCGCCCGATGTCGTCGAACAGGCCCTCGTTCAACTGGCCGATCGACATCGTCCTGTGTGCATCGCCGAGCGTCTCGAAATTCCTGAAATTCATGCGCACGAGTATGCCGTCAGCGTCGGCGTTGAACGTCGCGCTCAGCGCGATGCGTCCGCGCGCGCGGAACTTGGCGGACAGAATCTCGCCCGCCGGCCCCTTCTTCGCGTCGGACACCTGACCACTCAGGTTGAAGCGCTGGAACGTGCCCGACAACGCCTTGACCTTGATGCCCTCGACTTCGACGGGCGCGCTGCGCTCGTGCGAGATTGTGCAACCGAAGGTGAGGCGAATCTCGCGCGCATCCGGCTGCGCGCTCTGCACGAGTTCGTAGTCGTGATCGCTGAACGCGACGATCTCGCCGTAGCCGGGCAACGTGTAGCGCCACTCCTGCGCGGGCTTGAGCGCCTTCAGTTTGGCGATGAGCCGGGTCAGGTAGTCGCCCAGCGCCGACATGCGCGGGTCGATCTGGTTTTTGAAGAACTCCTCGCGCGCCGCCTTGCGGTCTTGCGCGGTGTCCGCGCTGGCCTTGCGCTTCTGCGCTTCGTGTTCGAGATCGTCAAGCAAGCTCAAATATGCATCCTCCGCAACGCCCCCTGCGGCGACCGACCGGCTCGCCAGCGCCGACTGCAAAGGTAACGCGCCGCGTGCGTCGCGACAAGGCGACGCCAATCGCGCTGTCAAACGAGAACCAGTTGGCAGTGTCCCAGAACGCGCTCATTCAATCCGCACGATTTCAGCAAAAAATCCATGATTTCATGGGATTGGATGTTTATTTCTGTTGCCGCGAATGGCATTCTTCAATGGCTTCTTTAATATCGAAGTTCTTACCGAGGTAAAAATGGCAATTGATATAAAGGCCTTGTCGCAGACTCAGCTCAACGAACTGATTAGTCGCGCTGAATCTCGCAGACGTGAACTCGCGAAAGAACGCATAGGCAAGGTCCGCGAGAAGATCGCGGCGCTAGCCAAGTCGGAAGGTTTCACGCTGGAGGAGCTGTTCGGTGGGCGCAGCGTGCGCAGGACACGCCGCCCGGCGAAACCCAAGTTCCGCAATCCGGCCGATCACGCGCAGACCTGGTCGGGCCGCGGCAAGCGTCCGCTATGGTTCAGTGCGGCACTGACCGCCGGAAAAAAAGAAAAGGACCTCGCGATCTAGTGGAGCGCTGTCCGCCGATCGCGGGGCGACGCCGCCGCGCGCGTGCGCCGAGGGCACCTCCGGCACGCGCTCACGCAACAGTTACTCGCAAGGGTGTCCACACGCCGCGCCCGAACTCGTGTCGACCGGATGCCGCGGCGGTCCTGCGGCTTGGCTCCCGCGCACGATCGCCGAGATCGCCCGCCCGACCGCGCGCGATCTCGCAAGCAGCGGGCGTCAGAAATGCACCTTCAGCTCCATCCAGTAGATCCGTCCATAGCCGTTGTAGACGTAGGCGTTGTAATAGGGAGGCCCGACAGCCGGGCTGCCCGCGAACGATGCATCGACCGGCGGCGAGCGATTGAAGATGTTGTTGACCGACAAGCCGAGACTCGCCTTGCCGTCGAAATCGTATTGCACGCTGCCGTTGAACTGCGCCCAACTGCCGACGATGACCGGCGCCGAGAATGCAACGTTGCGTCCGTACAGGATGCCGTAGAGCGTGCTCGTCCAGTGGTCCACCGACCAGGAGACGCTCGCGCTCGAACGCGTCTTGTTCTCGAACGAGTTGTAGTTGTGCAGCAGGTCGATATAGTCGTCGCCGGGACTGTTGCGCTGCTTGTGGTCGAGCTCGACGTAGTACTGGGCGGACAGCGCGACGTTGCCGTATCTGCCGAAGTCGTACCGATAGGTCGCGCTCGCCTGGATGCCCGACAGCACCTCGCTCGCAATGTTGACCGGGAACCGCGACACGTTTTGCAGCTCGTTCTGCGCGAGCAAGAACGGATAGTCGGCGGGATAGCGGTGTACCTGCGCGAGTATGCCCTGGCACAGCGCGGAGTTGATATCGTAAGCCTGACCACCCTCCGACATGCCGAGCCGGCAGTCCGCCTCGGTCCTCAGCACCGAGTCCGTGCTCAGCACTTGCACCTCGTTGCCGATCGAAATATGCGTGTAGTCGACCTTGATGTCGAACGTCGAACTCGGTGACCATACCGTGCCGATACCCCAGGTCTTCGCCGTGATGGCCTTGAGATTCGGCGAGCCGTGGTAGAACGAGAACACGCTGCCATTTCCTGCCGCCTGCGGACAGTTCGTCAGGTTCGCCGACGTGTATCCCTGCATCCTGCAAAGGTAGTAGTCGTTGGCCGAAGAGTACAGGCCACTATCGCCCTGGAAGATGTACAGCATGTCAGGTGCGCGGAACGCGGTCGCATAGTTGCCGCGGACGAGCAGCGTGTCGACCGGCCGATATTCGAGTCCGAGCTTGAACGTCGGCTTCGAATCGCGCCGGCCCGCATAGCTGTAGGAGTCGTAGCGCGCCGAGAGATCCGCGGTCAGCGTGCTGAAGATCGGCACCTGCAACTCGCCGCCGATCGCGAAGCGCTCGCGCGATCCGCTGCCCTGGTTGCCGGTGAGGTTGTTGAAGTCACCCGCGATGATGCGCGGATCGACCGGCCGATTGAAGGCTTGGTTGCCTATCTCAAGGATGCCCGCGACGCCCGCGGGACCCGCGGGCAGGCTGAAGAAATCGGTGTTCGTCGCAGTCAGATGAACGTTCTGCTGCCAAGTCAGCGCGCGGCTCTGCACCAACGCGGTCATCGCGTCGAACTGCGCCGGTGTCAGCGGCTTGTAGAGACGCGCCGTGTTGGTCGCGAACGCGTCGAAACCATAGCCATAGGGATCGCCGCCCTGCTCGGCGCCGAGGTAGTAATCGTTAAACGGCTGGGTGAGCGGCCAGCGTTGCGAATCGAATGTGGTGATCTGCGAGCGGTTGTAATATAGATCGTACTGCCAGTCGCCGCCGAAATTGCCGCGCACGCCGATGTTGACGTTGTACTGGCGCGTGAGAAGTTTCTCCGCGTTCGCGTCGACGCCACCCATTTCCTCGGGGGAGAAATAACGCTGGCTGGACTCGAAATCCTGTAGCGTCGTGTTCCAGTAGTCGCCCGAGAATCCGTTCGCCGACTGCTTCAGCGCGGGATTGAAGTAGCTCCAGAAAGCGGACCCGGTATTGATGAGCTGCTTAGTGAAGCCGTACAGGAACTCGCCGTACACTTCGAGATGATCGTTGACAGGATACGACAGTCCTACATACGCGTTGCCGCCCTTGCTGCCGTTGAGCAGCGTCGCATTGCTGACGTCGTAGAGGCTGCCGCAATACTTACCGCGTCCTGGCCGATTCGAATACACGAGCGTGCCGCCGAACAGTTGGCTCGACTGCGCGCACGTGGCTGCGCCGGGATCAACGTACTGGAAGGTGAACGGCTCGAGCTGCAGGAAGTCGCGGCCTGCGACGGTGCCGAGCGGATTCGACAGGCGTGACGGGAAGAAACTCTGGCGAACGCGGATCGGCTCCTGGTCCTCGAGGCTTAGCGAATAGACCGCCTGCAGGTCGCCAAAGTTGTGGCCGCCGCTGATTTGCAGGCGCTCGCTCGTGCCACCGCCGTTGTTGTAGCCGCCCAGCCGGAAGGCGATGTCGGTGCCGTCGATCTTCTTCTTCAGCACGACGTTGACGACGCCGGCAATCGCCGCGGAGCCGTACAACGAAGACTGTCCGCCCGAGAGGATGTCGATGTGATCGACGATCTCGATCGGAATTGTCGACAGGTCGGTGATGTTCTGGACGCCGTTGTACGGCGCCGGGTAGTCGGCCATCGGGTGTCCGTTGAGAAGGATCAGCGTGAATCCCGGCGCCAGGCCGAACAGGCTGATCGTCGTCGCGCCAGGCGCAAACGACCCCTGCGATGCGACCTGATTGTCCTGCACGGAGCCCGTCGCGATCGGCATCGTGTGCAACGCATCGTAGACGTTGCGGAAGCCGTGCGTGGTGAGGTCCTTCGTCGACAGCGTGATTACCGGAGACGCGGTCTCGATCTGCGCACGCGGGATCAGCGAGCCTGTGACGACGACTTCGTCGAGCTGCGTCTCGCGCTTCTTGACGTCCTCGTCGGAGCCCGCCGTCGACTGACCCGCATCGGCGCCTTGCGCGAAAACGGTTGCTGGCGGAAGGACCGCCGCGAGACCGAGAAGAATGGAGGAGACCAGAAGTCGCTTCGTCATTTTTTTCCCCGAGCGTGGTGGCTTTTTCGTTTCGGCCGAGTTGCGCCGGCAACCCGGCGCGTGAGCCCACGACGGGTGCGACGCTGCTGCTGCCAGCGCATCGTGCGTTGGAAAGTGCTTAGGTCGCTACCAAATTCCTGATCTTTTCCCATGCCTGTAGGCACACCCACGCGACGCCGCGCGCGCGCATCGGCGCACGCGTTTGCGTAGGCGTGTGCGTGGGGATTTCTTCAGGCCGGAGGCGTCGGCTCAGCTCGCGAGCCGATCCATCACGCCGCTGCGGAAACGTCGGCTGACATGCACTTCCTGGCCGCCCTTCATGACCGCGACGAGATCGCCTTTGAACATCTCCTGCAGCTGGGCGATGCTGTCGATGTTGACGAGACTCGAACGGCTGACCTGGACGAAGCGCCCGTTGTCGAGGCGCGCGACGAGGTCCGCGAACGGTCCGCCTATCCGGTGCATCTTGTTGCCACAATGCAGCACACACTCGCGCCCGTCGGCCTCGATCCAGTCGATCTGTTCGCTGCGGACGATGAGGATGCGCCCGCTGTCACGCACGAGCACTCGGCCCGGCGCGCCAGATTTCTGCTCGGATGGCACCATGTCGGAATTCGCTGGCAGGAGTGGGTGTGCAGGGGCGCGCTGGGCGGCGCGCGCTTCGACGCGCTCGCGCGCTACCTCGAGCGCGCGCTGCAGACGCTCGCGATCGAACGGCTTGAGCAGATAGTCGGCCGCCTGCAGGTCGAACGCGTCGCAGGCGTAGCGTCTGTGTGCCGTCACGAAGACTACGATCGGCGCCGAGTCACCGAGCTCGCGCAGACGCTGCGAGAAACGCATGCCGTTGGTCCCCGGCATCTGGATGTCGAGCAGCGCGAGGTCGACGGGCTGCTGCCCGACGAGGCGCTCGGCTTCGTCGCAGTTGCGGCATGCACCGACGAGGACGAGATCGCCGCGCTCGCGGATCAGGCGCGCGAGTCTCTCGCGAGCGAGTTCCTCGTCTTCGACGACGAGCACGTTCATCGCTTTCATGCCGGCTGCAATGCTCCCTGGGCCGCGCCTGGAAGGATGATCGAGGCGCGGAAATGATTGCGATCCACGAAGCCCGCATCGAACCGCGCGGAGCTTCCATACATCAGCGCGAGGCGGCGGCTGCAGTTGGGCAGCGTCATGCGACTGCCTGCGGCGGAATCCAGCGCATCCTCGGCCGCAGGGCAGAAGTTGCTGATCTCGATATGGATCTCCTCGCCGACGCGCTTTGCACACAGCGCGATCTCCCCGCTCTCGAGCGTGCGGCTGACGCCGTGGCGAATCGCATTCTCGACTAGCGGCTGCAGGATGAACGACGGCAGCCTGCAGTCGAGCAGGTTGTCGGCGATGCTCAAGCGCGTATGCAGGCGAGAGCCGAGGCGCGTGCGTTCGATCTCGATGTAGGCGTCGACGAGAGCGATTTCCTCGGCGAGCGAAGCGGTCGCGTGATCGGCGTTGCGCAGCAGGATGCGCAGCATGTCCGCGAGGCGCACTGTGAAGTGTTGTTCCGCCGAGCCCTCGCGCTGCATCGACACGAGCGCGTTGAGCGAGTTGAACAGGAAGTGCGGCTGCATGTGGCGCTTGAGCGCCGACAGTTGCGCGGTCGCAGCTTCGGTGCGCTGCGCCTCGCGCGCGACGACCTCGGCCTGGGCGCGCTCGAAGTAGATCACCATGTGGACGAACGCGAAGATGCACGCATACAGCATCAGCCCCCAGTGCGCGTTCGTCGTCAGCAGGCGATCGGCGCCGAGGCGCGGATCGCTGGGCATGAAGAAGAACAGCTTCGTATCCAGGCTCATCACGCAGGCCGCCAGGACGGCGTGCACGACGATAACTCCGATCGCGAGCACGAGCTGCATGAAGACATGTTCGGCGCGATGCGCGCCTTCGACCGGGTAACGCCGGCACAGGATGATCGCGAACGGAATCAGTGGAATCCAGCAGAACCAGACTGCCGCGTTCCACGCAAGAGAACTCTGCCAGCTGCCGAAATCGCTGGACATCACCATCTGCATGTACACCTGCAGGCTCGTGAACAGCGTCATCGCCGTCGTGACGACGATCGAGACGAGCACATAGCGAAGCACGCGCTTGCGTCTTTCGCCGTTGAAATTCGCGTTCATCTAGCTACCCCGCAACCGGATCGGCACCGACCGCCAATCTACGCAAATCTTCGTACTTGCATTTCAGGTTTCTTGTCGAGTTCCCGACAGTGCCTAAAGTCATCGACGCTCAAAACCCCAATTTGGTTGCAATTGATGCGCAAAACGGCCTTAACGCCGCTGTCGGATCTATGCGCAGTTCGTACCTCCGAGGCCCGCAATGTCACCCGCATGCCGATTTTCCACAGCGGTTCCGCGACCGCTCGTGCGTGCGTGGCGACCGCTCGTGCATTTCCGCTTCTGCGCCCGCATCGGCGCTGCGAGCCTGCGTCCATCCGATCGCGGCGCGTCCCGCGCGATCGCTCATCGACGGAGAACCGCATGACCGCGTTGGACGACGAAGCGCCCGATCGATCGCGACAAGAGGTCGGCAATCCTGCGTCGCACAGCGGCGCGTGGCACCCGCGCTTCGCGGGGCACGCAGGCCGAACCGCAGCGTCGGACGAATCCGGGCTGACGCTCGAACTCACGCCGTGCGACCAGATTCTGCGCAAGACGCGGATGGTCGCGCTCGGCCGCCACCGCTGCGGCGTCGACCACCTGCGTTTCGCGCGTGGCGGCGGGCCCTTGGCGTGCGCGCAGATCGCGTTCCGTCGCACGAGCGTGCGCCTCCGCGTCGGCGCCGCGAGCGCCGAGGTCGTGTCGCCGAACCACGTGACGTTCCACAATCCCGGCGAGAGTTACGCGCGTGACGCCATCAGCGCCGAGGGCGACGACTACGACTGGCTCGCGCTCTCGCCGGCCTTCGTGCGCAACGTCCTGCGTCAGAGCCCGCGATCCGCCGCGTACGGCTTGCCGTCGCGGATATTCGCTCAGACGGTCACGACGATCCGCCCCGAGCTGTTCGTCGCCCAGCGTCGCCTGTTTGCGGCGGTGCGCCAGCAGCCTGGATTGTGGAACTGCGAGCAGGTCGAGAGCGCGATCGCCGGCCTCGTGCGCTGCCTCGTCGCCGACCACAGCGGCTCGTCCGCGTTGCACTGGCGCCGTCGGCGCCATCCGCGCCCGACCTGCCACGAACGCCAGGTGCACCTCGTCGAGGAGGCAAAGGCGATCCTCGGACGTGAATTCAGCTCTGAGATCACGCTCGTCGACCTCGCCCAACGGTTGCACTGCTCGCCCGCGAATTTGTCGCGCGTCTTCCACGCGGCCACTAGCATGCGTCTCAACGACTATCGCCTCGAGCTGCGCCTGCGCAAGGGCGTCGCGCTGCTCGAGGAGTCCGGGCTCGGCATCGGCGACATCGGCGTACACGTCGGGTTTGCGAGCCACAGCCACTTCACGAGTGCGTTCCACCAGCACTTCGGCATGAACCCTTCGCAATTCCTGCGCGTGCGGCCGCAGCGGCTCGACGCGCTACTGCCAGTCGATCCAGACTCCGCCCCGATGCCGTCCGCGGGTTTTGCCGGAGCGCACGCATGGGGGTGACCGGTCAGAGCGAACGCCGTGGCGCAACGAGCAGGTCGCCGAACAGCAGCCCGGCGACGAGGCACGCCAGGATCGCGGTCACCGAGACTGCGGTGTTGATGCCGAGGAAGACGTCGCGCTCGGCGATCAGCGACAGGCTCAGATAGCCGACGCTGCCGGGCACGAGCAGGATGATGCCCGGCTCGCGGACGAGTGCGCCCGGCCGGCTCGTGACACGCGCGTACAGGTTGCTCAGCGCGCCCATAACGAGGCCCGCGAGGAACACGCCGAACTCCGGCGTGAATGCGCGCCCGCCATAGTTGGTGATCAGGTAACCGAGCGTTGCCGACAGCATCACGAGCGGAAAATCGCGGCGCGCAGCGCGAAACAGCACCGCGAACGCGTAGCTCGCGGCGACCAGCGCGATCCACTCGGCCCAGCCCGGCACGGGCGGGTGCGAGGACGCGGGCGGGACGAGCTGCAGCGCCTTGCACAGCTCGTTGGCCACGACCGTGCCGAACGCGAGCTTGATCAACGTCGTGATTGCACCGCCGAAACGCGCGGTGCCCGAGACGAGATGCTGGGTCGACAGTTCGCGCGCCGCGGTCGTCAGGGTCATGCCGGGAAGCAGCACGATCAGGCCGGCGAGCACGACGGGTTTCAACGTCAGCGGCGTCACGTACAGGCTGATCAGCGTCGCGAGCAGCGTCACCAGTAACGCACACAGCGCCTCCAGCGCGTTGCGCAGGCGCGGCCGACCCTCGCTGACGGCGGTCATCGAGCCGACCGCGAGGCCGATCACGCCCGCCGCGGCGACATCGGCCCAGGCGCTGTGCAGCAGCGCCGCGAGCGCGGCCGAAACGAGTCCGAAGCAGACAATCTCGAGCAGGCGTCCGCGCCGCCCGATGCGGTCGCTCATCGTCTGCAGGCGGTGAAAACCGTCGTCGATGTTCATGCGTCCCGCGATCACGTCGTCGGCGATCTCGTTGACCTCGACGAGGTGGCGCAGGTCGAGGTCGCCCGGCGACA
>JBDTYX010000217.1:0-5334 GCA_040005435.1 Rudaea sp. | reverse complement strand
AACCGCGCATCGCGAATCCCGATCAGCTGATGGACAAGCGAATCCTACGCGATCAACGAAGTTCGCGTGGCGTCGGCCACAGACGCGACCGTCATGCCGCCTCGGTAAAATGTGCGCGCTCGTCCTTGGACAGTTCGCGCGGCTCAGCGATCGGCCTGCCGTCCGCCGAGAAGAATGGGTTGCGCCGGTAGGCGCCCGAAAGACGCGAGCCGATCACCGCCTTCATGATGCCGATCATCGCAAACAGACCGCTACGCTGCGCCGGCTTGGGCTCGCCGTTCGCAGACCGGGTGTTGAGCACCATGCGCACCGCACCAAACGAAGCATCGAGCGCTTCGCGTGCGAGGCAATCGTCGACGAGGCCGACATACGATATCTTCGCGTCGCGCGGCGTGTTGCCGATCGGCGTGTTGCAGCAGCTCGCATACCAGCGCAGCATGCCGCGCGCCGACAACGACATGCACGCGATGTTCTGCGCGCCGCTCGTGAAGACCACTTGCCGTGGCAGCGTCGCCACGATGCCGGTGCCGCCCTGCGAATCGAGCACGCGGTCGGCGCGATCGAGGAAGCGCGCGAACGCCTGGCAGTCCTTGCAGTAGCAGACCGCGCGTGTCGCCACGCCCGGAAGCGCGACGTAGCCTTCGACCTTGCCGCAACCGCACTTCAACCGGTGATTCATCGTTCAAGCCCTCCTCTGGTCAACGACTCGCGTCCGCGGGGCGCTGCATCGTAGCGCGAACGAAGCGCTTTAACCGGCCGATAGCGCGTGAGCGGCAGGCCGTACGCCGCCGCAGTCTCACCAGAGATAGATCTGCAGCGCATCTTCACGCGTCTTCGGCGGGATGCCGGCCAGCACGTCGCGATGCTTGCGGAAATTGAGCGCGGCGCGCTGCAGCAGGTTGTCGATCTGCGCCATCTTGTATGGCGCCTCCGCGGCGTTGGGGGCGCGCAGCGAAGACGCGTCGGGAAAGATGCCGGTGCCCGCGAGGATGCAGTACCACGAGAACACCGGATAGCCGCTGCCGATCTTGCGCGACTGGATGTCCTCGACGAGGCTCTTGCCGGTCATCCAGGTGCGCAGCAGCTGTTCGAGCGGCTCGGAGAGATTGAGGTTGCTCGCGTTCGCGCGCCAGTATTCGGTGTCGCTGCGCGAGTTCGTCTTGAAGTGCGTGACGATGTAGTCGCGCGTGCCTTCGAAGAACTCGTTGACCCACGCGTTGAACTTGTCCTGCGCGCCCGCGCCGATGTCGCCGGCCTCGACGTAGTCGACGAACGCCGAAATCGTGCGCTGGATGAATAGCAGCGCGGTCGCCTCGAGCGGTTCGATGAAGCCCTGCGACAGGCCGACCGCGAGGCAGTTGCGGTGCCAGTGCCTCGTGACCCGCCCGACCTTCATCTTGAGATGGCGCGCGCTCGTCGGCGAATCGAGCAGCCCGAGATGCTCGCGCAGCTCATGCTCGGCCTCGTCGGCCGAACAGTACGCCGAACTGTAGACGTAGCCGTTGCCGAAGCGCTCGGTCAGCGGGATCTTCCACGCCCAGCCATTCTTTAGCGCGGTCGACACGGTCTGCGGCGCGATGTCCGCGTCGATGGGCGTAGGCATCGCGATCGCGGCGTCGTTGAACAGGTTGCTCGCGAAGTCCACGAACGGCGTCTTCAACGCCTGCTGGATCAGCACGCCCGCGAAGCCCGAGCAGTCGATGAAGAAATCGGCAGCGATCGTCTCGCCGTCGTCGGTCAGCACCGAGGCGATGTCGCCGTTCTGCGCGAGTTGCGCGTGCTTGATGTGGCAGGCTCGGTACTTCACGCCGCGCTCCATCGCCTTCTTCTGCAAGAATTGACCGAGCAGCACCGCGTCGAAGTGGTAGCCGTACCAGACGTCGAACGGAAAATTGCGTTCGGCCTTCGGCGCGAGGCACTGGTCGGCGAGCGTAGAGGCGATGAAGAAGCGGTTCGGATGCGCGTGCACGTCGACGCCGTTGACGCGGGCCCGCGCGTTGTAGGTGAACTGCGTCATCGTGAGGTTGTCGAGCATCGACGCGAATGGGTGGAAGTAGCTCTCGAATCCGGGCTTGGTCGACCACTTGTCGAACGTGATGCCGCACTTGTAGGTGGCGTGGCAGGCGGGCATCCACTCGGCTTCCTCGATACCTACGCTATCGAAGAACCCGCGCAACCAGGGCGTCGACCCTTCGCCGACGCCGATGATGCCGACGACCGGCGACTCGAGCACCTCGATCTCGACGCCTTTCGACAGCAGGGTGGCGGCGAGCGTCATCGCGCACATCCAGCCCGCCGAGCCGCCGCCGACGATCACGACGCGGCGGAGCGACGGCGGCAGCTGCGCATGCGCCTTGGGCCGGCTCATATCGAACGAATAGTTGAATAACGTGGCGGAGGTCGCTGTCGTCATGCCTGTCCTGAACTTTCCACGGGATGCGGATTGCGCGTGAAACTGGCTGCGAGTGCGCGCGTCGCGGCGCGGCGATCTCGGAATGATCTCTCCCGCGCGACGCGTCCGACCCTCACGACTGCCAGTGTTCCTGCAACGCGCGAGCGTAACCCGGCGCCGTCGGTTCGTGCATGAAATACGCGAAGATCGTCTGCCAGCGCGTCGCGCGCAACCGATCGGCCCAGCGGCGCAGGTCGCTTTCCGCGTATTCCTCGAGTCGAAGTCTCAGGTAGCCGAAGGGCGCGGTCTCGACGAGCGGCGGCGGCGCGCTGTCCTGGCGCTCGGACTGGCAAAGCGCGGCGCCCGCGTCGCGCAGGATCGAATAGACGTCGTCGTCGAACCAGCTGTCGTGGCGGAATTCGAACGCCGCGCGGTGATCGGCCGGCAGCAGCGCGAGGAATTCCGCGAGTCGCTCTGCATCCTTCTTGAGGAATGGCGGCAGCTGGAACAGCACCGGGCCGCGCTTGTCACCGAGCGCGGCGAGATTCGCATAGAGGTAGCGGACAGGCTCGGCAGCCGCGTCGGCCTTGAGGCGCGCGTCGTGGGTGATGCGCTTGGAGGCCTTGATCGCGAAACGGAACGTCGCCGGTGTCGCGGCGGCCCAGTTTTCGAGCACGCTCGTCCTCGGCATGCGATAGAACGTATTGTTGATCTCGACCGTCGGCAGCCGCTGCGCATACCACGCGAGCATGTCCTCGGCTTTGATCCTGTCCGGATAGAAGCCTCCCCGCCACTCGCTGAACGAGTAGCCCGAGGCGCCGGCGAAAAGTGTGCTGGGTGTTGTCATCGGTGCGCCACCGTGTCCAGAATCGAGGCATGGCCAGGGACAAGCTCAGCGAATATTCCGCCAAGCGGGCGTTCGACGCCACACCCGAGCCTGGGGCGAAGATCGTCGCCGCGGGCGCGGGGCCGCTGCTGTTCGTCGTGCAGCAACACGCCGCACGTCGACTGCACTACGACTTCCGCCTCGAATGCGACGGCGTACTGAAGTCCTGGGCCGTGCCGAAGGGACCGTCGCTCGACCGCAACGAGAAGCGCCTCGCCGTGATGACCGAGGACCATCCCTACGACTACGGCTCGTTCGAGGGCGTGATCCCGCCGAAGCAGTACGGCGCGGGCGAGGTCATCGTCTGGGACTGCGGCGTCTACTCTCCCGACGAAGGCGGCACGTGGTTCCACGATCGCGAGCGCGCGCAGCGCGAGGTCCGCGAGGGTCTCGCCAAGGGCAAGCTGAGCTTCCTGCTGCGCGGCGAGAAGCTCAAAGGCTCGTTCGCGCTCGTGCGCACGAAGGACGCGAAGACCTGGCTCCTGATCAAGCACCAGGACCGCTTCGTCTCGAGCGCCGATATCACTGCGCGCGACCGGTCGGTGCTGTCGTCCGCCGCCGTCGGTGACCTCAAGGTCGTGCCCGCACAGCGTATCGCCGCGAGTGCGCTCGTGCCGTCCGGCGAGGTCACTGCGATGCCGACGCGACTTGCGCCGATGCAGGCCGAGATCGGCGCCGCGCCATTCAATCGCGCGGGCTGGATCTGGGAGCCCAAGCTCGACGGCTACCGCGTGATCGCGTTCATCGATCGCGACGACGTGCGGCTGCGCTCGCGCAACGGCCTCGACCTGACGCCCGCGTTTCCGCGACTCGCCGCCGAACTTCGCGGCCAACTCGTCGCCGGCATGATCCTCGACGGCGAGATCGTCGCGTTCGATGCCACGGGCAGGCCCTCGTTCAACGCGCTGCAGAATCGCGCCCAACTCAAGACCGAGCACGAGATCAGCGCCGCGGAGAAAGTCGTGCCAGTCGTCTACTACTGCTTCGACCTGCCCTATTTCGCGGGCATCGACCTGCGCGGCAGGCCCTATCGCGATCGGCGCCGCTATCTCTCGCAATGCCTGTTGCCATCGCCGCTCGTCCAGCTCGTGCACGCTTCCGCCGAAGGCATCGCGTTCCATGCCGCCGCGCTCGCCGCGGGCTTCGAAGGCGTCATGGGCAAGCGCCTCGACGGCCGCTACGAATCGGGCAAGCGCACGGACGTCTGGCTCAAGGTCAAGCCGACGCAGACCGCGGATTTCGTCGTCGGCGGATTCACGGTCGGCAAGGGCTCGCGGGTCGCGCTCGGCGCGCTGCTGCTCGGCTACTGGCAACGCGGCAAGCTCGTTTACGCCTCGCACGTGGGCTCGGGATTCGATGCGCGCTCGTTGAAGGCGGTCGGCTCGGCGCTCGCGCCGCTCGTGCGCAAGACCTGCCCGTTCGCCGCCACGCCGCAGACGAACGGCCCGACGACCTGGGTCGAACCGCGCCTCGTCGCGGAGGTCAGGTTCCACAGCTGGACCGAAGACGGCGCGCTGCGCGCGCCCGTGTTCCTGCGCCTGCGCGACGACATCGACGCGAAGACCGTGCGTCGCGACGCCGGCAGGCGCACGCGCGAGGTCGCTGTCGAGCAGGCAGCGACGGCCCGCGCGAAGCCGACGAAGCGCGGCGACGCGGAAATCGACGCGATCCTGACGCAGCTCGAATCGGCGAAGCGGGACCTGCCGCTCTTGGTCGGCGAGCACGAGATCAGGGTGACCCATCTCGACCGCGTCTACTGGCCCGCGAATGCCGCGCTCGACCAGCCCGCACTGACGAAGCGAGACCTGCTGCGCTACCTCGCCCAGGTCTCGCCCTACATGCTGCCGCATCTCGCCGATCGACCGCTGACGATGATCCGCATGCCCGACGGGATCACAAAGCAGCGCTTCTTCCAGAAGCACTGGGAACAGGCGCGACCGGACTTCGTCGATTCGATCACGCTGTTCTCTGGCACGAAGGACGAGAGTCACGACTACCTGCTGTGCAACAACCTGCCGACGCTGCTCTGGCTCGCGCAGTCGGGCACGCTCGAATT
>JBDTYX010000046.1:0-18233 GCA_040005435.1 Rudaea sp. | reverse complement strand
GACATGGCGCAGCGCAGTTTCCAGGCGCGCGTGCAGTACCAGGAAGGCCGCAAGTTTCGCGGCAGCCGGCAATCGCGCGCGATCGCGAAGGCGAGCAAGTTCGGCCGCCGCGAGCAGGAGACCGAGTGGAAGAATGCGGAGGTCGATGCGCTCTACCTGCTGTCTGAGGCCGGCGTGCGCGTACCGCAGCCGCGTGGTTTCTTCCACGGCGTATTGCTGATGGACCTGCTCGTCGATGCTGACGGACACTCCGCGCCACGCCTCGGCGAGGTAGAGCTCACGGCCGAGCAGGCGCGGTCGTTTCATGCGCTGCTGATGCGCGACGTCGCACGGATGCTCTGCTTGGGCCTCGTGCACGGCGATCTGTCCGAATACAACGTCCTGGTCACCCGCGACGGGCCGGTGATCATCGATTTTCCGCAGGTCGTGAGCGCAGCCGGCAACAACGCGGCGCGTGCGATGCTGCTGCGCGACGTGCATGGGCTGCGCGCGACGCTTTCGCGTTTCGCGCCCGAGCTCGCTGCCACGCACTACGGCGAGGAAATGTGGGCGCTGTACGAGCAGGGCGAATTGCTGCTCGACTCGCCGTTGACCGGGGCATTCGTGTTCGACGAGAGCGAGGCCGACGTCAATGCGGTGATCGACGCGATCGACGAGGCGCGCAAGGAGGCGATGATCCGCCAACAGGGGCGCGAGGAAGCGGCATTGCGCGACTGAAAAGTACGAGGTTCGGCCAGCTTTCCTTACGGATTTTCAGGCACGGGGCTGCGGTCGACGAACTTTGACGATTCACCTTCGCGGACGTCGCGGTTCGTCGCTACGCAACAGTGGCGCTCATATTTCGGCGGCACTCTGGGGTCTCACGCTTTTTTTACCCGATCCCAAGACTTTGCTCCTAGAATCGCAGTCGCTGCAGTTCGCGCAGCAGGGGATTTGCTGGTTTCGCTATCCAGACGAGGGGAGTTTCAATGAGCATGATCATGAAGGCCACCGCATTGGCGTGCCTGTTTTCGGTGTGGGCCTTGTTCGGCACGCAGGCACACGCGGCCGACGCCGCGACCGACGTTGCGGCGCTGCACGCCGCCGACCAGGCGTGGCTCAAGGCCTACAACGGCAACGACCCCGCGTCGGCCGCGGCGCTGTACGACGAGAATGCCGTATTCATGCCGCCGGGCGCGCCGAGCGTGATCGGTCGCGCGGCGATCAAGGCCTACTTCACGACCGACATGGACGGCGTGGCGAAGCAGGGCGTCAAGTTCCATCTGGGCGACAAGCCCGCGGGTGGCGCGAGCGGCGACCTCGGCTGGGCGTCGGGCTCCTACTCGGTCACGGATAAGGCCGGCAAGGTCGTCGAGACAGGCAAGTACCTGTCGGTGTCGAAGAAGGCCGGTGGCAAGTGGCTGTACGTGCGCGACACCTACAACGCCGATGCGCCGCCAGCGAAATAGGCACGCGTTCGTCCGTTCGTCCAATAGGGAGGGGGTTGCGATGAAGCTAATTGCGCTTGCGGCATGCGGCCTGCTCGTCGCACACGCGACGGCGGGTGCTGCAATGAAATGCCCGACGATCGAGACCGCGATGGTCGACAAGGGCTTCGGCGAGTTTGCGCCCTGGCATGTCATGTCGGGAGGGCAGGGTGAATGCAGCTTCATGACTGCCAATACCCAGGTCAACTTCGGCTTCAGCCACATGGTCGCCGAAGACGCGGACAAGGCGAAGGCCGCCGCCGTCGAAATGAAGGAGGCGGTTGCGGCAAAGAGCGTGCTCGAGCCGTTGCCCGTGCTGGGCGACGAAGGCTTCAGCTACCAGCCGAAGGACGACAACGGCAAGGTCGATCCGACGTCGATGTTCTTCTTCGGACACCGCGGCCCACTGAGCGTATCGGGGTATCTCAATCTCAAGGGCACGATCACCCCGGCGCAGCGCGATTTCGCGGCCAACCTGATCGCGTCGACGCTCGGCGCTGCGACGAATGCGAAGGCGCTCGCCAAGGAAAGCGAGTGCCGCTACTTCGATGCCGGTCTCGTCAAACGCCTGTTGCCGGAGGGTGCGGTGTCGACGATCGTTCCGGACGCGAACAACTGCATCGTTTCGGCGGGTGGCGGCGTGATCACGTTCAGCATCGTGTCGAATCCTCGTATCCGCGAGTCCGCGACGATCAGGATGAAAACCAGTGGCTGCACGGTCGACGCGCTGCCCAAGCTCGGCAGTCCTGCCGGCATCCTGCACCATTGCAGCGGCGGCAATGCGCGTGCGCAGGTGCTGCTCGTCGCGGGCAGCCGGCTCTTCGACGTGACGTTCGTCCCGGGCAGGGAGCCGAGCGACGACGAACGCTCCGTGCTCGTGCAGATGGCCGAGTTCGCCGCGCGCCACTGACATCGGCGTGCAGAGTTCGCGTGGCGCCGTGAAAGACATGTTCGCATCCGTCTAGGCTGCGAAAACGCGTCGCATTCCGTTCGGATGGTCCGGAGCCCTGCGCCTCAGTCGGTGGCGGGGACGTCCGGGCGCGCAATCCTCACCGTCGTTGCGTGCCCCGCGGAATCGAGAACGACCGCATCCGCGTCGATGCGGACGATCAGGCTGCCGTTGACGGTGTCGCCCGTATGAAATTGCGCGAGCCGACCGTCTGCGTCGCGCGCGAGCACATGCGGCTCGGTGAGGTCGACGTACATCGCGATGAACTGAAACTGCTGGTGTGGCGGGGCGGTCGCTGGCTGGGCTTGCCGAGGGCCCCGGGGCAACGCCGCGAACGGATCGCGCTGCATCGCGAGGTCCGGCAACGCGAGTGTGGGCAATGCAGGCAGCGGCCGTGGCGGCATCGACGGACGGCTCGCGAGTTGCGCGACGAAGTCACGTGCCGACTGCGTTTCCGAACTCGACATCGTGGTTGCGAGCCAGCCCAGCGACGAGATATAGATCGCCACGCAGATGCCCGTGAGCGCGAGCTGCGATCCTGGCTTCGCGCGGCGCGGCGGCGGCGGGTCCGGTGCGTTCATTGATCGCTTCGACTCTCGAATTGCACCACCAGCAGCGTCGCGCGTACCGTCACGGGATCGTCTTCGGACTCGACGAGAAAATCCCGCATCATGCGCAGCGGCGCATCGCGAAGCAGCGCATCGATGTATTCCAAGACCTGCGCAGTTCCACCACGCACCACGATCTTGATCGGCAACTGTGCGTAGAAGCCTGCGAAAGACCGTTCCTCTTCGGTAACCATCGATGCGACGTCGACGTGTGCGCGCAGCGCGTGCGCGCGCAGCGCGGCCTCGATGGCTGGCACATCGAATCGCGATGGCAGGCGCGTTTCCAGCTGCGCGAGCATGATCTTCAACTCGCCGAGCTGCGCCAGGTACGCAGCATGGTTTGCGAGCAGATCCTGCTTTTCCGCCAATTCCCGCTCGAGCGAACCCGTCCGGGATTGCTCGTGCTCGCGCTCGCTCGACGCCGTGCCGATGAAAAGCAATGCGACGGCGAGTCCCGTCGCAGCAAACGCGACGGCGACGAGTCGCTCGAAGCGCGGCATGCGTGACGTCACTTGGCAACTCCGGGAGCAGCTGCCAATTCGTGCTGGACGAGGCGCGGCAGACTCGCGGAAATCGCGAGCAGGTCGATTGCGCCGTCCTGTGCTCCGCGACGCGAAGCGATGCGCAGATCGCTGTATCCGCTGTGTGACAGTTCGTCGAGCAGCGCGAGCTCGTCTGCGGACGTGGCGCATTGCGCGGCGAGCGAAATACTGTTCTTCCGCCATTCGAACGCCAGCAGCTTCACACCGGCCGGCAGGCGGCCGACCAGATGCACCGCATCGACTGCAGGCGGGACTTGCTCGTCGAGCGCCCGCACGATCTCCTTCCTCGCGAGTACCTGCGCTTTGATCGGGAACAACGCCTTAAGGTCCGCGATTTGCGCATCGATCGCGCCTACGCGTTGGACCAGAATCACGTTGGCGTCGCGACGCACGCTCGTATCGTGGCGAAGCAGCAGCAGCGCGGGCAGGCAGAGCAGCAGGGGCAGCAGCAGGCACGCGGCGTAGAGCCGTGCGCGGCGCCACTTCACGATCTCTGCCGCGGGCAACTCCGCGTCGTCTGGCGCTGCATGATATTCGGCCACCGGTCTCCCTCGATTGCAGGCATTGCGGGTGCGGCGATCGGCTGTCGGCTGTCGGCTGCCACACCTTAGCATTGCAGACGTAGACCGGCATCCGAACGGATCAAGGCCGTGTCGAAAAGGATCATACACACACAGGTCATCGATGCTTTTCGGGTAAGGCGGTCGTTCGAGCGCGCGACCTGAAGCCACCTGACATCGATTTGCGATTCGCCCAGCCGCTTGCCCGTCGAGACGAAGGGATGCCGATGGCATGCGCTACCTGCACAAAAATGCTCACTCTGCGATCCGCTCTCGGGCATTTGTGCTGCCGATTCGTGCGCGTGATTGGCACTTCGAGCGCGCTCGCTAGCGGAGAAGGCATTGGCGCGAGCGAAAGGTCGGCAAGGGCAACGCGGCCGATTCTGCATGCAGCTACCGTTACGGGGCGCCGAATAGGCCGACGGCCGCTGCTTTACGAACAGCCGCCCCGAGCAAGGGCCCTGCCTTCGAACAAGCCTGTCTGCATTCAGGCACACGCCGCTAACCTGTCTTACTCGCGTTTTCACAGGAGATCAGCATGACTACGGACACCAAGCCACCGTTCGAGCACATCAACGACGTTCTGGCGCAGCTTAAGGAGATGCGGCACTACGCGAAGAACAACGTCGAGAGCCTGACAACGCAATGGATTCTGTTCGACGGCGAACTGAAGAACCTGCAGCAGGCCGACAAGGCAGAAGGACTGATGACGCGCCAGGCCGAGTTGCACGACGCGCTCGAACTGCAGATCGTCGCGATGGAAGCTCTGGCTGTCAAATTGCAGCCGCCGGCGGAGCTGACGGCCGCATAAATCGCGCGGCGCCTGCGTTTTCGCACCAGCCAGCAGGCTGATCAGACACGTTGGAAACACCGCGCGGAGAGGGATTCCTCGCCGTGTTGAGGTCCGCCCGCAGCGATCGCGCGCTACTGTCATAGATACCTCGTCGATCAATTGGCGAGCGCGGGCGGTGTAAGGGAGTTGCACGTCGAGTAGTGTCCCAAATTTCACCACGACGCCGATCAAGGATTCTGGCGTCGCCTGGTGTTGAAGGGTCGAGTGTGCGCTTCACGCGATGCACGCATCACCGTGCAGGAGAAGCGCGGCGCGTCGGCGATCATCGAGGACCGGATGGCGTTCAGACCGGCGCACTGCGGTGCCGGCTGGCGACCCGCCCGGCGCCGCGATGCGCGTTCGCAGCGCGGCCCACGCGGCGGCGGCGAAGTTTCGCGGTTTTCAAAAATCGCGTGCAGATCGCCGAACGAACGACGTTCGACGATGTCCCGGAATGCCGCTTGCTTCAATCCTCGGTTCGCCGGCGCCGTCGCATGACCAGCGTGCCTTCCGGACCTGCCTGAAAGGATGCTAAGTTGCGCATCCCGCAGGTGCGTTGGCCGACAATCCATGATTCCGAACCTCTGTTTTGCCGGCTCGCCGGTTCGCGCACGCACCGCGCTGGCGCGCGCGTTTGTCGCCATATATTTCGTGCTCGCGACCGCTGCGGCGCTCGCACAGGACACGCGCAGTGCACAGACTCCGCCGCCGCAGGACAAGCCCTATCTGGGCACGATCGTGCTCCAAGTCGACGCGAGCGACACCGCGCAGGGCATCTTCCGCGTGCATGAAACGATTCCGGCCACGGCCGGCGCGCTGACGCTGCTCTATCCGCAGTGGATCCCCGGCGACCACTCGCCGAGCGGTCCGATCGCGATGCTCGGCGGGCTCATGCTCAGCGCGAACGGTGCACCACTCGCGTGGAAACGCGACAAGTACGACGTCTACGCATTCCATCTCGAGGTGCCTGCGGGCGTGTCGACGATCGACGCGAATTTCCAGTACCTGTCTGGCCGTACGAGCGGGGACGGGTTCGAGATCACCGACCGCATGCTCGACCTCGCTTGGAACAAGGTATTGCTCTATCCGGCCGGTCATTTCTCGAGTGCGATCACTATGGCGCCGAGCGTGACGCTCGCATCCGGATGGCAGTTCGGCACGGCACTTGAGACGGCCTCGCAGTCGGGTGCGACGACGACGTTCAAGCCGGTGACGCTCGAGACGCTGGTCGACTCGCCGATCTACGCGGGACGCTACTTCAGTCGCGTCGACCTCAACCCGGGTGGCGAGACGCCGGTGCATCTCGACATCGTCGCCGACGCGCCTAAATACCTCGAGATGACGCCCGAACAGGTCGCGGCGCATCGCGCGCTCGTGACCCAGGCGCTCAGGCTGTTCGGCTCGCATCATTTCAGCCACTACGACTTCCTGTTCTCGCTGTCCGACGAGCTGAGCGGCAACGGTACCGAACACCATCAGTCGAGCGAGAACGGCCTCGACGCCGATTACTTCACCGAATGGAAGGACGCCGCGCCCGGCCGCGACCTGCTGCCGCACGAGTTCACGCATTCGTGGAATGGCAAGTTTCGTCGTCCCGCCGACCTGACGACGCCGAACTTCAACTTGCCGATGGGCGACTCGCTGCTCTGGGTCTACGAAGGACAGACGCAATACTGGGGCTTCGTGCTGACCGCGCGCTCGGGGATGTGGAGCGCGGAACAGTTTCGCGAGGCGCTCGCAATGGTCGCGGCCAATTACGAGCGCAACCGTCTGGGTTTCGGCTGGCGCACGCTCGAAGACACGACCAACGATCCGACCGCCGCGCACCGCATGGGCCTGCCGTTCCGCAGCTGGCAGATGAGCGAGGACTACTACAGCGGCGGCCAGATGGTCTGGCTCGCGGTCGACGCGCGTCTGCGCGCGCTGACCCATGGCGGCAAGTCGCTCGACGATTTCGCGCGCGCGTTCTTCGGCGTCGACAACGGCAGCTTCGTACCCAAGACCTACACGTTCGACGACGTCGTCGCGGCATTGAATGGCGTCGCGAAGGACGACTGGGCGAGCTTCCTGCATGCACGCGTCGATGCGACGCACCCGCCGTTGCTCGACGGCCTCGCCGGAGTCGGCTGGAAGCTCGTCTACACCGACAAGCAGAGCGCGTTCGAGAAACTCTACGACAGCCGGCCCGAGCCGTCGCGTCACCTGTACAACTTCGCGTGGTCGATCGGCCTCACGCTGACCGACAAGTCCGAAGTCAACGACGTGCGCTGGAACGGGCCCGCGTTCAAGGCCGGCGTGAGCACCGGGGCGACGCTGCTCGCGGTCAACGGCCACGCTTACACGAAGGAGATCCTGCAGGAGGCGATCACCGCCGCAAAAGACGGCAAGGCGCCGATCGAGCTGCTGCTCAAGTATCAGAGCGAATACCGCACGATTGCTGTTGACTACCACGATGGCCTGCAGTACCCCCATCTCGTGCGCATCGACGGCACGCCCGATTATCTGGCCCAGATCAGCGCGGCGCGGAAATGAGCCGGGCGAGACTGCGTCCTATTGGGTGACTTTCATTTCTAGCCGGACTGACGTGCCCGATCCGTGGCTTTCGATCGATCACGGCTTGCGGCTGATCGACATGGTCGTCCGTCCGATGGGACTGGAACCGCAAGTCGAGCGAAAGCCCCCTCGGCGCCGCGCGCAACCCGGCCAGCGCAAACGTCGCGCCGGATTTCCGGCACGCCGCGACCTGAGCGCTCCTTCCATGGAGATGTGCGTCAGGCGGAACAACGCTGCTATTTTTTGAGCGCCTTCACGGCGTTCAGCGTTTCCTTGACGTGCTCGTTGGGGCTCATCGCCGAATACACCGACGCGATCGTTCCCGACGGCGCGATCACGTACGAGGTGCGGTCCGACCAGCCGGGCTTGAGCAGAAGCAGCGCATCGTATTGCTTGGCGACTTTCGCGCCGTCGTCGGCCGCGACCGGAAACTTGCCGCCGCAATGCTCGGTTTCCTTCGAGAAGTCGGCGAGTTCGGCGGTATTGCCGGCGGTCACGCCGATGACCGTCGCGTTCTCGGCCTTGAACTTGTCTATCGCCTCCGAGAACAGGTGCGCCTCGACGTTGCAGCCCGAGGTGTGTGCTGCGGGGAAGAAGTAGACGACGACCGGACCCTTCTTGAGCGCGTCGGCGAGGTTGAATGTGAACGGCTGGCCGGCGAGGAAGGCCGGAAGCACGAAGTCGGGCGCATGTGCACCGGCCTTGAGTTCCGCGTCTGCACCGGGTGAGAAGGCGGCGATGCCGAGGGTAGCGACGGCGACGAGCTTAGCGAGATGCTTCATGGCGAGGATTCCGTAGTGGCGTGAGAAAGCGAGGGCTCGATAATAGACCCTGAAAGGCGTCGGGTCCGTTCACTCAAGTCCACAGCGATTTCGTAGAGGATCGATTCTGTGCCCGGCGTACCCATGCCCGCCTTTTATGCAACACCTGAAGATCGCCGCCGCGGCTACAATCGCCGCTGAACCGGCGAATCGCTGCCCAACGCGAGGGGATGTGGATGCGCATCGCAAGTGTGGGTCATGCGGTATTCGCGGCGACCATGATCGCACTCGGCCTGCTGGGCCTCGTGCAGGGCGACTTCGTGCAGATCTGGCAACCGGTGCCCAGGGGCGTGCCCGGGCGCGAAGGGCTCATCTACCTGTGCGCCGCCATCGCACTGACCTGCGGCATGGGCCTGCTCTGGCGGCGCACGGCCACGATCGCTGCACGCGTGCTGTTCATCTATCTGCTGGTCTGGATGCTGCTGTTCAAGGCGCGCTTCATCGTGCTCGCGCCGACCGTCGAAGGCTCCTACCAAAGCTGCGGCGAGAACGCGGTGATCGTGGCTGCCGCCTGGATACTGTACGCGTGGTTCGCGGCGGAATGGGAGCGACAGCGCCTAGGTTTCGCGGTCGGTGCCAACGGCGTGCGCGGTGCGCGAGTGCTCTACGGCCTCGCGATGATCGCGTTCGGCTTTTCCCATTTCGTCTATCTCTCGATGACCGCACCACTCGTGCCCGGCTGGCTGCCCGGGCCGGTGTTCTGGGCGTATTTTACGGGCGCTACCTACCTCGCTGCTGGCGCCGCGGTGATCGCCGGTGTATACGCGCGTTGGGCGGTCGTGCTCTCGACGCTGCAGATGGGCCTGTTCACGGTGCTCGTATGGGTGCCGATCATGGCGGCGGGGTACATGAGCGCCTCGCAGTGGGGCGAATTCGTCGTCTCGTGGACGCTGACCGCGAGCGGCTGGGTCGTTGCGGATTCGTACGCGAGGAGCGCAAGAGCCGCCCTTTAGAGTTCGGCTCCCCAAACGAAAACGGCGCGCCGTTTGAGGCGCGCCGTCGCGTCGACATCTCACCTAAGGGTTACTGGTCGAGCCGATAGCTGACCGGCACTTCGACGCTCGCGACGATAGGCTGGCCGTCGTGCAACGCGGGCGCGAACTTCCAGCGTCGCACCTCGTTCGGGGCGGCGCGATCGAGTATATTCGAGCCACTGCGGCGAACGATGCGCGCGTCGCTCACCCGACCGTTGACGTCGATCTGCGCGAGCACGAGCACAGTGCCCTGTTCGCGAGAGCGCAGCGCCTGCGCCGGATACACCGGCTGCGGACGCGACGACAGCGCAACCTCACGATCGAGCTTCTTCGTCGCCACTACGGGCATCACCTTAGCCGGCCTGACAGCCCTGGCGAGCCGCACGCCCGTGGGAGTCAAACTCGACGCCGGCGCCTGTATTTGTGCCGCGCTCGGGTGCACCGTGACGCGAATGTCGGGTTTGCCGAAACTCGGGCTCTGCACAATCGTCGTCGCGCGCCCCGCATCGCGTGCATCGGCGAACTGCGGGTTCGATGCTACGGCTGCATATTCCTTCGCGGCCGCTGCGCCGAGCGAGTCGCGCTGGCCCTGGTGATAGGCCAACCAGGCGACCGCGGCGAAGAGCAGCGCGACCAGTACCGCTACCTGCGGCATCACTCCGGCACGTTGCGCGGGGGCGATGGCCTGTTCCGCGCGCTCGACCCGGTCTTGCGAGGTGGAGTCGCGTGAAGCGCGCGCTCGTGCGTTGCGCTCGGCCGCGCTCGAACGCTCGGTCCGGGCCTGTTCGAATTGCGCCATGTCGATTCTCCTTGAGAAGGGAATGCTGCGTGGACGTCATGCCCCTGTGCAACGAGCTTGGCACCCCATTCGCTCTAGAACGTTTGGTTTTCGTTATGAATGCGTTCGTCGTTCAGGCGTCGTTTGTTCAGTCTGCGGACAGGCGTCGCAACCAAGATTGAGCCATGCAGCGGGAACGCGCGGCTCGCCAGGATCACGCAGGCCTAGTCGGCTACGATCGTGTCCGCTGCGATGTGTCAGATTGAAAACGCGATGCCGGTCGTGTTCCACCGGACACCCACGAGGAGCCGCCCATGACGCGCAAGACCGCCGAAGATTTTCACCCGCAGGCGCTGAAACTGTTTGACCAATACGTGCACGGCCAACTGTCGCGGCGCGGCTTCCTGTCGCGGGCTACGGCTTATGCGGGCGCCGGCATGACGGCGGTGGGGCTGCTCGCTGCTTTGAGTCCGCAGTTTGCGCAGGCGACACAGGTCAAACCCGATGACGCGCGCATCAAGACGCGCTCGATCGAGTTTCCCTCGCCGCAGGGCTATGGCAAGGCGCGCGCCTATCTCGCGCAGCCGGTGAAAGCGAGCGGCAAGTTGCCCACGGTGCTCGTGGTGCACGAGAATCGCGGGCTCAATCCGCACATCGAAGACATCGCGCGCAGGCTCGCGCTCGACGGTTTCATCGCATTCGCGCCCGATGCGCTGCTCCCGCTCGGCGGCTATCCGGGCGACGAGGATAAGGCGCGCGAGCTGTTCGGCAAGCTCGATCAGGCCAAGACCCACGAGGATTTCCTCGCGGCCGAGGACTATCTGAAGCATCTGCCCGAAGGCAACGGCAAGGTCGGGGTCGTCGGCTTTTGCTACGGCGGCGGCATCGCGAACTTCCTCGCGACGCGCGTGCCCGATCTCGCGGGCGCGGTGCCGTTCTATGGTGCGCAGCCGAAGGCCGGGGACGCCGCGAAGATCAAGGCGCCGCTGCTGATCCACTACGCGCAGAAGGACGAGCGTATCACCGCCGGCTGGCCGGACTACGAGAAGGCGCTGAAATCCGCGGGCGTCCGCTATGAGGCATTCATCTATCCGGGCGTCGAGCACGGCTTCAACAACGACACGACGCCGCGCTACGACGCCGCGGCCGCGAAGCTCGCCTGGCAGCGCACGGTCGCGTTCTTCAACGAGCACCTGCGCGCCTGACGTATTCGACTCTGCGCATCGGTATTCTTTGGCCGTCGGATAGCATGCGGCTGTGCCGAAATCACGCAGGGCATGGCTAGCGGTGCATGCGCGATTCTATCGCGCGCGTGCAGGGTAGCGCAGAGGAGTCTGGCAACGCCGTCGCGACGAGCCTTGCGCACGACAGCGTCGCGCTTAGGCTCGAAACCGCGCGAGGACAGCACGCGCGCCTGGCTTCGAATCTGCGAGCAGCTTTCCAGCGCGGGGCGAGCGGCGCCTTTGGCCTGTCGCAATTCTTCGTTCCTCGCGCTTGCCTTTCCGTGGCTTCGCGCCGCGCCTATGATGGCGAAAGCCGAATGTGGCGGGGGAGTCATGCAGAGCAACGTTGACGACGTGACCGAAACGCGTGCGATGCGCGAGCGGTTTCCCAAGCCCTCGATCGGGGCTGCGGCGTTTCAGGCGACGACGATCGTGCTGTTCAACGTCTATCTGTTGAGACTCGTGCTCGGCGGCGACATCTCGCCGCTGGCCCTCGCGGCGTTCGCGATCCTCGACATCGTCGCGTTGAGCCTGATCGGAAATCTCGCGGTGCTGGTGATTCCTAAAGAGGCGCGCGTCGGTGATCCGATGAACGACCGGGTCGCGCTGAAGCTCACGATCCTCGTGCTGTTCTTCGCGTTCTTCGTCGCCATCTACTACGCCAGCGTGCAATTCGACGCGCCACCGATGGCGCGCTTCCTCCATGCATCGAGCGTGGCGGATGCATTTACGCAACTGCACATCGGCCAGCCGCTGCTCGTGAGCGCCGCGCTGACCGCGAGCGTGACGGTCCAGGACCTCTTGCGCTGGCGGCGCTCGGGCGGGCTTTTCGTGCCGGGGTACGCGGTGCCCGGAGCGGCGAAGTTCTTGACGCTGATGGTGACGCCGATCCCCGCCGTATTGATCAGCGATCAATTCCTCGACAAAGGACCGTCAGCGGCCGCGATCGCCTGGGGCGTCACCTACGTCGCGATCAAGTGCGCGTTCGAACTACTCATGCTCGCATTTCAGTGTTCGAAGGCGCTCGACGCGCCCGCGGACGGTGATCGAAGGCGCGGCGAATGAGCCACGCGGATGCAGGGCGACGACCCCTGCCGCTCGTGCGTCTCATCAGATGCAGGTTGCGTCGGACCGATCTTCAAGTGCGGTGCTCAATGCCCCTTGCGGCTGCAGGCGTCTGAAAGATCGTTGGTATATCCGCCCAGCTAATTTCGCGGCGCCTCGCCGGGGCCTGAGCCCGCGCGCATGCGGTAGTGATCTGACAGCGAATTGCGTTATCCCGATGTACTACTTGGTTGCGGTTCGTAGGCTTGAGGCGCCGACTGTGCCAGCGCCGGGCCGGGCGGCCACGACGGCGCATTCTGCGCGCCGCGCGCCGCCACGTCATCGGTCGCCACGGCCTGCGGCGGATCGTCCCTGACGGGCTCGTAGGTGCTGTGAACCTTGGCGGTCGCCTTGCCGTCGCAGGGCACGTTCGAGAAGGCGGTCTCGCCGTTCTTGCCCTTGCACTGATAGATGTTTGCGGCGTGGGCAGAAGCGCCGAAGCATGCGAATGACAGCAGCAGCGGGATTCGGAAGTTCATGGCGGCTGCGGATTTGCTGAAGTATCGAGAGGGACGAGCGCCGCAATAATAAACCACGGGCGGGAAGAGTAGGAGCCTCGCAGGCGCGGCGTATGCAGCAGGCAGGTGGTGCATTGATCCGGTTTCATGAAAAACTACGTCTTCTTGTCACGAGAGAATCTTGCCGGAGGCAAATCGATGAAGGGTTACAGATTCGCGACGATGGTCGTATTGCTGGTCCTGTGCGCGCACGCGCTCGCCGCCGACAACCACGGCAGCTTCACACGCAAGCGTGAGCAGCTCTCGATGACCGCGGTGTATGCGGGCATGACGATCTCCGAGCTCGGGTCGGGCGTCGTCGTATTCACCGACACACCCGACGCGATCGATCATCTGGCGGCAGACGTCGGCAACGAGCCCGACAACGTCGAATCCGCGATCCGCGAGCAGGGCGCGAATGTCGTCACGCTGAAGATTTTGCGCAACCTGAAACCGATGCTCTGGATCTGCGGCAAGGACTGCGGTACATCGATCCCGTTCGACGAGAAGTCGCTCAAGCTCGAACTCACGCGCTATGACGATCAGCGTGTCGAGGGCACGATCAAGAGCGTCGACAAGCGCTCGGGCATGTCGGCGGATCTCGCCTTCGCGCTGCCGCTGCACAACGTCGCCGAGGCGAGCGAGCGCCAGGGCCCAAACTATGCACACGCTCCGGTCGGTCAGTCGCCACTGCCCGCGATGCCTGCGCCGTCCGTGCCCGACGCGCCGAGCGCGCTCTACGCCGGCGGCAAGGCGATCGGTCTCGTCGACAGCTACGCGTTCGCAGCGCAGGACGAATTCGATCACGACCCGAAGAACCGCGGACGGACCGTGCTCGTATTCACGGACGGCAAGATGGACAAGGCCGCATTGGCAAATGCCGACAGCGTGCTGCAGGCAGTCAACGAGCAGAATCGAGCCGGCCGATTCGAGCACATCGCGATCGTCAGGCTGCTCGCGAACGGCAAGACCTTCATCGATCTGCGCGGCGCCGAGCCCTACTACGCAGCGCTGGGCGACGATACCGAGGTGCTGAAACTGAAGCACAACGATGCGCGGCACGTCGAAGGTTCGTATCTGTGCAAGGACCCGAGCGAAAAGAGGATGGTCGGACACCTCTGCTGGGACCTGCACTTCGCGCTCGACGTCGCGCGCGCCAAATAGACGCGCAGCGTACCGAAGCGCGACGGTACGCGGCATCCTAAGTCACGCGCGAGCCATGGCGTGCCCGCGCTCAATGTGAATCCTTTTTGGGACGACATTCGCTTCTTTTTTTGCGCAACGGACTAACCCCTCGATCACCCGGTCCCAGGACTCGACCCATGACCCACATCATCGCGGAGCCGTGCATCGGGACAAAGGACAGTGCGTGCGTGGACGTCTGTCCAGTCGACTGCATCTACGGCATGAATGAGGACGGGGAGATGCTGTACGTCCATCCTGAGGAATGCACAGATCGCGGGCTGTGCATCGCTGCCTGCCCCGTCGAGGCGAGCTATCCTCTCGAAGAGGTGCCAGACAAGTGGCGCGCGTTCATCGCCAAGAACTACGAGCACTTCAACCTCGCGCCGCCCTGACGCGGCGTATCGGTCGAAGCTGGCAGGACAGTCGGCTCCCGAAGCGGCACCATTTGGGTATCATTCGCGCTCCGCAACGCGAGTGATTCAAAATGTCCGACACGCTTCCCGATCGCCTGTGCGCCGACCCGCGCAGCAAGTTTCACGACGCGGCGCTGCTCGCGCGCGGCATCGGCATCCGCTTCAACGGCGTGGAACGCACAACGGTGCAGGAATACTGCGTCAGCGAAGGCTGGGTGCGCATGGCGGTCGGCAAGGCGCTCGACCGGCGCGGCAATCCGATCACGCTGACCTACAAGGGTGTGGTCGAGCCGTATTTCCTCAACGAGGCGGCCGACGAGAAATAGCGCCACGCGGCGCGCAGCGGCGTGTGCGTTGCGATGCTCAGTGACGCATGCGCTTCGCGGGGCCGTTCGCCGGCGTCATCTCGACGCTGAGCGTGAAAGTGCGTTGTTCGTCGGGCCGGATCGCGCCGACGCCGACGAGACGCCTCGCGATTTCCTCGCCGCGTTCGTTGCGGATCGTCAGCACCATCGAGTATTCCCAAGTGCCGCCTTCCGCGGGATTGCGAAAGCTGCCTTCGACGCGTAGCGGCGTGACCGCGGCGGCCTGCGCGTCGGTTGCAGCCGGCGGCGCGCCGAAGCGCAGATGATGCTTGCACGACGGACACACCGCCGCGCTCTCCAAGATCGCTTCCTGGCAGTGCGGACAGGTGCGCGTCGCACCGGGCGTACCCGGGCGCGCGGCGCTCACGAAACTGGGCCGTGGCCGTTCGCGGTCTTGCGCGTGATCGCCTCGCTCTGCGTCGCGTTCTTGAGGTCTTCCCAGCCGAATTCGGCGTGGCCGCGCATGCGCGACCCAGCAGCAACCGTGAGCGTGCCGGCCTTGAGGTCTCCGGTCAGCGCGCCACTCTGCGCCAGGTCGACGTGTGAGGCTGCATCGATGTTGCCGATCAGCTCGCCGGCGATCACGACCTTGTCCGCGCGCACGCTGCCGGTGACGGTCGCATGCGGCTCGATCGACAGGTCGCCCTGCACGTTGACGTCGCCCTTGAAGCGACCCGCCACGCGCACGTGTCCGGCGCCTTCGATCTTGCCTTCGATCGCGATGTCGGGTGCTATCAGTGATTCGGATTTCGTGTGTGTGCGTGCGATGGCGGCCGCGGGCACGCGCGTGACGGGCTCGGATGCCGCGGCTTCGAAGCGTGGTTCGATCGGCAGCGCGGCATCGTTGCGTGCGGGAGTCGGCATGTCGCCGAGCGTGGAAGGCGAGGGTTTCATCTGATCTCTCCAAAGAGCCATGACGGCGCTCCTGTCACTGTCGGCGGAGTGTCGCAGGCTACGCCTTCTGGTCTCGAGGTAAAGGGAAATATGAGTTAAAAAAATCTTATATTTCTGTTATTTACGCGCCATACCTGACGTAGTCGCCGATCCGCGTGCAGCGCGCCGTTGCTATGCGAGGCGTGATCGCGCGGTGGCGACGCGACACTGCGTGAGTGGAGAATAGCGAGACCCGCGCGCGACGAGGCGCGAAACGGAATTTCCTCAGATGTCCAAGATCGATTGCGAGCCGAACCCGCAGGCCGCGGCGTCTGCGCACGACGAAGAGGTGCCGGCGGCGCGCGCCGATACGCCATTCTGGTGGGCGCTGCTGACCTTGCGCGGGCAACGCGGCAACGGCGCGACCGCGGCGATCGTGGCGCGTCACGCGATTCCTATCCTCGGTCTCGTGCTGCTGCACTGGTCTGCGCAGACGTTTCTGTTGCTGGCAGTGCTCAACTTCGCGTGGAACTGGGTACTCAACGGCGTATGGAATACGGCGACGTCCGCTCTCGTCGCGGCGCGGCGCGAAAGGCGGCCGGTTCCGATTACCACCTGGGGAGTCATGTTGCTGGTAGGCGCCGCGTTGTTCTGCATCCTCGCGTTCGCGTTCGGGTTGCCGGTCTACTACGCCGCGCCGATACGGCCGACGTTCGACGGCGTGTGGGGGCTGGCACTTTCGATGACGCTGCTTGCGCCGCTGCCGGGTCTCGTCGACCTCGTGCGTGCAGGCGTGGCGGCGAACCTTTCGGACGAACGAATCCGGACGATCGCAGATCAGCGCCGATCGATGACATGGGTCGGCGTCGTGCCGATCGTTGCTGCGTTCGGTCTGTTCGAGACTTTTCCATACCCGCTCGTCGTCACGGCGGTCGCCGTCGGCTACGCGTTGTTCTCCGCGCTGTGCGAGCTGAGTCCGGACCTCGCTTCGCTGTTTGCCCGCGAATTGCCGAGATAGGCCAAGGATCCGCGCGTGCAGCGTCGAATACGAGCGCTGCCGGCGTTGCGACCGCCCGCGCCGACGCTCGAGTGATTCCCGACCCGAAGGCGGGAAACCTGTGCCGGCGCTCATTGCGATAGATCCGCCGCATCCGCCGGCCTAGAGCCCGAATCATTTTTGCAGTTGTCTCCTCCTCGCGATCCGCAGCGCCATGCTGCGCGTGCTGGGAGCGTCCTGACCACGTGCTACATTTTGCACTTGACCCACTTCGCGCGAGTGCAAGATGACGACACCCGAACACTATCCGATCGGCATGCTGGGACAGCCTTGGGGAACCACTGAGATTGCCGCGTGGCGCGCCCGCCAGGTGCGCGTGCGCAGCTACGCCGACGACGTATTGGCGCAGGTAGATCGGCAGCGTGCGCGCTTCGATGTCGTCGAGTACGGCAGCCTCGACTACGCGCCCGACAGATACGCATTGCAGGCGATTCGCAGCCGCGGCTGGGACGATGCGCTGCCGTGCGCGCTGATCACGGGTGGCGTGCATGGCTATGAGACGAGCGGCGTGCATGGCGCGCTGCGCTTCTTGCAGCGGCACGCGGCCGGTTACGCGGGCCGCGTGAATCTGCTCGTCGCACCGTGCGTCAGCCCCTGGGCGTACGAGCGCATCAATCGCTGGAATCCGCAGGCGGTCGATCCGAATCGCTCGTTCCGCGAAGACAGCCCGGCGCCGGAGTCGGCCGCGCTGATGCGTCTCGTCGCACCGCTGCGTGGCCGCTTCGTCGTGCACGTCGATCTGCACGAGACGACCGACAGCGACGCGTCAGAGTTTGGCCCGGCGCTCGCGGCGCGCGATGGCAAGCCGTTCGAGCCGAAGGGCATCCCCGATGGGTTCTACCTCGTCGACGACAGCGCGAATCCGCAACCTGACTTTCAAGCCGCGCTGATTGCCGCGGTCGAGAAGATCACCCACATTGCCCCCGTGGACGCGCGTGGCGAGATCATCGGCTCTACGGTCGTCGCGCACGGCGTGATCCGCTATCCACTCAAACAGCTCGGACTGTGTGCGGGCATCAGTGGAGCGACGTACACGACAACCACCGAGGTATACCCCGACAGCCCGCGCGCGACCGCGGAGCAATGCAACGTCGCGCAGGCCGCGGCGGTGTGTGCGGCGCTAGACTGGGTGCTCGCGCGCGAGGCGAGGTGAGCAAACGGCAGCGCGCGCCCAGTGCGCAGCGCGAAGTCTTATTGCCGAGTTCGCGATCGCCCTATTGACGATCGCGTTCCGTTGCGTCCGTGCCTGACGGGCTGCGGCGTGGAACCTCAGCCCACGATCGCGGCGGATAGCACGGTCTCGCAATCGACATCGAGCTTGAGAGTCGCGATCGCATCCGCGCGCGTTACCCCGCGCGTGAGGATGGCGAGCGGCAGGCCGCGCTCGCGCGCCATGCGCGCGAAGCGAAACCCCGAATAGACCATCAGCGACG
>JBDTYX010000045.1:0-18272 GCA_040005435.1 Rudaea sp. | reverse complement strand
CGGCGAACTCGGCCTCGACGACGCCGTCGCGTTCGGCCTGCTGCGGCGTGATGCCCGTGATCAGCACCGATACCGGCGACGGCAGCACGTCGCGCGGCGGCTTGCAGAAGATCGAGACCGGCTCGCCGATCGGCTCGAGGTTCAGGGTGGTGCGCTGTCCCGCGAACTGCGACGGACGGTCGCGACGCGCATCGATGCCGAAGGTTTCGTAGTCGTGCCAGAAAAAGCTGCCGTTGCTCATGCCTCGGAGGGTAGCGGATCGGCGCGGCGCCGAGAATCCGCAAAACGGCTGTGCGGCTGTGCGAATCGGTGCACGGCGTTATTGACGTTTTCCGGACTCGCTGGGATAATTGCCGGCTCGCTTCATGCGCCCGTAGCTCAGCTGGATAGAGTACCAGGCTACGAACTTGGTGGTCGGGAGTTCGAATCTCTCCGGGCGCGCCAAATCAAAAGGCCAGTGGGATCTCCACTGGCCTTTTTTATTTTTCTTGGTCGACCGTGGGGGTGGCCGATCAGCGCGCGCCGCGCCCGAACAGCACGACCTCGACCGTCTGGATGAAGATCATGAGATCGAAGCGCAGGCTGTGGTTCTTGACGTAGAACAGGTCGTACGTGAGCTTGGTCGCCGCATCTTCCTGGCTCGATCCGTACGGATAGCGCAGCTGCGCCCAGCCGGTCAGGCCCGGTTTCACCGAATGACGCAGCGCGTAGTAGGTGATCTTGGTGTTGAGATCGTTGACGAATTCGGGCCGCTCCGGACGCGGACCGATGAAGCTCATCTGGCCGCACAACACGTTCCAAAGCTGCGGCAGTTCGTCGAAGCGAAGCTTGCGGATAATCCTGCCGACGCGCGTCGTGCGGTCGTCATTGGTCGAGGCCCAGCGCGCGATTCCGTCGCGCTCGGCGTCGGTGCGCATGCTGCGGAACTTGATCAGGTTGAACGTGACCCCGTGCTCGCCGACGCGGCGCTGGCGATAGAGGATCGGCTGGCCCGCACCGGATTCAATGCGCACCGCCGCCGCGACGAGCAGCATGATCGGCCAGCTGAACGCGAAAACGAGGATCGCGCTGGTCACGTCGAAGATGCGCTTGGTGGCCTTGCGCAGCAGCGTCGCGTGGAAACCTTCGGAGAAAACGAGCCAGGATGGCGTGACCGCGAGATTGATCTCGCCCGACTCGCGCTCGAGGAAACGCGTGATGTCGGTCACCGCGATGCCGTTGTGCTTGCATTCGAGCAACTGCTCCATCGCGAGGTTGCCGCGACGGTTGTCGGGGCCGACGATGATCTCGTTGATGTCCTCGCTCGCGGCCCACGCATAGAGTGACCCGCGCACGGCGAGCAACTGCGATGTCGGCACGCAGATCTGATCTTCGCCGACCGGAACGTAGCCGACGAGGTTGAACGTGCGGTGGCTCGACGGACCGCTCATGAGACGACTGATCGCGGTCGCCGAACTTCCCGCGCCGAGCACGACGACCCTGCGCTTCAAAAGGTCCGCGTCGATCATGCCGAGGAACCAGAGCCGGAACGCCGGGATGAACGTGATGCCCAGCGCAAACGAAATCGCAAAGACGCCTCGACCGATATACAACTGAGGCACCGCGTAGTACGCGAGGATCAGCAGGATGCTACCGATGAGAAAGCCGATAACCTGGCGCAGCAGACGGCCGAAAGCCGATTCGTGCATCTGCGCCTGATACAGGCCCATCGCTGCGGTGCCGAGCATGAGGAACAACGCGAACACGACGCTACGCAGCACGAGACCCTGTGAATAAAGGTCGTACAGCGCAGGCGTGTTGAAATAGCGCACATACATCGCGCCATGCACGCTCAAACCAAGAAGAATAAATTCGCAGACGATGAGGACAATTAGCCATCTCGGCGCCTGCTGACGCAAGAAACGAAGCATTTCGGGCCCCCCCGATTTAAGAACTAAAGCAGCTGCAGCGTGAACCTCTCCGTGAGCCGATCCGTGCAAAAGACGCGCTACGATCGGCGCCAATACCCAATCGTCATATGCACTCATTGGTAGTGATACGAAACTGCATCTACGGATTACAAAGCAGCGTTGCCAATCCGTCCGCAGCAGCAGTTTCGATCGTCCCAATACGTGATGACGGTCTCACTATAATAGCAAAACATGTATTTTGTGTGAAATCGATCAACGAAGTTGACAGCATCGTCATAGTTTACATTATATTTATCTTGCAAGATATTGATAATAATTACGTATATGCATCTTTTTTCTTCGATACCCTTCTCGAATACCCGGCAGCGCGCGCGGCTAATTCGAAAGTATACCGCTCGTCCGAGGACAAAGAGAGTTGCGCGAGCGCCGTGCCTGCGCCGCGCCGCGCACCGGCATTGTCGCGCTAGCTGCGAGGCAATCTGCGGGTGCACATTCGCCGCGCGCAACGGTACTCCCAAATTCTCACCAAATGTGATCTAATTCACATAGATATAGATGTAGTCGATCGTGACGATTTGCTTTTGTACGGGGGGGTTATGCGATTTCTGACACTCGTGGCGCTCGCCATGCTGGTGGCCACGCAGTTATTTGCAGCGGAATCCGGGGTGCCGAAGGCGATCTCCGTGCTTCCGGTCGACGTCTACCACATCGGCGTCGATGATCTCGTCCAGGTCTCGGTGTGGCATAACCCTGATCTGAGCGTCAGCGTCCCGGTTCGGCCTGACGGTCGCATCTCGGTGCCGCTGGTCGGCGACGTGATCGCCGGCGGCAGGACGCCCGAGGAGGTCGCGGCGACGATCAAGGAAAAGCTCGCGGTCTACGTGCGCGAGCCGCAGGTCGCGGTGATCCTGACCGAGTTGCGCAGTCACGAATACCTCTCACGCGTCCGCGTTACCGGCGCCGTGAGGCAGCCCGTGTCCGTGCCCTACCGGCAGGGGATGACCGTGCTCGACGCGGTGCTCGCGGCGGGCGGCACGACCGAGTTCGCCGCGCCCGACCGCACCGTGCTGTACCGCAAGGAAGGAGAGCAGACGAAGTCGTTCGACGTTCGTCTCGATCGGATCCTCAAGAAAGGCGAGTTGTCGACGAACTATGCGGCGCAGCCCGGCGACATCATCACTGTTCCAGAACGCGCGTTCTAGTCTGTCCTCAGGGGGACTGCATTCATGAGCGGAGAACTGGTTACTCAAAGAGAACTGGCGCAGATCCTCTTCGTCGAGGCCAAGCGTCGCCGGTTGTCGCTGGGTCTCATTTTCGCAATCGTCGCGCTGACCGCGCTCGCGGTCGGCAGTTTCTGGCCGAAGAAGTACACGTCGTCGACGACGATCCTCGTCCAGGAAAGCAGCATCATCAAACCGCTGATGGAAGGCCGCGCGGTGCCGACCGGCGTCGCGGACCGTGCGTCGATCGCGCGAGAGGTGATCTTCAGCCGCAAGATAATGGACGAGATTCTCACCGTCGGTGGCTGGACGGAGCAGAAGCCGAGCCCGGTGGAGCAGGAGCGGCTGATCGAGAAGATTAGGAGCCGCACGTCTATCGGTAGCTTGCGCGAGAACCTCATCCAGATATCGTACGTCGACACGGATCCCGATCGCACGTACAAGGTCGATGCGCGACTCGCCGAGCTGTTCATCCAGGAGAGCCTCGCGGCCAAGGAACGCGAGAGCCGGGAGGCCTATGAGTTCATAAACAGCCAAGTCGAGGCCTATCACAAGAAGCTCACGGATGCCGAAGACAACCTCAAGGCGTTTCGTGCGAAGAACGTCGATGCGCGCCCCGGCAGCGCCACCGATTCGAACACGCGCATCAGCGAATTGCGCGCACACGTCGAGAACTCGCGCATCCAGATGATGGAGCTGCGTTCCAAGGAGGGCTCGATCTCGAGCCAGATCTCGGGCGAATCCGAGATTGTCGCGACGCAGACGCGGGAAGGTCAGTTTCGCGTGCGTCTCGGCGACCTGCAGAACGAGCTCGACAAGCTACGCCTGACCTATACCGACCAGCACCCCGACGTGATCCGCGTTCGCCATCAGATGGAAGACCTGCGCAACTCGCTAGCGCAGGAGCAGGCGATGCACGAGCAGCGCAAGGCCGCGGGCCTGCCGTCGCCGCTCGCGGAGAACGCGCTCGTCAACCCACTGTATGTAGAGTTGCGCAGCAAGCTCGCGGAAGCGCGTCGCGACGCGGCCGCAGCGGGGTCGCGGATGAGCGAGAGCGAGTCGCTGCTGAATACCGAACTCGATCGCAGCCGGCGCATCACTGATTCGGAAAGCAGCCTCGCGGAGCTGACGCGTGACTACGAAGTCAATCGTGACATCTACCAGGATCTGCTCAAGCGCCGCGAGAACGCGCGCGTGTCGATGAATCTCGACGCGGGCCATCAGGGCCTGAGCTTCACGATCCAGGAACCCGCGGTGCGGCCACTCGAGCCGGTCGGCCTGCGCCTGATGCATTTCGGCCTTGCGGGCCTCACCGTGGGCAGCATCCTGCCGCTGCTGCTGCTGTTCGCGCTGGCACGCTACGACACGCGCATGCGCTCGGCGTCGCAGGTCGAACGCCTGGTCGGCGTTCCGGTACTCGCCGCGATACCGGTCTACGCGACGCCGCGCGAGCGGCGCAAGTCGAGCCTCAACTCCTTGCTGCTCTTCTTGATCATTCTCGGGGTGATCGTCGCCTATGCGATCGTCCTCCTCGCTCATCTGAGAAGCGCATGAATCCGACGAACAGCGGCAAGGCCGATCCCAATCGCCAGGAACTGCAGGCGTCGTCGCGTCAGGGCGGCCTGATCCAGCGCGGCTCGTCGAGCGTCGCGATTGCGCGCATGGTCCAGTCCAACGAGCTGTCGCGGCGCGAGCGCCAGCAGCGTCGACTGATCCATCCCGAGGACGTCTCGGGCGGCATGTCCGACGCGTTCCGCGAGGTGCGCACGCGCCTGCTCGCGCTCGCCGGCGAAAAGAATTTCATCACGATGGTCGTCCCGGTCAGTCCGGGATCGGGCGGCAGCTTCGTCGCGCGCAACTTGGCATCTGCGTTCGCTTTCGACGAAGCGAAGACGGCACTGCTGATTGATTGCGATTTCCGTCATCCCGCTCAGCATCAGGCGTTCGGCATCAAGGCCGATCACGGCGGGCTCATCGACTGCCTCGAGCATCCGGGCGGCGATCTCGGCCGCTTCGTCTACGAGACCGGTATCCCGCGCCTGCGCCTGTTGCCGAGTGGCGAGTTCCGCGAAATGAACGGCGAGTACTATTCCTCGATCCACATGCAGATGGTCGTCGACCTCCTGAGCCGGCGCTATCCCGATCGCTATTTGTTTCTCGACGGCCCTGCGATCAAGGGGTCGCCGGACGCACGCATCCTGTCCGACCTCGCCGACTACGTCGTCGTCGTCGCGGGCTACGGGCGCGACAGTGTCAATTCGATCAACCAGGCGCTGGCGGGCTTCGACCCGAACAAGCTCGCTGGCGTGGTATTCAACCATCCGCCCTGAGGGGGAGACGGCAATGGAAATGCGCAAGGCTCGATTCCAGGCGACGACGATCGCCTGGACATTCTTGGTGTGTACGTTGTTCCCGCTCGACGCGCAAGCCGTCGACGGCTTGAACTATTCGCTGCAGCTCTCGCTCGAGCACAGCGATAACGTGGCAGAGACGTCGGTCGATGCGGTCAGCGAAAGCATCCTGATCCCGCGCCTCAACTTCGCCTGGACGGAGACGGGTTCCGCGCTGCAGGCCAATGCCACCGGCGAGATCGAATACCGCAACTATCTTGGTGGCAAGTTCGACAACGAGGTGCGCGGCCAGGTCGCCGGGGTCGCGACCTGGATCATCTCGCCAGAACGCTTCACGTTCGACTTCGCCGATTACGCCGGGGTGTCGCCAGTCAACGTGTTCGCGACCAACGCACCCGGCAACCAGCAGCAGACCAACGTCTTCTCGCTCGGCCCGACCTTCCTGTTCCGTTTCGGCAGCGAGTTGCGTGGCGAGGCGGACCTGCGCGCGACTGACAGCAGCGCGTCGGTCAGCAAGGCGTTCAACTCGCAGCGCGTCCTCGGCGCGCTGCGCGCGATCCGCGATCTCAGCCCGACCGATCAGCTCTCGGGCAACGTCGAAGTCGGTGACATCCATTTCCGCGACGACGGGGCGGGTCCCGACTACGATCGTTACTCCGCTTACGCGCGTTACCAGGCCAAGCGCGCGGCGCTGGATTTCGATGTGTCGTTGGGCTATTCGTTGATCGATTTCTCGCACGCATCGACGGATTCGGGGCTGTTCGCGCACGCCAAGGGCACCTGGCATTGGACCGCCGAGAGCGCGTTCGAAATCGAGGTGTCGCGCCAGTATTCGGACGCGACCCAGGATCTCGTGGTCGAACCCGCGCAGCTGGCCGCCACGGCTGCCGGTCCGCGCATTCTCGTGGGCAACGTGCCGATCAATTCAGACGTGTACATCGAAGAGCGCGTCGATCTCGCGTACGTCTATCGCAGCGGGCGCCTCGAGATGCGCGTCGCGCCGTTCTATCGCAATCTCAACTATGTGCTCGAGCCAGGCGTCGCGCAGGCGCAGAACGGCGCGACGGACCAGACCGCGCACGGCGCGGTCATCGAACTCGGCTACCATCCGCGCCCGCTCTGGACCATCGCCTTCAACGCGGGAGAAGAGACGCGCAAGTACACGCGCATAAACCGCCACGATGAGGACCTGCGCTATGGCCTCAACGTGACCAACCAGTTTTCGCGGCAGTGGAGCTTGCGGCTCGACCTGATCCGCAACCAGCGCTCGAGCACGACCCCAGGGCAGGGTTTCGGCGAGAATCTCGCGATGCTCAGCGTCATCTTCAGGCGATGACAGAAACGGGCGACTTGCCGCGGCTGCGATTGTTGATCATGACCGACACTGCAATCCTCGGCCCCGGCGGCAGCGAACGATTCCTGCGCAACCTGCTGCTACGTCTGCCCGCCGAACGCTATTCGATCGACGTCTTGCAGCTCGTTTCCGAACCCGCCGGCGACGAGCGCATCGCTGCGCTGAGTGCTCCGGGCGTTCGACTTCTTTACCGCCCGATCGGCGCGAGCTACGGACTGCGTGGACTGCGCGCGCTCGTCCATGTGCGCGGACGCGTGAAGCGACGCGAGTACGACGTCGTGCAGTCGCAGCACGAGAAATCCGATCTCATCAATGCGTTCCTGCCACGTCACGCCAACGTGATGAGGATTTCGAACCGTCGCGACATGGGTTTCCAGAAGAGCGCTCTGCTGCGCACTCTGTTTCGTCGCATCAATTCCCGTTTCGACCGGATCGTCGCGCCGACGCCGCACATCATCGACGCGCTCGTCGCCGAGGAGAATGCGAATCGCGCGATCTGCGCTGCGATCGCCAACGGCGTGGATACGCAGCGCTTCGAGCCTGCCACAGCGAGTCGCTGCGCCCGGCTGCGCAGCGATCTTCAAATTCCCGCGGACGCACTCGCCATCGGCTGCGTTGCGAGCTTCACGCCGGTCAAGCGCCACGTCGACCTCATCGCGGCGTTCGCGATCGCGCAAAAGGCGCATCCGAACGCGCAGCTGCTGCTGATCGGCGAGGGGCCTTTGCGCGCGGAGATCGAGGCGCAGGTGGATGCGCTCGGCATTGGCCAGCGGGTTCGGCTGCTCGGCGCGCGCAGCGACGTTGAGAACATATTGCCCGCGCTCGACATCTTCGCGCTCGCTTCTCGCACCGAAGGGATGTCCAATGCGATTCTCGAGGCGCAGGCGTGTGGGGTCGCCGTTGTCGCGACCGCGGTCGGCGGAAACCTCGATCTCGTCGAGCCTCAGTGCACGGGATTGCTCGCGCCGCCGCTCGCCGCCGCAGAGTTCGCCGACGCGCTGTCGCGCCTGCTGACCGACGGTGCCGCACGGACGAGGATGGGCAACGCAGCACGTGCGCGCATCGAACGCGCGCATTCGCTCGATGCGATGGCCGCCGCGTACGACGACCTCTACCGCAGCGTCGCCCATGTCGTCTGACCTGCGTGTCCTGCACGTGCATTCGAGCGCCGGCCTGTACGGCGCCGAATACATGATGCTCGGCCTCGTTCCCGCACTGCAGAGTATCGGCATAGATGGCCAGCTGCTCTGCCTCGACAACCCGCACCTCGAGGGCGCGCCGCTGTTCGATCGCGCGAAGGCCCTGCGTGTTCCCGCGCGGCGCATACCATGTCGCGGCCGCTTCGACCTCGCCACCGTCAAGGCGCTGCGCGACGAGATGGCCGCCGCGCCCGCGATCGTTCACGTGCACGACTACAAGAGCGCGCTGCATGCGTGGCTCGCACGCGGACGCGAACGCACGCCGGTCGTCACGACGCTGCATGGCCGGACCGCGACGAGCTTCATGTTGAAGATCTACGAATCGATCGAGACGCGCCTCATGCGTCGCTTCGAAAGCGTCTGCATCGTCGCCGAGGGAATGCGCCGTTCGTTGCAGGAGGCAGGCATCCGCGCCGATCGCATCCATCTGATCGAGAACGGTATCGACACCGATCGGTTCCAGCCGGCGCTTGAGCCATGGTCGAGGGCGAGCCTCGACCTCCCGGTCGATGCGGTCGTCTTCGGCGGCGTGATGCGTCTGTCGGTCGAGAAGAATCCACTCGGCATGCTGGAGGCTTTCGCGGCGGTCGCGGAGCGGATGCCCCGCGCGTTCCTCGTGATCGCTGGCGACGGTCCGCAGCGCGCGGCGTTGCTCGACCGCGCCGCGGAACTCGGCCTCGGCGCACGCATGCGCCTTGCCGGCGCGAGGCAGGACATCGAGGGCTTCTACCCGATGCTCGACGTATTCGTACTGCCTTCGATCACCGAGGGCCTGCCGCTCGCGCTGCTCGAGGCGATGGCCTGCGCGCGGCCTGTGGTCGCGACCGCGGTGGGCCAGATCCCGGCGGTGCTCGCCGGCCTCGACGCCGAGCTCGTGGCGCCGGGCGATCACGACGCGCTAGCGCGTGCGATGGTTTCGGCGGCGGCGCGATCGCCTACGGGCGGACTGCGCGAGCGGGCCGTCGCGCGCTACTCGGTCTCGCACATGGCGCAGGCCTACGCGCAAGTCTATAGAGCGATAGGAACCGGGCATGGTCGCGCGGCTGCCTGATCGCGGCATCAACGCGCCGCGCCGCCTGCCGCGACCGGTCGAGGTGGCGGAGTCGACCGAGTCCGCGGGCCGGCACAACTGGCTGCTGTACGTATTCCTGTTTTTTCTGCCGCTGCAGAACATCCAGACCGGCTACATGCCGAATCTCGGCGGCGGCCTCAACTTCCTCAATATCGGATTCATGTTGTCGCTGATCGGCGCGATCCGTTGCCGCGGCAGCCTGTCGCGCGGAAGTCCGGTGCACAAATGGATCATCGCTTACGTCCTCGCCAATTGCGTGGCCCTGATGGTGGGCTACAACATGTTGCATCTCGAGGAGGACGGGCGATTCAACTCGCTCAAGGACGCGATGATCGCCGTGATGCTCGTCTTCGTCGTCGAGATGAGCGTTACCAACTGGGCGACGCTGAAGCGCGTCATCCTCGTCACGCTTCTGCCAATGCCTTACATGTTGCGCGTGACCTGGGTCGAGCACGCGGGCGTCGACACTTCGCATTACAAGGACTCGCTGCGCATCCAGGGCACGTTCTCGCTGCTCGGTGCAAACGAGTTTGCCGCGTTCTGCGTGATGATGGCCGTGCTGTTGCTCGCGCTGCTGCTCGTCGGCAAATTCTCGTGGCGCTGGCGTGCGCTGCTCGGCGCCGGCATCGCGTGCATGGTGCTCGGTGTCATCTGGTGCTACTCGCGGACCGCGTACGTAACGATCATCGTCGGCGTCCTCTGCGTGCTGCTGCTGATGCGTGGACGATTGAAGATGATCCTGCCGCTGCTGATCGCGGGGCTCGTCCTGCCCGCGGTGATGCCAGAGTCGGTCACCGAGCGCTTCCAGAGCACCTCGATTGAGCAGGGCAGTCGCGACGAGAGTACTGAGATGCGCTTCAAGTTCTGGGAGATCGCCTGGGAGCATTTCAACGCGCATCCGGCGTTCGGCATCGGCTACAAGTCGTTCCAGGCGCGCGAATACAACCCGTACGGCATGGACACGCACAATTTCTTCATGCGCGAGCTCGCCGAAAAGGGCTTGTTCGGTTTTCTGATCACGACGGGATTATTCCTGAGCCTGCTCGCGGCGAGTTGGCGCGCGATGCGGGTCTCGCGCCACGAGAGCTTCGCGTATCCGCTCGGCATCGGCATGGTGGCCGCGTGGTTCACGTTGCTCGTCGGCAACTTCTGGGGCGACCGCTTCACCTACTATCCGCTGATCGGATACTTCTGGGTGTATCTCGGGCTCATGCTCAAGGCGCAGGAATTCGAACTCGCGGAGCAGGCCGCCATCGCGAAGGCGTCCACCGATGCGCCGAAGCCCGAGGTGACGGTACGCAGGTTCGCCCAGCCGAGGCCACGCAACGCATGAACGATACGTCGTTGCCCGTGCTGATGTACCACGGTCTCCACGCGACCGCGCAAAGCCGCGGGCGCTTCGAGTCGGTCTACAGCGTCGCGCCGGAGGAATTTTCGGCGCAGCTGGACTGGCTGCTGCAAGCCGGTTACCGCAGCATGCGCCTCGACGATCTGCAAGCCAATGGCCCGGAAACCAAGCCGGTCGTCATCACGTTCGACGATGGCGACGTGAGCAATGTCGAAGTCGCACTGCCGCTATTGCGCGAGCGCGGGATGGTCGCCGAATTCTTCGTGACCAGCGATTTCATCGATTGCGCCGGCATGCTGACGCGAGCGGACGTGCGCGCCTTGAGCGACGCAGGCATGGGCGTGCAGTCGCACGGACAGTCGCACCGTTACCTCGAGGATCTCGACGCCGGCGCGCTCGCCGACGAACTCGGCAACAGCAAGCGCTTGATCGAAGAGCTGACGGGCCGGATCGTTGACGCGCTCGCTCTTCCCGGCGGTCGTGGCGGCGAACGCGAACGGCAGGACGCGTTGCGGCAGGGATATCGCTACCTGTTCAACTCGGCCCCTGGCTCGAATCGCCACTGGCAGCGCGGCCAATACCTGCAACGGATCACGCTGACGCGCGGCCTTGCACTCGCGGCATTTGCGGACATGGTCGCCTGGCGCGGAATACGGCCTCGCGTGGCGCAAATGCGCTACAACGCGCTCGCGATGCCGAAGAAGCTGCTGGGCAATCGTCGCTACGAGCAGCTGCGAACCCGGTTGCTGCGCCAGTGAGCTTCTGGATCTTCTGGGTCAGCGTGCTCGTCATAGCGTACACGTATGTGGGCTACGCGGTGCTTGTGCGCGTCGTCGCGACCTATGCCGGTGTGCCGCCCGCAGAGAGGGACGGGATATTCGTGCCCGCGGTGACGGTCGTCATCGCCGCATACAACGAGGCGGCCGGCATCGCGGAGCGCGTGCAGAACATCCTCGATCAGCAATATCCCACGGCCAGCGTGCGCATCATCGTCGTCAGTGACGGCAGCAGCGACGGCACCGAGCGCGTCGCGGCGATCGCCGACAACGTTCAGGTGATCGCGCTGGCGCGCAACGGCGGCAAGGCCGTCGCGCTCAACGCGGCGCTGCGGGTGGCCACGACGGAGTTCGTCGTTTTCACCGACGCGCGCCAGCGCTTCGCGCCCGAAGCGCTGCGCCGGCTCGTGGCGCCGTTTGCCGATCCCGCGGTCGGCGCCGTCAGCGGAGAACTGCATATCGTCGACAAGATCTCGGCGCAACCCTTGGCGGCAGACATCGGCCTCTACTGGCGCATCGAGAAGTCCCTGCGCGAGGACGAGGCCGAGGTCGGCTGGCTACATGGCGTCAGCGGTGCGGTCTGCGCGGTGCGTCGCGAACTGTTCCGCGATCTACCGGCCGGGACGATCCTCGATGACATGTGGATTCCGCTGCAGGTGATCCGCGCGGGTCGCCGCGTTTGGATGGCGCGCGACGCGGTGGCCTACGACATGCCGAGCAAGGACGTCGCGGAGGAGTTCCGCCGCAAGGTACGCACGCTCGCGGGGAACTGGCAGCTGATCGCGCTGTTGCCGTGGCTGCTCGTACCCGGGCGGAATCCGGTGTTCCTCGCATGGTTCTCGCACAAGTTTCTGCGTCTGATCGTGCCCTGGGCGTTGCTCGCCGCGTGGCTGACCTCGGCGCGCATGGGCGGCATCTACCATTGGTTCTGGCTCATGCAGACGCTAGGCTACCTCGCCGCCGGATGCGCACTGATGGCGCCCGCGTTTGCGGCCCGGGTGCCGCTGCTGCCCGCGAGCGGCACCTTTCTCATGCTCAACGCCGCTGCCGGTCTCGCGTTGCCGGCGTGGCTGCGCCTGCGGCGCAATCCGCAGGGACTGTGGAAGAAGCATTGATGGGGCAGGCCGATTCAGCAGCGCCGCAACTGCCGCCACGGATCTGTTTTCTCGTGCACGATCTCGGCGACGCGGCGGTGAAGCGTCGCGTGCGCATGCTCGAGGCCGGCGGCGCGGAGGTGCAGCTCGCCGGTTTCCGCCGTGGCGAGGCGCCGATCGAGCCGGACGCTTCGGTCACGCCGCTCGACCTCGGCCGCACCCACGACAGGGCATTCGTTCGCCGCATCCTGTCCGTGCTTGGCGGGCTCGGCAAGATGCGTGCAATGGCTGGCAGGATCGGGCGCATCGACGCGATCGTCGCGCGCAACCTCGAGATGCTCGCATTGGCGGTGCGGCTGAATGCGCTGCTGCCGCGACGCGTGCCAATCACCTATGAGTGCCTCGACATCCATCCGCTGATGCTCGGCAACGGTCCCGTCGGATCGTCGCTGCGTCTGCTCGAGGGATGGCTCGCGAGGCGCTGCGATTTGCTCGTCACGAGTTCCCCGCAGTATCTGCAGAAATATTTCTCGGAGCTGTCGCAGGTCAGGCTTCCCAGCATGCTCGTCCCCAACAAGGTGCTCGATGTCGATGGCCACATCGTGCAGTCGCTGGCGCGGCGCAAGGACCCGCGACGCGCGGGTCCGCCGTGGCGCATCGGCTGGTTCGGGATCATCCGCTGCCGCCGCAGCCTCGAGGCGCTGCGGCAGCTCGCCGTCGAAGGAGCCGGCGCCATCGAGGTCGTCATTCGCGGCCGCCCGGCCTATACCGAGCTCGAGAATTTCGATGCCGTCGTCGACGAGACGCCGAACCTGCGCTTCGAGGGGCCTTACGAAAATCCCCGTGATCTCGCCAGAATCTATGCCGATGTGCATTTCAGCTGGGCGATCGACTACCTGTACGCGGGCAAGAATTCGGAATGGGCGCTCGCGAATCGGATCTACGAGGGCGGCCTGTATGGGGCAATTCCGCTCGCGGTGGAAGGCACCGCGACGGCGACTTGGCTCGCCTCCGCGGGCGTCGGCATCGTATTGGACGATGCCCTCATCCCCGCGTTTCGGCGTGCCGTCGCATCGCTCGACGACCAACGCTACGCGCAGATGCAGCAGTCGCTCGCCGAAATACCCCGTGCGGAGTTCGTCGCCGACGCGAAGGAGTGCTCGCGCCTCGTGAAGGCCATCCTCGATCCCATGCGCGCGGATGAACACGCCATCCGCGCCTGAGCGGTCTAGGGTTCGTGTCCCGGCGCTACTTTTCCGGCGCGAGCAGCGTCCGCCAGCGGTAGACGATCAGGCCGCCGACCTCGTGCAACGCGGCCTCGGTCTTGTCGACTGCCGAACTCTGCGGCAGGAAATAAGCCACGTCTTCAGCCGGGAGGTACGCAGAATCGCTGATGACCGCGCACGGCTCGAACCCGAAATGGCGGAACGCGATGAACGCGCGCGGCAGATGCAGTGCTGAGCTCACGAGAAAGAACTGGTGCGGCAGCGGAGGCTGCAATGCCTTGAGCTCTGCTGCGCTCTCCCAGGTCGTCGTCGAGACCTCTTCGGTGCGGATCGATTGCGCGGAGACGCCCAAACGCTGCGCGAGCTGCGACAGCAGGTGGCTTTCCTTGATCGCGAACCGGCCTCCGCCCGGCAGCACGAGCTGCGCGCCAGGGCTCTGCTGCCAGAGCTTTACGCCCGCGAGAAGGCGCGGAATGTTTTCCGATGTCAGCGCCGAGAAATCATCTTCCGCTTTCGGCCGACGCTCGAGCCCCGCGCCAAGAACGACGATCGTCGCCGGGTCGCGCGGCACGCAGGCTTCGGCGTGAAAAGCGGCCGACTCGACGGCGCCGACCAACGCATTGGCGCCGGCAGGGACCATCAGCGCGATACAGATCGTCAGGCCGCCGATCAGCGACCAACGCAGGAACCTCGGCAGCCGGGGCGCGAACAGCAAGGCGGCCAGCAGAAAGCTCCAGAAGAGCGGCGACGTGAGCATGCGCAAGGTCGGATTCCATTCGGGCGACGAGGCCGCAGGCTACGCGGATTCGACATTTTACGCATGCGCAGAGCCCTGCGCGTGCATGCACGACCCGCGATGATCGTCCGACGCGTCAGCGCGCTTTCGACCGACGCCCGAGATGACTCGCAGGGGGGCGCGCGCTGCGCAAAAACCCGATTTTTTGAAATGGGCTGCTTAAAAAGCGTGAATTAGCGCCTAAAAATTCCTGCAGATGGTTAGCGCGTTTAGTGAACGGCATCGCAAAACGAATAAATATACAAGTGAAAATAGCGACAAGCGATTAATCTAACCATTAGTTAACACAATTCAACGTTCAGGTTTGAGACGATTAGCCTACAGGGGCGATTATCATGAACGAGAGCTCTCTGGAGAAGTGCGTGTTTGAATCGAATATCTGTGCCCGACATTACGACCTTGCTGCAAGATTTTTAGCTATATTTGGATTTCTTGTTCTCTCCGCGCTCACGGGCGCGGCTCAGGCGGCCACCACTTATTATGTTCGCGTCGATGGTGGAACGACGACGCAGTGCAACGGCAAGACCGATGCAGCGTATTCGGCCTCGGTATCCAATCAGGCCTGCGCCTGGCACCACCCTTTCGATGCATTGCCCCCAAACCTGAACACCGGATCACCGGTCGCCAACCGGATCGCCGGCGGTGATACCGTCATGATCGAGCCGGGATCCTACGAGATGGGCTCCGGCGCACCGGGTGCGGCCTCGACGTACTCGCAGTGCTCCGACCCTGCAAACCCCTACGACTGCCGAGCGCGTCCGATCCCGAGCGGCCCGTCTCCCGCGCAGCCCACCCAGATTCTCGGCACCGGCTGGAACAGCGGTTGCGCGGCCGCGCCGCAGCTCTGGGGAAGTGGCGGTTCTAACGCTGTCGTCAATCTCCAAGGCAGCTCCAACGTCAAGATCGCGTGCATTGAAATCACCGATCACAGCGCATGCATCGAAGATCATCCGAACGTGCCATGCAGCAAGACCGCGCCATGGGGACTCTGGGCACGCGACGGCATTTTCGCGTCCGGGTCGAGCAGTGTGACGCTCCAGGATGTCAACGTGCATGGCCTCGCCAACAACGGCATCCACGCGGGCGGTCTCAGCAACTGGACGCTGCAGCGCGTGCATATCGTCGCCAACGGCGACGCCGGGTGGGAAGGCCAGATCAGCGGCGCGTCGTCCAATTCGGGGACGCTGTTGTTCCAGTACGTCGAGGTCGCCTACAACGGCTGCGCCGAGAGCTATCCTAGTTCGTGGCGCGTCAACGGCGCGAGCGCGATCTCCTCCTGCTGGGGTCAGAATGAAAATGGCTACGGCGATGGCCTCGGCAGCGCGACGACCGGCGGCAACTGGACGTTCCAGAATTCGTGGTTCCATCACAACACGCAGGACGGACTCGACCTGCTATACGCCGATGGCACGGGCATGGTGACGGTACAGCAGACGCGCGCCGAGGCGAACGCGGGCAATCAGCTGAAGATCTCCGGTCCGTCGCTGATAGAGAACACGATCGCGATCGGCAACTGCACGGCATTGCAGGGCGTCGGCATCATGTCGACCGCGGATCTTTGTCGTGCCCAGGGCCAGACGCTTGCGCTCGCGCCGTTCGCGGGGCAGAACGCCACGGTGCGCTACAGCAGCGTCACGGGACAGGGCGACGGACTGATCGAGTGCGATTCGGCCGACGCGACGTCGACGTTCACGTTCCAGAACAACCTGTTTTATGGACAGGTTTCGTGGCTGCCGAAGAATGGCGGTGCCAACACGTTCCTGTTCTATTCGAACTTCGCAAATCCGGTGAGCTATGCCGGCAACCTCGTCTGGCATGTGCGCACGACCTGCCCGACCGGTAGCGGCGGGATCTGCAATACCGATCCACAGATAACGAATGGTGCGATGACGGCGTTCGACGCGACGCCCACGGGCAGCAGCGCGCTGATCAACGCGGCGAACACCGCCGCGAGCACGGTTGCGGTCGACTTTTACGGTCATGCGCGCCCGGCGAGCAGCGGCTACGACATCGGCGCAATCGAGTACCAGGGCGCGGCGAGCGGCAAGGCGTCGAGTGCAACGATCGTCACCGCGACGCCGAGCCCGGCGACGCAGGGCCAGTCCGTCACGTTGTCGGCCACCGTCAGCGGCACCGCCGGCACGCCGACCGGAACCGTCACCTTCATGGACGGCGCGACGACGCTCGGCAGCGGCGCGCTAGCAAGCGGCGTCGCGAGCTTCGCAACCGCGACGCTCGCGGCTGGCACGCACGCGATCACGGCGAACTATGCCGGTGACAGCGCCTATCTTTCGAGCAGCGGATCCACGTCGCTCGTCGTCAGCGCGTCGGGCAAATCCGCCTCGACGACCGCACTGACGGCGACACCCAATCCAGCGACCGTGGGCCAGTCGGTCTCGCTGAAAGCGACGGTGAGCGGCTCCGCGGGGACACCGACCGGCAGCGTCACGTTCAAGGATGGCAGCACGACGCTCGGTACCGGCACTCTGGCCAGTGGTGTGGCGACATTCGCCACGTCTTCTCTCGCCGCCGGCGCGCATTCGCTCTCGGCGAGCTATGCCGGCGACGGTACCTACCTCTCGAGTTCGGGTACGACCAGCGCGACGGTCAACCCGGCAGCATCCGGCGCGACGACGACGACGCTCGTTGCTTCGCCCTCGTCGATCATCGTGGGCCAGAACGTTACGTTGTCCGCCACCGTTACCGGTGCGGCGCCAACAGGATCGTTCGCTTTTACGGTCGACGGCATCAGCATCTGCGGCACGGTGGCCGTGCAGGGCAGCGGTAACACGCGCACTGGAGTCTGCAGTATCGCGACGCTGACCGCCGGCCTGCATAGCGCAGCGGTCAGCTATTCCGGCAACGCTACGAACAACAGCTCTGCGGCAACTCCGGTCGCCATCAACGTGTCCGCATCAGGCGCGGGTGGAATGAACATCGACCAGGAGGGCCTGACCGGTGCCTGGTACGACCCGACGTCCGGTGGCCAAGGCATCGTGCTGCAAATTCTGCACGACTATACGGCCCCCGGGCACGGAGTACTGTTCGGTGGCTGGTTCACGTTCAATGCCGGCAATCCGGGCGGCGCCGACCAGCAGCGCTGGTACACGCTGCAAGGGAATGTCAACGCAGCGGACACGACGGGAACCGCAATACTCGACGTGTTTGCGACGGGAAGCGGAAATTTCAACGCCCCTCCGGTGGTCAATGCTTACAAGATCGGCACCGCGAGCATGCAGTTCTCTGACTGCGCCAACGCGACACTGGTTTACAATTTCACGGATGGGACCGCGCGCGTAGGCACGATTCATCTCGTGCGTCTTGACGAGAATGTGATGTGCACGCCAAGCGGTACGGGAGCTTCCACGCTGCCTGGTTATGGACTTTCCGGCGGCTGGTTCGCCAAGAACACGAGCGGCCAGGGGCTGGTGTTCGATATCAATCCGGTCGAAGGCCTGGTCTTCGCCGCGTGGTATACGTTCGCGCCGAACGGCGCCGAACTCGGCGGCACGCTAGCGCAACGCTGGTACACGCTGCAACTCAACAATTTCGTCTATGGCGTGACCCCGATCTACAACGTTCCTATCTATATGACCACCGGCGGTGTCTTCGGCATCAAGGGTTCTCCGGTCGTGGAGCAGGTCGGCACGGCCAGCGTGACATTCCAGAGTTGCACCGACGCGACGTTGGCCTTCACGTTTACGAGCGGTCCGAATGGCTACCTCACGGGCACGATTCCACTGCAACGCGCGGGCTTCTCGCCTACGGATTGCCAGCTCTAGACAGACCGACGATCCGGTACCCGGAGTGCATCCCGAAGATTGCGGAGCGCATCACAACAAGAAAAGTCTGCCGCGACCCGGCAGGCTTTTTTTTGTGCAGTTCGGCAGCAACGCTCCCGCAATCGGTGCACCGAGCGAGACGCC
>JBDTYX010000216.1:0-5547 GCA_040005435.1 Rudaea sp. | reverse complement strand
CCCGCGCACGCGATCCACGTCTACACGCACGACTCGATCGGCCTCGGCGAGGACGGCCCCACGCACCAACCGATCGAGCAGATCTCGTCGCTGCGCCTGATCCCGCACAACGACGTCTGGCGCCCCTGCGACGCGGTCGAGAGCATCGTGTCGTGGAAGGCCGCGATCGAGCGCCGCGAAGGACCGAGCTGCCTGATCTTCTCGCGGCAGACGCTGCCGCATCAACACCGTACCGACGAGCAGGTCGGCCTGATCGACCTCGGCGGCTACGTGCTGAGCGACCCGCCGAGCGCGAAATTCGCCGCGATCCTGATCGCGACGGGCTCCGAGGTGGGTCTCGCGATGGAGGCGATGCGTGTGCTGCAGCAGCAGGACGTCGCGGTGCGCGTCGTGTCGATGCCGTGCGCGGAAGTGTTTGATCGGCAGCCGCTTGCCTACCGCGAAGGCGTGCTGCCCTCGTGGTGCCGCAAGCGCGTCGCGGTCGAAGCCGGAGTCACCGCGTACTGGCGCAAGTATGTCGGCCTCGACGGCGCGGTGATCGGCATCGACCGCTTCGGCGCTTCGGCGCCGGCCGAGGCGCTGTTCGACTATTTCGGCTTCACCGTGCCCGAGGTCGTCGATGCGGTGAAGCGCCTGAAGTAGTGCAAGTCGGCACGCTCGTGCCGACCGCGTGGGCGGTTGCGCGGCGCGGTCGGCCGCTAATCAGGTTCGCGAGTATTTCCAGCTCTGCATGCGTCCGTCGCGGTAGGGCATGACGCCATGGAACGGGCGCGCATCCGCGTCGAACACGAGCGGCAGAAAGTGGCGATCGCCTTCCCATAACGGCAGCTCGAACAGCCGGTCGACCGCGACCCATTCGAGCGTGCCCTCGGCGTTGCGCTCGAGCGGAATGCCGGTGAACGTCGTCACGACGAACACGAAACCGAACCAGTCCTCGCCCCGCTTGCCGAAGCCCGGCCAGCTGATCGTGCCGCGCAGATTCATCTCGGCGCAGTCGATGCCGGCTTCCTCGTGAATCTCGCGGCGCATGCCCGCGACGACGTCCTCGTCCGCCTCGAGCTTGCCGCCGAGGCCGTTGTACTTGCCGAGATGATGATCGCCCTCGCGGACGTTGCGATGGATCATCAGCACCTTGCTGCGATCGGGCGCCAGCACATAGCCGAGGGTCGCGAGGATGGGCGTGTAAGGCATCGGCGCACACGAGAAGGGAGCGGGCAGCGGATTATCGCATCCCGCACGTGGTGGCGTTATGCGACGGTTCGCGGCGACGGCGAAGGCACTCGCCACTGGGGAGAATGGCAAGCCGCGACCTGAATGGCAGCGGCTCGCGCCGCGTCGTTGTCTAGAAGGGCATGCGCAGGAATGCATCTCCACTGCCGCTTGACATTTGCAATTACAGGCGTAATCTAAATATCAATTACAGGCGTAAATGGTGAATGCGATGGCGATCAGCGATGCCGAAAGTGTGGTGATGGACGTGCTCTGGCGCAAGGCGCCGCAGAGTGCGGAGGACGTCGTCGCGGCGCTCGCCGCGAGCACCGACTGGCAGGAAGCCACGATCAAGACACTGCTCAATCGACTGCTCAAGAAGGGCGTCGTGTCCGCGGAACGCGACGGCAAGCGCTACCTCTACCGTCCTCTGCTCAAGCGCGCCGAATACGTGCACAGCGAGAGCAAGACGCTACTCGATCGGCTGTTCGATGGTCGCGTCGCACCGCTCGTCGCGCACTTCTCCGAGCAGCGCAAGCTGTCGAAGAAGGATCTCGCCGAGCTGAAGAAGCTAATCGAGGAGCTCGATCATGACGCATGAGATTCTCGCGTTCCTGTGGCGCGGCACGCTGATCTCGAGCGTCGCGATCTGTCTCGTCTTCGCGCTGCGCATGCCCGCGCGGCGCTGGCTCGGTGCCCAGGCGGCCTACTTGCTCTGGGCGCTGGTACCGTGCGCGTTCGTGGCGGCATTTCTTCCGGCGCCCGTGCACCCGCTGACCGATGTGCTAAAGATCATGCCGGCCGCGATCAGCGCCGCCCCTGCAATCGCTCTCGCCGCGGAGCCGGCCGCTGCCGCCTTCGACCCGCGCCCCTGGCTGCTCGCTGTCTGGGTTGCCGGAGCGCTCGCCTTGCTGGCGATGCTCGTCTGGCAGCAGCGGCGCTACCTGCGCTCGCTCGGCGATCTCGTCGCGGGAGACGACGGCGCCCTGCGCGCGCAGGGCCGCGACGGCAGCCCGGCGCTGGTCGGCGCGCTGCGCCCGCGCATCGTGTTGCCGCACGATTTCGACACGCGTTTCAATGAGCGCGAGCGCGAGCTCGTCCTCGCCCACGAGCGCACGCATCTGCTGCGTGGCGACGCGCAGGCGAACGCGCTGGTCGCGCTGCTGCGCTGTCTCAACTGGTTCAATCCACTTTTCCACTTTGCCGCATCGCGGCTGCGCTTCGACCAGGAGCTGGCCTGCGACGCGCTCGTGATGACACGATTTCCGGAGGCGCGGCGGCCGTATGCCGACGCGATGCTGAAGGCGCAGCTGATCGGCGAGACGCGGCAGGAGCTGCGTCTGCCGATCGGTTGTTACTGGCCATCGACCCATCCATTGAAGGAGCGAATTGCGATGTTGAAGTCACCGATCCTGAGCCGGCGTCGGCGCGCGCTTGCGAGCGCAGTCGTCGTCGCGCTGGCACTGAGCGCGGGATATGCGAGCTGGGCGGCGCAGCCGGGCGGCGCGAGTGAGGCCGCACTTGGGGCGCCTGAAGGAAGCGGAGCCGCCGAAGACCGCATCGGCGCGCGTTTTGTGCTGGCGATCGATGGGGATCAGGTAGTCGACACAATTAATATAAATGCGGCGAGGTACGAGCATGCTGGCTGGCAGGTGTCGATGGATTCGGATGAGCTCACGTTGTCGGGACCGCTGGCGCATCAGAGCCTCGTGCCGGTGGTAACCGGGGGCCGTCCGTTCACGCTGGATGCCAAACGTGGAAGTGAAGAATGGCGCCTTTCGGGCGTCCCGAGAACGATTGGCGATGGGACGTACGGCTTTGAAGGAAAAGTGGAGCACAACGGCGCCGTGGTGAGCCGGCCATCTCTTGTGATCGTCGGCGGTGAGACAGCGGCAATAGAGATCGGCGAATCCGACGACGTCAGTTTTGTTGATGGCCCGCCTCGCGGCGGTGGCTTCAAAGGCATTCGGATCGAATTGACGCTCGCGCGCGCGAAGGGGTCGCCGTCGGCGAACGAAAACTTGGCCGAGAAGAATGCGGCAGCCAGTGCGGTGACCAGTCCGGAAGCTCCGTATATCGAGCAGACCCTGGACGCGCCACCGTCCGAAAAAATCTCTTTCCGCAGAGTGCAGCCGCCCCAATATCCTGCAGACGCAATCAAGGCGCGCATCCAGGGCAAGGTCGTACTCAAGGTCCAGGTCGATGCCAAAGGTAATCCTGTGGGCTCGGAGGTTGTGAGCACGGAGCCTAAGGAAGCGAACGTCCTTGCGGATTCTGCCATTGCGGCTGCGATGCAATGGCGCTATGAGCCGGCCATCAAGGACGGGAAACCCGCTGGTGGATTTGTGATGGTTCCTGTCGACTTCCGGATGACGGAAGACGACCAATCGCCGGTGCGTGCTGCAGCTCCGATGCAGATTCTGCCTGCGAGCTACCGCAAGATGCGACCGCCTCTCTATCCCGCCTCGGCGCTTGCCGAACATGCGACCGGAACGGTCTGGGTGCGCGCACGCCTGACCGCAGAGGGTGCGGTGCGCGAAGCGCATGCCGAAGTGACCTATCCGCAGTCGGCGTCCTCGTTGGCCGACGCGGCGGTCGATGCGATCAGGGGCTGGACTTTCAATCCTGCCATGGTGAACGGTGCCGCGGTCGAAGGCGAGGTCGTAGTCCCCCTGCAATTCCTGATCGCAGGCTACACGCCGCCCCCGAACGGCGAAGTCGCGCCCGCGTTTCCGCCGCAGACGCCGCTGCTCGAAACGATCATGATCACGGCACCGACGAGTTGCGGGAACGATTGCCCGCCGCCACCGCCGCCACCGCCGGTGCCCGCCGCTCCGCTTCCGATGCCGCCGCTGCCGCCACAACCGATCAATGCAGCGTCGATCACCCCGGCGCTGTTCGATATCTTCCCGCGCGAAGAGCATTGCTGAAAGCAGCGTCTCTTCGAGCGCCTCGAGCATCACGCATGGAGATTCTGATCTGGCTCTCGCGCGGAACGCTGACCAACGGTGTCGCGATCGCGATGACTGATACCTCGCTCCAGCGTTACGGGTCGATCACGATCATCGCGCTGACACTGTGTGCCTGCCATGCGCTGAAGCCGCCCGACGCGCCATCCGAAACCCGGGTGGCGTATCGCGCGAGCATCGCGGCCGGGACGCCCCGTTACGAAGAGGCAGAGGACGAGGTCGCCAATCGTCCGGCGCCGGCAGAAAATCCAGCGCCGATATATCCGCCCTCGGCCCTCGCGCTGCATCTGCCGCGCGTTGTCGTCGAGGCCAAAGTCATCGTCAACCGGGAAGGACGGGTCGGCGAGGTACGCATCGCAGCATCGACGGACGCCGGCGCACACCCGGCCGTGTTCGACGCGGCGGTCCGCGACGCGGCGTCGCGCTGGCGATTCACGCCGCTCACATTCACGCGCTGGCAGGACGTCACCGACGCGCAGGGCAACGTCGTCGATTCACGACAGGTAAGCGCCGAACGCAGGCCCTTCAGCCTCGACTACGCGTTCTTCTTCGAATTGCTCGACGGCAAGCCTGTGGTAGGAGCGCAGTCGCGCACAGGCGACCGTCGCAACTGACAGGCGTTTCCGCGGCGCGAACTAGCGCGGCGTTTTCGAGGGCAGCCGCTCGGCGCGATACGGGTTGTCCTTGAGGTATCCGTCGGTCAGTGTCCGCATGAACGCGACCACATCGTCGATCTCGCGCGGGGACAGGCGCGGCGTCGCGCCGGGCTTCTGGTCGGCGAACGGCGGATCGCGATTGATATTCGCGTGGTATCGCGCGGGAAGGTCGTCGTAGGCGAGGATTCGGCCGTTCGCATCCTTGCCGTACCAGCGCTCCGGTGCGATGTCGCGCGTGACGTAGAAATCGACGACGGCGCGCAGGCTGTGGAATTTTCCGTTGTGGAAGAAGCTGCCGCGCAGCGCGACATTGCGCAGCGTCGGCGTGCGAAACAGGCCGCAGAATACGTCCTGGCCCTTCTTGTCCAGCCGCTCCGGACCGCAGGCGCCGAGGTCGAAGAATTGCGCAACGCGATTGGCGGGGATCTTCGCATTGCGCGGCACCGCGAGCGCGATCAGGCCATAGTCCGACAACGCGGGCGCCGAGCCGTCGAGGCCGCGCTTGCTGATGTGGCACTGCGCACAATTGCCCTTGTGCTCGTCGTTGAACAGCGCGAGGCCACGCTTCTCCTGCGCGGTCAGCCGCGCGCGACCGGTGAGGAACGCATCGTACTTGCTCGTGTACGGGCTGAACTCGGCGTAGTCCTCCTCGAACGCACCGAGCGCGCGCACGACCGAGTTGAATGCGTCGCCGTCATCGGCGAGCGCGTCTG
>JBDTYX010000215.1:0-5559 GCA_040005435.1 Rudaea sp. | reverse complement strand
GGCATCCGGATCGGCGTATTCCGTTCTCGAGCCACCCGCATCATGCCAATGCCAAATGAGACGCGGAGACGTCTAGTCGTGGCGAATCGTCGAACACGAGACAACCGCAATGCATAGCACCGACAGAATCGCCTTCGCTGCAATTCCCTTCACGCTCCTGCTCCAACACGGATCCCGCGGCGGGGCGACCTGGTGCCGACCATCGCACAGACCAATCCAACGGAATATGAACCGATTCCCGCGGGTCGAAGACTTTTAGCGACGCGCGGGCGGCCTGCCGCCACTAGCCCGAAGCTTTGGCGAGCATTGCATGTGCGGCACGTTTACCGAGCCCACGCAGCCCCGCAATCGCTTCGATCTGACGATGCCTCGGAACGGATTTCTTCGCTTCCCAGTTGTACACCGACTGTTCGCTCACACCGAGCATGCGCGACAGATCGGCCGCCGAGAAACCGAGTCGCTTGCGCAACGACTTGAGCCCCTTCGCGACGAATCGGGTGGGCTTCTCCGCGGCGGGTTTTTTCGTCGCGAGCGACGTCCCTTTCGCAGCCTGGCGTTCCAATATCTGGATTCGACGCTGCGCAGCCGCCAGTTGCCGTTTGATCTCGGCGAGGTCTCGTCGCACGGCAGCGCTACTCTGGCGCGCCGGGACGATTTCCTTGCGCAGTTCCTTGCGCGCGAGGCGCACTATTTCAGCTTTCAGCACATTGCCGATATTGGGCATTTCTGGATTTCCGGATGGGTGGGATTGGGCGATTGCGAGCTCGGCGAGCGGGAGTGCTTTTGGGTGATCACTTAGAGTCGTCTCGTTGCCTGACGCGCCGAAGCGTTTTGGGGACGTACCTGCTCTTCAGAGGCCGAGCGCGTCGCGCCTCGACTCGATGCGTTGTTCTCTTCGTCGTTGCCGCATCGGGCCGTAACCAATCAACTTCTTGGTCCTCTCGTCCCAGAGCCGAAGCCCGAGAGACTTGAGGCTCGCAACGAAGGTGATCGCCTTGACCTGTTTGAAAATGGGATCTGCATCGTGACACTTCTGCAGATTATAGTTCGGGATACGCGGGCTCAGGTGGTGAATGTGATGGAAGCCGATGCTGCCGGAAAACCATTGCAGGATGGGCGGCAACTTGTAGAAAGAACTTCCATGCAGCGCGGCGACGGTGAAATCCCAATCCCCCTCGCGTTCCCAATACACGTCCTCGAACTGGTGCTGGACGTAGAACATCCAGACGCCACCTGCGCCGGCGACCGCCGTCATGACGAGCTGGATCAGCAGATAAGTCTTGATTCCGAAAACCCAGCTCATCGTCGCGACGAAGCAGACCACCGCGAGATTCGTCCACCACACGGAGTGGCGCTCGCGGCGGCCGGGGGTCGACGGAATTCGCTGGATGATGACGAACAGGAACAGCGGCGCGACCAGCAACAGGATGATCGGATTGCGGACAAGGTTATACGCGAACCGCTTGCGCTTGGAAGATTCCAGGTATTCGCGGACCGTCATGGTCCAGACGTCGCCCGTGCCGCGCTTGTCGAGGTGGCCCGCGGTGCCGTGATGGATCGCGTGTTCCCAGCGCCACTGATGGTACGGGGTAAACGTCAGCACTCCGAGGAAGAACCCCAATGCGTCGTTCGCGCGTCGGGACTTGAAGAACGAGCCGTGTCCGCAATCGTGAAAGATGATGAAGATGCGCACGAGAAATGCGCCTGCGAGCGCGGCCAGGGCCGCGGTTGCCCACCACGAGATGCCCGCGCTGAAGTACATCAGGACCCAGAGCAGCGCATACGGGACGAGCGTGTTGCCGAGTTGCCACAGCGACCGCCCGAGCGATGCCTGCTGATAGGGAGCGACCGAGCGCTGCCAGCTCGCCTTGTCCCGGCTGTCGATCGACTGCGTCGCGCCTGACTGATCTAGGTTCATGTGTGGACTGTACTGGGTTTGGGCCCCCGGATAAACGACGGCTTGTTCAAGTCATGAGGTGAATGGCCAGGCGACTCAATCATTAACACCTTCCTTCCGCGCGGGACCGGTCGGTACGTCGGCATGTTCGCTTGCGGGCGAGCGCGTTGGTCGTGCGACCGCCATTTCACGCGCTCGTCGCACACGCACTTCACACACCATGATTCGGGCAGCTTCCACTGATTCGCGCGCCTGATCTAGACACACATCAATCACCAGCATTCGCCGTAGCTCCGCACGGATATGCAGCGCTGCAACGTGCACCTCGCCATTCTGTCGCGCACGCGTCGCGAGACTTCGCCGCGAACCGCGGGACGTTTTGATGGTGCAATCTCGAGAGGGCAACCCGGCGTGAGGACTTCCACGAGAGCCGCGCGGTCGCCCGGGACATGCATCCACATCCTTGCCCCGCCTGGACTCGAAGACATCGGTCGTGGCATGGGCGACGGCGACGCGATCACGTCGGCGCCGCATCAGAAGGTCTCGCAAATGCCGCGCTTCGCGGCCTCCCGGAAGCACGCTCGCCGTTCGACTGGCTAGTTGGCGGAGAGGGAGGGATTCGAACCCTCGATAGAGCTTTTGACCCTATACTCCCTTAGCAGGGGAGCCCCTTCGGCCTCTCGGGCACCTCTCCGGGGACTAGTCTTTCGTGCGGCTTTCGCTGCCGCATTCTACTACAGGCGTGCCGCGACACGGCCGCTCGCAGCGAGCCGCGTACGATAGCGATTTCAGGCGCCGACGTAAAGGGTCAGGGGGTGGCTGCCGGAGGGCTTGCTTCGCCCGGCTCGCCGTGTTCGCCGTGCTCGCGCTTGATGCGCTGGAATATCTCCTCGCGGTGCACTGCGACGTCTTTGGGTGCGTTGATGCCGATGCGCACCTGGTTCCCCTTTACGCCGAGTACAGTCACGCTGACAGCATCGCCGATCATCAGGGTCTCGCCGACTCGGCGCGTCAAAATGAGCATGTTGTAACCTCTCCTTCAGCCAATTCGTCGTTCCTAACGACTGTTTGCGTGACATCAACCCTGATGTCGCGCTCACGGCAACGGCTTTTGACGACGGATCACTCCGCGCCCCTCCCTGTGGCTACCGACCGGCATTTCCCCCGTCTTCATACAGAAGCGGATGCCCCCAGATCGAGTCCACGTTATGGCCCGATATTAGCCGACCCCCTCCCCCCAAGCAAATGGCGAAGGGCATGCCGCCGCACGGCGTTTATCCCTTGTTCTGGAGGTGTTGCTCGACGAATGCGGCCACCGAATCGAGCGCCGCGCGAAGCGCCGGCGTGTCGTCGCCGCCGCCCTGGGCCATGTCGGCGCGGCCGCCGCCCTTGCCGCCAATGGCGGCCGCGACATGCGCGACGAGTTCGCCTGCCTTGACCTTGCCGAGCGCCGCCCCGCCGACGCCCGCGACCAACGCGACCTTGCCTTCGCTCGCACCCGCGAGGATCACGACGCAATCGACGAGCTGATGCTTGAAGCGATCGACGCTGTCGCGCAGCGCCTTCGCGTCGACGCCTTCTAGGCGTGCCGCGATGAGCTTGATGCCACGGATTTCCTTCGCGCCCGCCGCGAGGTCGGCGGTCGCCGCGCCTGTGGCCTTGGCCTTGAGCGCATCGATTTCGCGTTCGAGCTTCTTCTGTCGGTCGAGCAGCGCACGCAGGCGCTCGACGACATCTCCACCACTCGCGGAAAGCAGTCTTGCGATTTCCTCGAGACGAGCCTCCTCGGCATCAACGAACGTCAACGCGCCCGCACCGGTGAGCGCCTCGATGCGTCGGATGCCGGCCGCGACGCCACTCTCGCCAATGATCTTGAACAGGCCGATGTCGCCGGTGCGGCCGACGTGCGTCCCGCCGCAGAGCTCGGTCGAGAAGTCGCCCATCTTGAGCACGCGCACTTCGTCGCCGTATTTCTCGCCGAACAGCGCCATCGCGCCGAACTCGATCGCATCGTTGTAGGCCATGTGGCGGATGTCTGCCGCGACGTTGCGGCGCACCTCGTCGTTGACCAGCGCCTCGACACGCGCGAGTTCATCCGGCGTGACCGGCGAGAAGTGCGAGAAGTCGAAGCGCAGACGGTCGGGCGCCACGAGCGAACCTTTCTGGGTCACGTGTTCGCCGAGCACCTTGCGCAACGCCGCATGCAGCAGATGCGTTGCGGAGTGGTTGAGCACGATCGCCTGGCGGCGCGACGCGTCGATGGCGGCGTCCAGCGACGCGCCGACGCGCAGTTGCTTGCCCGACCAGCGGCCGACGTGGCCGTGGTAACTACCCGCGAGTTTGACCGTGTCACGTACGACGAATGCGCCGTCGGCGTTCGACAGCGTGCCGGCATCGCCGACCTGCCCGCCCGATTCGGCATAGAACGGCGTGCGATCGAGGATCAGCGTCGCTTCCTCACCGTCGCCGAGTTCTTGCGCGGTGTGATCGCCGCGCACGATCGCGACGAGCCTGAGCCCGCTCGCGTTCGTCTCTTCATAGCCGACGAACTGCGTCGGCAGCAGATTCTGCACGACTTCCGCAGACAACATGCCTTTGGATTCGAACTGGCTCGCGGCGCGTGCGCGCGAGCGCTGCTCGTTCATGGTTTTCTCGAAGCCAACCATATCAACGGTTAGGCCACGCTCACGCGCCATGTCAGCTGTCAGGTCCAAAGGAAAACCGAAGGTGTCGTAGAGCCGGAATGCATCCGTACCGTCGACAACGCGATTTTCTAAGGCCACTTCAATTTTGAGTTTTACCCCAAACTCTCTCGCCTGCGAATCCAGCAGCGCTGCAGTTTGTTCACTCACCGTATTGTCAAACACAAGCACCCACTCAGTAGAAGATTCACCGCCCTTGGCTGCATTCGCCACGTAGTGATCGAAGCGATCCTTCGCCTGTTGCTCGCTCGCAAAATATATGACATGCACAACTGCCGATGTCCCGGTAATCTGATCCATGAATGTCATGCGGACGCGCTTGTCATTGCCAACGGAGATGTCAATCGGGCCCGACGTGGCTCTGCCCCTCTCTCGTATGATCTTGTTAGCAATACGCATGTCGGGCGCGGTATTGCGCTCGAATACCTTCATGCCGTGCTCAAGCGTCTCGCCGAACCGTTCTTCCTCGGCCTGCAACGCCTTCTCGACGATCGCACGCTTGGCAGCGAGCTCCGGATAAGCCGCACCCATCTCGCCGACCAGCGGTGAGACGAGTTTGTAGAAGAACGGCTGCTTCTGCCCGAGCATGTAACCGTGGCGAAGCGCGCGGCGGATGATTCGGCGCAGCACATAGCCGCGACCTTCGTTCGACGGCAGCACGCCGTCGACGATCAAGAAACTGCAAGCGCGGATGTGGTCGGCGATCACGCGCAGCGACTTGTTCTCAAGGTCGGCGGTGTTCGTGAGCGCCGCCGCGGCCTTGATCAGTCGCTGGAACAGGTCGATCTCGTAGTTCGAATGGACGTGCTGCAGCACGGCCGCGAGGCGCTCGAGGCCCATTCCGGTATCGACGCAGGGCGCGGGCAGCTTCGACAGCGTGCCATCGGCGGCGCGGTCGAACTGCATGAACACGAGATTCCAGATCTCGATGAAGCGGTCGCCGTCCTCGTCGGGCGACCC
>JBDTYX010000214.1:0-5590 GCA_040005435.1 Rudaea sp. | reverse complement strand
GAGTACGCCGGTGCCGGCGCCCGCGACGCGGGCGGGCGATGCGCGCGGCGCGCCGGTGTTCTGCGAATGCGCCGCACGCGTCGATACGAGCGCGCCCAGCACCAGGCACACGAGCAGCAGCAACGAACGCCAGTAAAGGTTGCGCAGATGCGTCCGGGCGGTCATGCCCGGCTCGGCGTCGCGTTGACGAGCGACACCCACGAACGCCCGTAACGGTTCCGTAGACGACTCCAAGCGGTCATCGTGGGCTCGGCACTCTGCAGACGAGCAGCAGCAACGAACGTCAGTATAGGTTGCTCAGATGAGTCCGGGCGGTCATGTCGGGCTAGGCACCGCGCAGACGAGCAGCAGCAACGAGCTCCCGACAGATTGCGCAGACGCGTCCGGTCGGTCATTTCGGTCACCCTCGAGCGCTGCTAGCGAGTGTACGCCGCGCGATCGCGAAGCAGACTGCAGTAAACGCGATCAGCGCGCCGACGTGGGGTAGCAGCGCGCTGCCGTCGCCCGCGCCGATCGTCGCGAGCGCGAGCTGCGCGAGGTGATACGAAGGCCACAGCGGCGCGAGCTGGCCGAGCACCGGCGGCAGCATCTTCAAAGGCATCCACAGGCCCGACAGGAACGCCATCGGCAGGTAGATGAAGTTGACGAGCGCCGGCGCCGCGGAGGCGCTGACGCGGCTGCCGATCACGAGGCCCAGCGCGCAGAACGGCAGCACGCCGAGCAGCGTGATCAGCCCGAGCAACAGCCACTGGCCGAACCCCAAGCGCAGCCCGCCGAGCGTCGCGGCCATCGCTGCGAGCGTGCAATAGATGATCAGCGCGAACAGCATCGCCATGATCATCTTCGACAGCAGGTAGGCGCCGGGCGGCGCCGGTGCGACGCGCTTGAGTGCGAGCCAGCCGCGCTCACGTTCGATAGCGACGCCTACGCCGAAGCCGAACAGGCCGGGCGCCATCACGCCGAACACGCTGTAGGTCGCGAACAGGTATTGCGCGGCACCCGCGTTGCCGCGGTTGAGGATCAATCCGAACAGCAGATAGAACATCGGCGGGAACAGCAGCGTAGGCACCGCGAACGCGGGCGTGCGCAGCACGCGCAGGAACTCGAACTTGGCCTCGAGCGCGTACGCGACGAATGTGCCGCGCGCGCTCGGCGCGGCGGCGACAGGCAATGTGATGCTCGCGTTCATGCGGCCTCCCGGGCGGCTTCGGTGGTGGCGTCTTTCGCGACTTCATTCGTGATTTCCACGAACGCCTCGGCGAGGCCGGCGCGGCGCACTTCGAGTTCGCTCAGCGCGGCATCCTCGGACAGCAATTGGCGCACGACGACCTCTGCCGCGTCGGTCACGATCTCGATACGCTCGCCGTCGCGCACGACGCTGCGCACCTCGGGCCAGCGAGCGATCGCATCGAGGCCGAGCGCGGACACGCAGCGGATGCGCTTCTGCGCGACGCGCGCGCGGATCGCATCGATGCTGCCCTCGGCGATCATCCTGCCCGACGCGATCACCGCGACGCGATTCGCGAGCGCCTCGGCCTCCTCGAGATAGTGCGTCGTCAGCACGACCGCGCAGCCGTCCGCGACGAGGCTGCGGATCGTCCGCCACATCGTCTCGCGCGCCTCCACGTCGAGGCCGGTCGTCGGCTCGTCGAGGAACAGGATCTCGGCGCGACCGCAGATCGCGAGCGCGAACTGGACGCGGCGCTGCTGGCCGCCCGAGAGCTTGCCGTAGCGACGCCTGAGCAGGTCGCCGACGCCCGCGAGCTCGACGATGTCCGCGACGGTGCGCGGCGCCGCATAGTAGCTGCGGAACAACGCGATGAGCTCGCCGACCTCGAGCATCTCGGGCACGCCGGTCGTCTGCAGCATCGCGCCGATGCGCCGGCGCGCGGCGAGCGCACCGGGCAGCTCGCCGAGCACGCTCGCCTCGCCGCCGTCCGCCGCGAGCAGGCCGAGCAGCAGCGAAATCGCGGTCGTCTTGCCAGCGCCATTGGGTCCGAGCAGCGCGAGCACTTCGCCACGCCGCACCTCGAGGCTGAAGTTGTCGAGCGCGAGCAGGTTGCCGTAACGCTTGCTCGCACGGCTAAGGCGCGCGACGACGTCGGGTGACGCTTGCAGCGAGGTTTGGCCCATCGGAGTCTCCTGGGAATGTGGGGAGGATTCTCCCTGCGCGCGGCGCGATGCATCAGTCGCGTCCATCACGACCTGCGCATGACGATTGTCAGTCGAGGTAAGTGGCTCCACAAAATCATAAAACAATCGGCTCTCTACAATACCAAATCGATCGCATAGCATCGGTCCACAGTCGGCAACTGCGTCCGGCGCCTTGCGGGCGCCGCTCGGCGCTCTTGCTGTTTTATTGAAGGAACTCCGGCCCATTGGGTTTCGGAATCATTGGATTTAGGGGAATTGCAGATGTCGCCGATCGCCAAACTCGAACAGATGCGTCGCCACGGCGGTGCCGCGCGGACCACGGGCATTGCCGACGCCGCGATCGAGCGCTTCGCCGCGAGCGATGCCGATCTCGTCGCCGCGATCGACGAAGCGCATGCGCTCTATACGCACCTGTGCCGCGAGCTGCCCGAACTGCTCGCGCTCGATGAGGCGGGGCAGCTCGCGCGCGTGCAGGCCGACTTCGTCAACTTCTACGCCGACGATGCGATCAACCCTTACGTCGCGCTCGCGGGTCGTGGCCCGTGGGTCGTCACGCTCAAGGGCGCGGTCGTCCACGACGTCGGCGGCTACGGCATGCTCGGTCTCGGGCACGCGCCGCAGGCCGTGATCGATGCGCTCGCGGGACACCAGGTGATGGCGAACGTCATGACGCCGAACCTCTCGCAGCTGCGCTTCGCCGAGGCGCTCAAGCGCGAGATCGGCCAGGCGCGCAGCGACAAGACCGGCGCCGCGCCGTACGCGAAGTTCCTGTGCCTCAACTCGGGCTCGGAGGCGGTCACGCTCGCGTGCCGCATCGCCGACGTCAATGCGAAACTGCTGACCGATGCGGGCGGTCGCCATGCTGGACGCGCGATCAAGCGCCTCGCGGTCACGGGCGCGTTCCACGGCCGCACCGAGAAGCCCGCGATCTATTCCGATTCTTCGCGCAAGGCCTACCAGCAGCATCTCGCGAGCTTTCGCGACGAGCGCAGCCTCATCACGGTCGAGCCTTACAACGTCGACCACCTGCGCCAGGCGTTCGCCGACGCCGACAAGAACGGCTGGTTCATCGAGGCGATGTTCCTCGAGCCCGTGATGGGCGAAGGCGATCCGGGTCGCGCGGTCACGCCCGAGTTCTACGCCGCCGCGCGCGAGCTCACGCGCGCGCACGGCTCGCTGTTGCTCGTCGACTCGATCCAGGCCGGCCTGCGTGCGCACGGCGTCCTCTCGATCGTCGACTATCCGGGTTTCGAGAAGCTCGACGCGCCCGACATGGAGACCTATTCGAAGGCGCTCAGCGCGGGACAGATTCCGCTGTCGGTGCTCGCGGTGTCCGCGAATGCCGCGGCGCTGTACCGCAAGGGCATCTACGGCAACACGATGACGACGAATCCGCGCGCGCTCGATGCCGCGTGTGCGGTGCTCGCGTCGATCACCCCTGCGCTGCGTGCCAACATCCGCATGCGCGGCGTCGAATTCCTCGACAAGCTGCACAAGCTGCAGAAGGAACTGCCGGGGCTCATCACGAAGGTACAGGGCACGGGCCTGTTGTTCTCGTGCGAACTCGCGGCGCAGTTCAAGTGCTTCGGCGCGAACAGCACCGAGGAATGGATGCGCGAGCGCGGCATCGCGGTGATCCACGGCGGCACGAATTCGCTGCGCTTCACGCCGCACTTCGCGGTCAACGCGGCCGAGGTCGACCTGATCGTCGACGGCGTGCGCCAGGCGCTGCTGCACGGTCCTCGCCAGACTATCGACGCGCAAGCCGCGGCCTGATCCGGCGTCGCGGCGCGGCATGCGGTTCCCGGCGCGGCGCAGCACCCGCCTGGGCTCCGCGATCGTCGCGACGCGAGCAGCGTGCCGCGTTAGCGCATCTCGCGCGCGTTTCCTACAGGCTGACGGACACTCCGACTACTGCATCGCCGTCAGCTCGGCGTAGACTGTTGCTACCCGCACATACGGTCGGGCATGCCAACTTCGGAGATACAGATGAAATCGGTCGTCACCACGTTTGCCGCACTGACCTTCGCCGCGGCGCTGTGCGCCGGATCCGCATTCGCCGCCGACACCAAGGCCCCGACGCCGCAACAGTCGAAGATGTCGACCTGCTCCAAGGACGCGCACACCAAGGGCCTCAAGGGCGACGAATACAAGGGTTACATGAGCACTTGCCTCAAGGGCGACGCGCCCGCCGCGCCCGCCAAGCCGATGACGCAGCAGGAGAAGATGAAAGCCTGCAACGCCGACGCGAAGACCAAGGCGCTGGCCGGCGACGACCGCAAGAAATTCATGAGCACCTGCCTCAGCGGTGACGCTGCGGCCGCGCATTGAGTAGCCTGCTGCCGCGAGGCGCCGACCGGACTTCCGCGACGGCGCCGCGCAGACCTGCGGCGCGATGGACCTTCCTGCGCGCGCGCGCAGGAAGGCTCGCGCTGTTCGCGACCGTCCTGCTCGTCTGCCTCCTCGCCGGCTGCATGACCGGCAACGGCAAGGCCGGTTGCGACGCGGGCTGCGTGCAAGACCGTCAGATCACCGCCGCGATCGAGACCGCGATGCGCGAGCGTGCCTCACTACCCGACTGGGAAGTGCAGGTGCAGACCGAGGGCGGCATCGTCTACCTGCACGGGCTCGTCGACACGATCGTGCAGAAGGATGCGATCGAGGCGATCGCGCGCGAGACGCCGGGCGTCGTGGGCGTCGAGAACGCGATCAACCTGCGCGCCAGTTCGCGCTAGCGCTCGGATTGCCGGCGCTTTCTCTGGGTCCGCTCGTGCGGGCAGCGAACGAGCGCGTGCACGCTACCGCAGACAGCGCGGGTCAGCCCGCGACAATATGGCGCAAACTTCTGCGCGCTCGCTAGCGCGCCGCGCAGGCAGTTGTCAGCGAAAGCGGTCGGTCGCAGACACGAGCTCGTGCGTGATGCCGGGCTCGAATGCGGAATGGCCCGCATCACCGATGATCTTCAAGTCGGCCTCGGGCCACGCGCGGTGCAGGTCCCATGCGCTGCGCAGCGGACAGACCACATCGTAGCGCCCCTGCACGATCACCGCGGGAATGTCCTTGAGCCGGTGCGCGTTGGCGAGCAGCTCGTCGTCGCGATCGAAGAATCCACCATGCACGAAGTAATGGCATTCGATGCGCGCAAACGCCAGCGCGAATTCGTCGGAGCCGGTCGAAGCGATGTAGTCCGCGCTGGGCGCGAGGAAGCTCGTGCCGCCCTCCCAGATCGACCAGGCCTTCGCGGCCTCGAGCCGCACTTTCGAATCGCTGCTCGTGAGCCTGCGGTAATACGCGCCGATCAGGTCCGCGCGTTCACCGACCGGGATCGGCTTGAGATAGCCCTCCCACGCGTCGGGATAGATCGAGTCGCAGCCCTTCTGGTAGAACCACTCCATCTCCCAGCGACGCAGCATGAAGATGCCGCGCAGCACGAGTT
>JBDTYX010000213.1:0-5676 GCA_040005435.1 Rudaea sp. | reverse complement strand
CCCAGAACCCCGCGAGCAGCGCCAACGGCGCGACAAACCGCGCACCGTGGTGATACGCATCCTTGACCTGGCTGTCGACGAAGCCGACGCACATCTCGATGAAGTTCTGCCACCTGCCCGGAACGCCGCTGGTCGCCTTGCTCGCGGCAATGCGGAACATGACGACGAAAATCAGCGCGAGGACGACCGAGAACACCATCGAATCCAGGTGCAGCACCCAGAAGCCGCTCGCTTCCGGATCAATGCTCATCGACCGCAGATCCAGCTTGAGGTTGGTCAAGTGGTGCAGGATGTAGCTGCCGGTATCGTGAGCGCCTTCAGTTGCCATGCCGTGGTGACCCAATTCTCGAATGCCACATGATTCAGTCGTTCGCGATCGCCAACATCAGCCAATTCATGGCCAGACAGGCCATGCTGGTGAAAATCAGCGGCGCGAAATGCTTGCCGAACAACGACGCCCCGAAAAAAAACAGCAGCGCCGTCAACAATAACTTTCCAAACTCCGCCCGGTAGAACCCAGCGAGGATTTCCGCCGCGTGCGCGCCTCCGCGCAGGTACACCCTGACCGCGAAGTAAGCCGTCGGCAACATGACGACGACGCCCCCGTACAATGCGGCAAGCGCTGCTGCACCATCAGCTACGACCCAGGTGACAAGAGCCGCGGCGGCCGTTGTGATCGCCTGAGCCGCACACAAAGCCCAAGCCAACGATGCATCGCTTGCATGCACCCGAATCATCTTGCGTAGCTGCCCAGCTGGATTGAAACCGCACCGACGCGAGCCTGAAGCCGTCCGCGTACAACGACCATCAGCAACGCTCGAATGAAACCGCTCCGGAGCCGGGGTTAGGCCGAAATTCAGCTTGGCACTTGCCCGGACCGCGGGTCAGCGGAATTATAGCAATCCGTCCTTTGCGCACGCAAGACGAATCGCCCAAGCGGACGTTGTTATTCGGCGTCGATCCGCAAGCCCGGATACACTCGGTTCGGACTATTGTCCGCCGAGACCGCCGCCGCGCAAGAATGTACTTTTCACAGCATGCGAAGCCGCCCGATTTCCTGCGTTCGGGGCGGGACATTCAGGCGCTAGTTGCCTGTCGTCCAAGCGGCTCGGCATAATCGAAAAATTGCGGCAGGTAGGTGGTGATGAGTAGCAAGGATCCTTTTGTCGAGATCGGCGCAGGCAAACCGGTCTTCAGCCTGGGCGAGACGGGAACGGAAATGTTCCTGATCGAGTCGGGTCAGGTAGAACTGTCCGCCGGCGGCGTTCGCGCGCTGCTCGGCCCCGGTGATTTCTTCGGCGAGGACTTCCTGCTCGATGGCCGGCCGCGCACGGAGTCCGCGACCGTCGTGGAAGCCGCCCGCCTGATGCGCCTGTCGCGCAACACGCTCGCCGAGGTCATCGCGGAGAACCCGGAGATTGCACTGGGACTGATGCGGCGTCTGCTCGAACGTGCGCGCGATCAGGCATCGTCCACGCGCTCGGCGCAGGCGGCGCCTGCAGCAACGCCCGTCGCGCCGCCGATCGTCGAGGCACCCGCGGCGGTACCCGAAGCGGTGCAACCCGCGCCGCCCCCGCGTGTCGCGCCGGCTCCTGTTCCGCCAGCGCCTGCCGCGCCGGCTCCTGCTCCGCCGCCCGCCACGCCGCCCCCGCCCCCCCTTCCGGCGGCACCTCTCAGTTTTGCGCTTCGCCATATTGCGACCGGACAGCTGCTTCCGCTTGAGCAGGGCCGCGCGGAATTCCTCGTCGGCCGCCCGGATCTTGCAAACGGCATCGACCCCGAGGTCGATCTCGGTCCGTACGACCAGAATCGCAGCTTGAGCCGGCGCCACGCGAAAATCGTGATGCGCGACGGAGTATATTTCGTGCGCGAAGACAGCAGCACGCCGAACGGTACCTACGTTCATGACGAACGTATCGCCACCGGCGTCGATGTACCGCTGAAGCCGGGTGATCGCCTCCGTTTCGGGACGATCGAAGTCGAGTTGATGGCGGTCTGAATATTTTTTCGGGGAAGATCATGGCAGAGCAGAATCCGTGGAAGCAGGCGTTGGCGGCGATCGATGCGTCTGCGATCGAACAGCTCAACACGTTGAAGAAGGACCGCGATGTCCTCGATGAGCGCCTCAAGACGCTCGACGGCGTCCGCCAGGACTTCGCCGACGCGGTCTACCAGCGCGTTCGTGGCGACTATCAGAAGCGCCTGACCGCGCTCGACGAGGAGGCGCTGCCGCTCAAGCAACTCGCGCGTGCCGAGTTCGCGAAGTTGCGCGAACTCAACGCACGTTTCGAGGCCGATCACGAAGCGATCAAGCTCGACCAGCAGGAGCTGGAACTGCGCCACAAACTGGGCGAGTTCAGCGATGCAGATTTCAAGAAGCGCACCAGCGCCATCGAGGAAACCGTGCGTGACAAGGCTGCGGCACACGAAGAAGCGGCCGCTCTGAAGGCGCGCTTCCTCGAGCCGTTCAAGGACGAGTCCGAGTTGTCGCTCGAGGCCGATGCCGCGCGCGCGGCTGCGCTGATAGGCGCGCCAGCGACCACGCAGCAGTTCGCCACGCTCGCGGGCATCGACGTCTCGGACATCCGCACGAACGAGGTCGCCGCGGTGCTGAGCTCATCGTCGCCGAATAAGACCCAGGTGATGTCCGCGATCAACCTTCCCGAGCCGGCGCTGGCGGCTGCTGGCGCCGCGGTGGCTGCGAGCAATGCGGCCGGTGCCACTTCTAACGGCGGCGGCGCGACCCAGGTCTTTCGTGCCGCGAGGCTCGTTCCGCAGAATCCCGAGGCGGGCAAGCAGAGCTATGCGCTCGCGCTCAAGCCTACCAACTTAGGTTCCGACGCCGCCAACGAGGTTCGCCTGCAGGGGCCCGGCGTAGATGCGAAGCACGCGCAGATCGTCGTCAGCATGGGCGGCTTCACGATCGTCGACTTGAGCAGCAAGCACGGCACGCGCGTCAATGCCGAGAAGATCCGCGAGCGCCAGTTGCGTCACGAAGACGTCGTGCAGATCGGCGCTGCGCGTTTCGTATTCCGCGAAGGCTAAGTCGTGGGTCTCGAGATCGCGCAGGAGCAGCAGGATGCGCTGCGCATCCTCGCATTGCGCGGGCGACTCGATACCGATACGTCGGCCGATCTCGAGCTGGCCGTGCAGGATCTGCTCGCCGCGGGCGCGCGCGATTTCCTGATCGACCTGGGCGAAGTCAGCTACGTCAGCAGCGCGGGCCTGCGCGTGCTGCTAGCGCTCGCCAAGCAGCTAGAAGGCAGCAAGGGACGCCTGCGCCTGTGCGCGCTCGGACCCGCCGTGCTGCAGGTGTTCGAGGTCGCGGGCTTCAGCAAGCTGTTCGTGATCCTCAAGGACCGCGCGGCCGCGACGGCCGGTGCCGACAAGCCGGCTGCGCCCCCACAGCCGAGCCTAGCGCAACAGGTCACCCGTATTCTGCGCGTCGGAATGCTCGCGCCGGCGCACACGTCGCAGGCCGCCGCACTCGCACGCGACACGGCGCAATTGCTCGGCGTGCGTCACGCGACCAACGCGGCCGCAGCGTCGCGGGCGGCCAGCGCGGTGCCCGCGGCGCAGCCTGCCGGGCCGCCTTCCGGAGCCACGAACGCAGGCGTGCTCGGCAAACTGCGCGGCGTGTTCGGCAAGAAAAGCTAGCGTGCGGATGGCGTTGTTTCGCGTCAGCGGTCGCGGCTCAGCGTGATCAGCGTCAGGTCGTCGCTCTGTGCTTCGCCCGCGGTGAAGCGCGCGAGACCGGCGAGCAACGAGTCGAGTGCGTCCTGCGCGTCGCGACTTACGCCGAGAATCTCGACGATGCGCTGCTTGCCGAACATCTCGTTCTTGTCGTTATGGGCCTCGTCGAGGCCGTCGGTGTAAAACAGCACGACCGCTCCGGGCGCCAGGCTCTGCCGATGCGGCCGGAACTCGGTGTCGGCCATGGCGCCTAGCGGCAACGCATCGGGCTCGGCGAGCTCGCTGACGCTGCCGTTCGCCGCACGCAGCAGCGGCGGCGGGTGGCCAGCACACGCAAATTCCAGTACGCCCAGCTCGGGTTCGAGCGCGGCCGCCAGCATCGTCACGAACATGCCGGGTTCGAGTTCCTGGTAGAGCTTTCGGTTGAGCCCCGCGAGCAGTTCGGCCGGACCGCTCATGTGCCGCGCGAGCGCACGCACCTGCACGCTCAGTCGCGCCATGTAGAGTGCGCCGGAGACCGACTTGCCCGACACGTCCGCGATCACCCAGCCCTGACGGCCGTCGCGATACTGGAAGAAATCGAAGTAGTCTCCGCCAATGACGCGAGCCGCCTCATAGCTTTCGGCGATCCGATATCCCGCGATCGGCGGCGTCGACTGGGGCAGGAAGCGCTGCTGGATGCGGCGCGCGAGCGCGAGGTCGTGCGCCTCGATCGCGCGCTCCGGCGCGCGTCCGCGCTGGCTCGCGATCATCCAGGTCAGTTGCCCCGCGACGCCGTTGAAAAGTTCCTGATCGGCGCTGCGCCAAGCTGCAACGTCTTCGCTGTCGAGATACAGTCCGCCGAGCACGTCCGCCCCCGCGCGCAACGGCAATGCGAGCAGCGCCGCCGGCAGGGTGTCGACGCGCAATCGTGCGGCCATCGTCTCGCGTGCGCTGTCGTCGATGAGGTTGATGCCATTCGTCTGGCGCATCGCCTCGCGCATGAAGCCCTCGACGTGGGCAAGGTCCGGCGGCGCCTTCGAGCTGCTGCGCTGGACGATCGGTGCGAGATGATCGGCCGCGGCGGTCGGGGCATAGATCGCGGCATGGCGCAACGCGGGGAATGCCACGAATATCGCAGCGAGTGCGCGTTCGAGTTGGTGACGCAACGGCTCTTCGAGGCGCGCAAGCGCGCTCAGGTCGCAGAACAGCTTGATTCGCGCGAGCAGGTCACGCAGGCCGGGCGCCGAAGGGGGCGGCGCCAGCACGGGAATATTGTGACTGCCGGTGATCGTCGGCGTCGGGCGCGCGGTGCGTTCCGCCGAGCCGTTGAGCGACGGCAACGAGGGATGTTCGCCGCCGAGTGCGCTGCGAAACACGGCCTTCACTTCACCGAATTCTATCTCGTCGCCGTCCTTGATCTGCACCGGTGTGCGGATGCGTTCCCCGCGCAGGCGGGTGCCGTTGACGCTGTCCTGATCGGAGAGCTCGAAGGCATCGCCGATCATGCGGATCAGCGCATGGCGGCGCGAAACGGTGGTGTCGTTGAGGCGGACCTCAGAGAACTGGCCGCGGCCGACGACGGCGCTGTCGGCAAAGCTGAAGACCTGGCCCGAGAGGGGGCCTGAGGTGACGATGAGACTGGGCATGGCGTCACATTACACCGCGACGCGAAAACCCGCCAAATCGGGGTTAGGTTCGTTTTCCGTTAGCCGCCCCGCACGCATTGATTGGCTCATCGACGGAAAATGAACCTGACCCCATAAAAAAGAAAGGCCGGATGGAGAACCATCCGGCCGAACAGACGCTGCAGAATACAAAGGGGGAGGGAGGATTACTGCAGCGCGATTCCGCTAGGGAATTTGATTACTTGGCAGTCTTCTTCGCGGCCGCGCTCACCTTGCTGGTGAACTCGGTGGTCGCGGCGTTGACCTGCTTCTTGATGTTGTCGGTCGCGTGTTCGAAGCTGCCCTTGGCGAGCTGGCTCAGCGCTTCGCTGGTCTT
>JBDTYX010000044.1:0-19140 GCA_040005435.1 Rudaea sp. | reverse complement strand
CGGGCATCCCGGGCGGCAGCGACGACGCGACGACGACGGTGACGTTCACCGGCACGACCAATGCGACCAACGACAGCAATACGAGCAACAACACGACGACCGCAACCGGCGTGGTGCTCGATGCGATCGACGACACGTCGACACCGCCTGGCGGTACGACGGGCGTGACGACCAATGTCGGCGGCAACGACCAGCTCCCGCCGGGTGCGACCTTCACGCTCATTCCTGGCAGCACCTGTGGCGGTGCGACGGTCAGCTCGACCGGCATCGCGACCTACAACACGCCGACGACGGGCGGCTGCATCGTCAACTATCGCGTGTGCGCGCCGGCGCCCAACACGACGGTGTGCGATACCGCCACGCTTACGGTCACGGTGACGCCGCCGAACGCGTTCGATCCGCCGTTCGCGACGAAGTCGGTCGGCATCGTCGACGTGCAGACGCTGAGCTGGACGATCATCGTCGACAACAACGCGAATGCGACGCCGCAATACGTGGCCGTGCGCGATCCATTGCCCGCGGGCATGACCTTTGTCAGCGGACAGGTTTCGTGCACCACGTTCGGTGCGTCGACGCTGAGCGACTGCTTCTTCGACACGGCGACCAACCGTATAGTCGCCGACGGGCTGCTCGCTTCCGACCTCGGTGCGGCAAATCCCGCGACGGCGCCGAACCGACTCGTGGTGACCTTCCAGGCACGCTTCACGACGGCGCCGCGCACGGTGACCAACGTCGCGCAGGTGTGCTACGACGCGCAGAACGACCCGGCCAACGTGAGCACGTGCACGCAGGTCGAGACCGCAACCGCGGTGTTCACGCCGGAGGCGCCGGCGCAGCCGGTGCCGCTGCCGAAGTGGATGCTTGCATTGCTGGCAGTCCTGCTCGCGGCGAGCACGCGTCTGTCGACGAGGCGCAGCAGGCCTCGAACCTGATGACCCAAGCCACACGAATCCCGCCGCCCGGCGGGGTTCTTGTTTTACGATCCTGCATTCGCGCGCGGTTGCGGCGCAACATCCGTCACGACGGTGACCTTTAAGTGACTGCGGTGACTTCCGCGACGCGGGCTCCAGGACTACTATCGGAACATCGGTTTTAAGGGGAGTGCAGCGTGACAAGAGGGTTCGCCGCGATCGCGGCAATGGCTATTTGCGCGGGCGCTTCTGCGGCGCCGCATCCGTTCGACGTCCACGATCTCGTAATGCTCGACCGGGTCAGCGACCCGCAACTCTCGCCCGACGGAAAATGGCTCGCGTACCAGCTGCGCGAGACCGACTACGCGGCGAACAAGGGCATCAACAGCCTCTGGCTGCGCGATTTGCGCAGCGCCGAGGCGAAGCCCGTCCAGATCGTCAACGCCGAGGCGCTAACCGCCGCGTCAAGTCCGCGTTGGTCGCCCGACGGTCGATATCTGTACTTCCTCGCGCAGGGCAAATCCGCCGCGACGACGCAAGTCTGGCGCATCGCCACGGCGGTCGACGGCAAGATCGCGCCGGTCGCCGTCACGACGCCACAGGCAGACGTCAACGCATTCAAGCTGTCTCCCGATGGTCGCAGCGCGCTGCTCGCGATCGACACGCCCGAGCGCTGCGCCGACTTCGCGTGCGTCGTCAAGGCGCAGGACGAAAAGCCCTCGAGCAAGGCCAGCGGGCGCGTCTACGACCGGCTGTTCATCCGCCACTGGGACACGTGGGCAAACGACAAGCGCTCGCAGCTCTATATCGCCGACATCGACGCGGCGAAACCAGCCGCGCCGCGCATGCTGAGCCGTGGCATCGACGGCGACGTGCCGTCGAAACCGTTCGGCGACGACGGCGAGTTCGCGTTTTCTCCCGACGGCAAGAGCGTGTATTTCGACGTGCGCATCGCCGGAAAGACCGAGCCGTGGTCGACGAATTTCGACATCTATTCGGTTGCCGTCGATGGCTCGGGCGCACCGAAAAACCTGACCGCGGCGAATGCGGCGTGGGATGCGCACCCGCTGCCGTCCGCGGACGGAAAGACTCTCTACTACCTCGCGATGAAGCGGCCGACGTTCGAGGCCGATCGCTTCGCCATCATCGCGATGGATCTCGCCACAGGCAGCACGCGCGAGATCGATCCGAAATGGGATCGGTCCGCCGGAAACCTTGCCTTGTCGGCCGATGGCAAAACGTTGTTCGCGACCGCCGACGACAATGGCGAGCATCCGCTGTTCGCGGTCGACATCGTGTCGGGCAAGGTCAGCCGCATCGCGGGAGCGGGATCGATTCACGCATTCACGCTCGCGGGTGATCAAATCGTGTTTGCGCGGACCACGCTCAAGACGCCGACGGATTTCTTCCGCGTGTCGGCGAAGGGCGGCAACGCGACTGCGCTGAGCCACGCGAACGCAGCGAAGCTCGCGGAAGTCAGGACCGGCGATTTCGAGTCGTTCGTCTTCAAGGGCGCCAACGACGAAGAGGTCCAGGGCTGGCTCGTCAAGCCGGTCGACTTCGACAAGAACAAGAAATACCCGGTCGCCTACCTGATCCACGGCGGGCCGCAGGGCGCGTTCGGCAACGACTGGAGCTATCGCTGGAATCCGCAGACCTACGCAGGCCAGGGTTTCGCGGTCGTGATGGTGAATTTCCACGGATCGACCGGCTACGGCCAGGCATTCACCGACGCGATTTCGGGCGACTGGGGCGGCAAGCCGCTCGTCGATCTGCAGAAAGGCTGGGACGCGGCGCTGCAGAAATATTCGTTCCTCGACGGCGGCCGCGCGTGCGCGCTCGGCGCGAGTTACGGCGGCTACATGGTCTACTGGATCGCCGGCAACTGGCCGCAGCCTTGGAAATGCCTCGTCGACCACGACGGCGTGTTCGACAATCGCATGATGGGCTATGCGACCGAGGAGCTGTGGTTCTCGGAATGGGAGAACGGCGGCACGCCATGGGACCACGCGGCGAGCCACGAGAAATTCAACCCGATCCTGCACGTCAAGGACTGGCGCGTGCCGATGCTCGTCGTCCACAGCGAGAAGGACTTCCGCATCCCGGTGGAGCAGGGCATCGCGGCGTTCACCGCGCTGCAGCGGCGCGGCATCCCGAGCAAGCTGCTTACTTTTCCCGACGAGAACCACTGGGTGCTCAAGCCGCAGAACAGCGTGCTCTGGCACGACACGGTCAACGCCTGGATCAAGCAGTGGACCGGCGGCTGAGCGGACTATCAGTTCTGATGTGCCGATTCCGGGACAGATTGTGCTGATCTGTGGCGTCCGTTTCGGCGTTTGACGAAACGTCCCGCGGGGTCGATAAAGCTTCTCTAGGATCTTCGTTCGCGACCCAAGGGTTTCCGTCGCGATCGGGGGAGACTGCGCAGGCGTGGATCATGGCGACGATCGAAAAAATTTCCGAGCAGAGGAGCTTCGGCGGCGTGCAGGGCTTCTACCGGCACGCGTCGGCGGTCTGCAATGGCCCGATGCGGTTCTCCGTATACCAGCCTCCTTATGCGCGCCAGGGCGCCGTGCCGGTCGTCTACTACCTGTCCGGCCTCACCTGCACTGAAGAGAATTTCACGATCAAGTCGGGCATGCAGCGCATCGCGTCGGCGCTCGGCCTCGTCGTCGTCGCGCCCGACACGAGCCCGCGCAACACCGGCATCCCCGGAGAGGCCGACGACTGGCAGTTCGGCGCGGGGGCAGGCTTCTATCTCGACGCGACGCAGGCACCATGGTCGAAGTTCTACAACATGTACTCGTATGTCGCGCGCGAACTGCCCGCGCTGATCGAGGCGAACTTCCCGGTCGACGCGAGCCGACAGAGCATCTTCGGTCATTCGATGGGCGGTCACGGAGCGCTGACGATCGCGTTGAAGCATGCCGATCGTTTTCGCGCGGTATCCGCGTTCGCGCCGATCGTCGCGCCGATGCAGGTGCGCTGGGGAGACACCGCGTTTCCGAGATTCCTCGGACCCGACCGCGAAGCCTGGAAGCAATACGACGCGACCGAGCTCGTCCAGCGTCAGCGCTTCCCCGGCAAGATCCTGATCGATCAGGGCGACGCAGACGCGTTCCTCGACGACACGCTGCGTCCGCAGATCTTCGCGGCGATGTGCGCGAAAGTCGGTCAGCCCCTCGAGCTGCGCATGCAGCCCGGATACGACCACAGCTATTACTTCATCGCGACGTTCATGGAAGACCATCTGCAGCATCACGCGGCGGCGCTGCGTTCGTGACCGCGCGGATCATGGCGCGCGACCGCGAAACAGCCAGCTGCGGAATGCCGGCTACGGATCGACAGTTACGAGGAGAATGCAGGTCATGAAAACCAGAGCCGCGGTCGCATTCGAGGCCGGCAAGCCGCTGAGCATCGTGGAGGTGGACCTGCAGGGCCCCAAAGCAGGCGAGGTGCTCGTGCGCATCGTCGCTACGGGCGTCTGCCATACCGACGCGTTCACGCTGTCCGGCGCGGACCCCGAGGGGCTGTTCCCCGCGATTCTCGGTCACGAGGGCGGCGGCATCGTCGAGGAGATCGGCGCGGGCGTCACGAGCGTCAAGCCGGGCGATCACGTTATCCCGCTGTATACGCCGGAATGCGGCGAGTGCAAGTTCTGCAAATCTGGTCGCACCAACCTGTGCCAGAAGATCCGCGTCACTCAGGGCAAGGGCCTTATGCCGGACGGCACGAGCCGTTTCTCGTTCAAGGGCAAGCCCGTGCTGCACTACATGGGTACGAGCACGTTCTCGGAATACACGGTACTGCCGGAGATCTCGGTTGCGAAGATCAATCCCAAGGCGCCCCTCGACAAGGTCTGCCTGCTCGGCTGCGGCATCACGACCGGCATCGGCGCGGTGCTCAACACCGCGAAGGTTTGGCCGGGCGCGACGGTCGCGGTATTCGGTCTCGGTGGCATCGGCCTCGCGGTCGTGCAGGGCGCCGTGATGGCGAAGGCGTCGCGCATCATCGCGGTCGACTTGAATCCGTCGAAATGGGAGATGGCGCAGGCGATGGGTGCGACCGACTTCGTCAATCCGAAGGACTACGATCGTCCGATCCAGCAGGTTCTCGTCGATCTGACCGATGGCGGCGTCGACTTCTCGTTCGAATGCATCGGCAACGTCAACGTCATGCGCTCGGCGCTCGAGTGCTGCCACAAGGGCTGGGGCGAATCGATCATCATCGGTGTCGCGGGCGCGGGACAGGAGATCTCGACGCGGCCGTTCCAGCTCGTCACCGGTCGCGTCTGGCGCGGCTCGGCATTCGGCGGCGTGAAGGGCCGATCGCAATTGCCCGGCTACGTCGACCGCTATCTCGCGGGTGAGCTCAAAGTTGACGAATTCGTCACCGAGACGCTGCCGCTCGACCAGATCAACCATGCCTTCGACCTCATGCACGACGGCAAGGTGATCCGCTCCGTGATCAAGTATTGATCGTATCCACGAGTACCTGTCGCCGCGCACCGCGGCATTTCAAGAAAACACCGGGAGGAACGCATCATGTCAGTCGCCATCCATCCATCCGTCGACAACGGCATCAAGCCCGCAAAAGAAGGCTTCGCCGGCGGCACGTTGACCTGCCACTGCAAGGACAAGCCGGTCAAGGTGAAGATCGGCGCGCAGACCGCACATAACCATGCCTGCGGCTGTACCAAATGCTGGAAGCCGGCCGGCACGCAGTTCTCGGTCGTCGCGGTCGTGTCGAAAGACAAGGTCAACATTACCGACAACGCCGACAAGCTTGCGGTCGTCGACGACAAGGCGACGATCCAGCGCCACGCGTGCAAGAGTTGCGGCGTGCACATGTACGGGCGCATCGAGAATGCGAAACATGCGTTCTACGGACTCGACTTCGTGCATACCGAGTTGTCCGCGGAAGAGGGCTGGGCCGCGCCGGGATTCGCGGCGTTCGTGTCCTCGATCATCGAGTCGGGCGCCGACCCGGCGAAGATGGACGACGTGCGTGCGCGCCTCAAACAGCTCGGGCTCGAGCCCTACGATTGCCTCAATCCGCCGCTGATGGACGCGCTCGCAACGCATGCGGCCAAGCAGAGTGGCGTGCTGAAGTAGTCGCCGCGTGGAGTTTCGCGCGGGTCCGCTGCCGGGCCCGCGCAGGCGGTAGTTGCGGCCGTGCGCAAGCGACCTGCGCCGTAATCGACGCGCGCCGCGCGCTATTGCGAGACGACGATGCCGTGTTTGTGCATCTTGCGGTATAGCGTGTTGCGGCTGACGTTTAGCGCGCTCGCGGTGCGGCTGATGTTCCAGCGCATGCGCTGCAATTCGCTGAGCAGAGCGGCTCGTTCAGCGTCCTGCAGCGCGCTGCCGCCCTTGGCGTATGCCTGACCCGACGACGCTGCGCCCTCGCCGCCCACGCGTGGCTCGGCGCTCGCGTCGATGATCTCCTGCGGCAGATTCGACTGGCGGATGACCCCGTTGCTGCACAACACCGCGGCGGTGCGCAGCACATTGCGCAGCTGCCTCACGTTGCCTGGCCACTGGTAGTCGAGCAGGCGCTGGAATGCCTCGGGCGCGATGCGGATGCCGCCGTCGCCGCTCTCGTCGCGCAGCAGTGTCGCGATCAGCGTGGCCTTATCGGTGCGATCGCGCAGCAACGGCAGGCCGAGCGTGATGCCGTTGAGTCGATAGTAGAGGTCCTCGCGGAATGCGCCGTCGGCCACCATCCCCGTGACGTCGCGATGCGTCGCGCTGATCACATGCAGATTCACCGCGATCGCATGGTCGCTGCCGAGCGGCACGACCTCGCGTTCCTCGATCACGCGCAGCAGCCGTGACTGCAGAAGCAGCGGCATGTCGCCGATCTCGTCGAGAAACAACGTGCCTCCGCTCGACTGCACGATCTTTCCCTGGCGGCCTTCCTTCGAAGCGCCGGTGAACGCGCCGCGCGCGTAGCCGAACAGCTCGCTCTCGATCAAGTTCTCGGGTATCGCCGCGCAGTTGACGATCACGAAGGGCTTGTCGCTCCACAGCCCCTGGCGATGCAGCGCCTTGGCGAATGCCTCCTTGCCCGTGCCGGTCGCACCCTTGAGCAGGATCGGAACCTGCTTGGCGAACAGCTGTCGGCCCTGCGCGAAATTGCGGCGCATCGTGTCGTCTTCGCTCACATGCGCCTGCGCGGCGTTCACCGGCGGCGACAGCGGCGGCTGCTCCTCGTGCGTCGGCAGGCGAGACGTCGATCCTGCCGATGGATTGAGCGGCGCGCGCACGAGCGCGAAGAAGCGCCGCCCGAGCCCGACTTCACGCACGGGCCAGATCGTGCCGGGATCGGAACGCGCGCGTCGGTCGAGCGTCACGAAGTCGAACTGGAAGATCTTAGACAGCGGCGCGCCGACGAGTGCGTGCCGGTTTGAACAGCCGAGCTGGAGCATCGCGCTCTCGTTGACCGCGACTATCTGCCCGCTCGCGTCGACCGCGATCAGCGCCTCGTGCAGCAGTCCGACGAATTCGGGGCGGCTGTGGAAACGCAGGATCCAGCAGTTCGCCATCTCGTGCAGGAAGCTCCAGCGCGAGATGAGGCTCGCCGACATGTTGACGAGTGCCATCGTATGGCGCTGGATCAGTCGGCTGTCGTTCGAGTTGACGGTCGACGCGTCGAGCACCGCCATCAAATCGCCGTGCGGATCGATGACCGGCGCTCCGCAGCAGGACAAGCTGACGTTGTAGCCGCGGAAGTGCTCCTCGCGATAGACCGTGACGGGCCCGCCCTCGGCGATACACGTGCCGATGCCGTTCGTGCCTTCGTGGCGTTCGTCCCACATCGCGCCGAGCCACAGGCCCGCCTGGCGGAATTCGTGCTGCAGCGTCGGGTCGGTGATCGTATTGAGCACGGCACCCTGGCGGTCCGAGAGGATCACTGCGAAACCCGACCCCGCGATCTGCTCGTAAAGCGTCTCCATTTCGGCGCGCGCGATGCGCAGCAACTCGCCCATGCGCTGCTGGAGATCGCGCACCGACATCGGATCGAGCACCGCCGACTGGCGCCGCGCCGACGGATCGATGCCGTACTCCTTGATGCAGCGATTCCACGATCGCGTGACGTGCGCGTCGATGCCTGCGGGTTTGAGGCCTCCTTGCACGACGTGCATGATGCGCGACGCATGACTCAAGGCGATGCTGGACACGGTGGAGACCTCGCCGGAATGGGGGATTTTCGACGGCTCGCCCGAGCCATTCAGGGTGGCGCGGATGGCACCGACCGCGAATCCGTTGCGGCAAGAGTCGTGCGAATCGGATGTGCGCGCAAACTGCAGTGCAACAATTCGGCGCGGCGTGCGCCATTTTCGGCACAGCCGAGCAAGGTCCGCGCAGCATGTCGCGGTTGTTGCGTCATTGCTGCTCGGGCGGCGTGCCGAACTTGTACAGCGGGTCCGCATTCGCGGAATACTTCGAGCGCACGAACGCGAAGATCTTCCACAGATCGTCGGCGTTCTTGACGATGCCGCCGAACGGCGGCATCGGACCCACGACGCCCTCGCGCCCCTTGCGCGAGTAGCCAGCCTTCTGCAGTTCGTCGCTGCCGAGCGCCACGAGGCGGAACAGCGTGTCGTCGTCGCCGCCGTAGACCCACACGTCATTGGTGAGCGGAGGGCACATGCCGCCGCCGCCGCCGCCGCCGTGGCAGCCATTGCAGCCGTAGCTCAAGAACAGGTGTTCGCCCTGCGCGACGATGTCGGCCTGCGTGTCGACGTACGGATTCTTGAGCTGTCCCTTCGGCGCCTTCGAGACCAGGTCGGGCGGTTTGATACTAGTGAAATCGATCTTCGGTTGCTCGGCGGCAATTGCGCTATCGAGCGTATGGATGACACCCGCACTACCGGTCAGCAGGACCAGACCCATCAGGACTCTCTTCAGCACGCACTCATCCTCCGTTGAAAAATTCGATTTGCTCCGCGAAGGCGTCAACCGGGCTGCTTGCCGCCTTTCTTTCGGATGGAGAGCAGGCGCGTGACCGCGTCGCTGTTGTTCGCCTGCGCGATGGATAGCGCGGTGCGCCCGTCGTCGCTCTTGACCGTTGCGTCTGCGCCATGCCGAAGCAACAGTTCGCCGATCTTGTCGCGATCGCCGGCGGCGGCGATCATCAGCGCGGTGACGCCGCCGCTGTTCTTCGCGTCGACGTGCGCGCCGCGATCGAGCAGCAGTGCCGCGATGTCGGTCGCGCCGGTCGTCGTCGCGAGCATGAGCGGCGTGTAGCCACCTTTTCCCGCCGCATGATTGACGTCGGCACCTGCGGCCAGCAGCGCCGCCGCAGCCTTCGACTTGCCGTTCTGCGCGGCGATCGTCAACGGCGTGCGGCCCTGCGCATCCGCATGCTCGCGATCGGCACCCTTGGCGACGAGCTTGTGTATCGCGTCGGCATCGTCGTCCCACGCAGCGTACAACAACGGCGTCCAGCCGCTGCTGTCCGTGAGGTTGACGTCCGCGCGATGGGCGAGGAGCAGGTCGATCAGCTCGTCGAAGCCGAATCGCGTCGCGTCGACGAGTGCCGTGCTGCCATCGTTGAAATGGCTGTTCGGATCCGCGCCATGCGCGAGCAGGTAGGTGATGCGACCGGTATCGCGCGCGACGATCGCGTTGGCGAGTTCGTCGTTCGGTTCGGCGCCATCCTTGAGCCTGCGTTTCAGTTCATCAATGCTGTTGTCGTGCTGCTGCGCGGTTTGTGGCTGTTCGACCGGAATGGGCAGCGGCTTGTACGGGCCGTGCGAAGGCAGGTTGCCTGACACGATGCAGTCGGCGCATTGCACCAGCGGCACGCCATAGGCATCGAGAATCTTGCGGATGCCCGCGCGATTGTCGCGCAGGGCCTTCTCGACCGCCGCCTTGATCTCGGGTCGGCCGCGCGGTACCGCGAGCGCCATGTCGAACTCTAGCGGCACCGTGTCGTCGATCGTGTTGAGCGGCTGCACGACCAGCGGCGCGGCCTTGATGGTCCGGTAGTAGCCTGCCATGGGCCCCCACGCGGCAGCGATATCGAGCTGGCCGTTGATCATTTGTTGTACCTGGTAGGAAGGCTGGTTCTCGGCGACGAGATCGCCGTTGTGACTGAGGTAATGGATCACCGTCTTCGCCATGATGCCGTGCTGCGCAAGCGCCTGGCGTGCGGCGGAGACCTGGAATACGCCGATACGCAGATTCTGCAGGCGCGGATCGTTCATCGTCTTGAACGTGCCGAAGCCCTTGTCCTTGCGATAGACGAATACGAATGTGGAGCGGTAGAGCGGCGCCGTGAGAACCGCGCCTTCGGTATCCGAGGCCATGTCCATCCAGACGTCGCAGTTGCCTTCCGACAACGTCGTGCGCATGAGGCCCCGCTCGATCGAGGGGCGCCAGTAATATTGGACGTTCGCGCCGATCGCTTCGCCGAGTATCACGGCGATCTTGTTTTCGAATCCCTCGCCGTTCTGGTTGGACAGCGGCATGTTTCCCGGATCCGCGCAGACTGTCAGCGACTTGATGCCATCGGCCTGTGCGGTGGCGGACGCGATCAGCATCGCGAGGCCGATGCCGCGAAGCGCGAGGGATCGATTCATGAGCGGTACTCTTGAAGAAGTTGAGGCGTGCGGGGCGGCTTGGCCCGAGGGCGCCCGGCGCGATGCCGGGCGTCCGCCACGTTTTTCAGTCGCCGATGCGGAACGTATACAGCGTCCCGCCTTGCGGGATGTGGCTGAGGCCCGCGGCCTTCGTCATCGCGGTCGCGCCGATCGCACCGAACTTGTCGCCGAGGTCGAGGCCGGCCGTGACGGGCAGGCCGATCCAGCCGCCGATGCCGGTCAGGATCGACACGTACTGCTTGCCTTTGACCGAATAGCTGATCGGATTGCCGATGATGCCCGAGGACAGCTTGCGCGACCACAGCACCTTGCCCGTCGCGCGATCGACGGCGCGGAAGTCGCCGCCGAGGCTGCCGTAAAACATGAGGCCGCCGGCGGTCGTCAGCGTGCCGCCCCAGTTCGGGTACGGGTCGGGGATTTCCCACTCGGTCTTGCCGGTGACGACGTTGAACTTCTTGACCTTGCCGGTCACGCCGGGCTTCTCGGGATACATGTAGACGTTCGCGAACACGTAGACGGTGCCCTGCTGCGTGTGCGAGCGGTCCTGCGGGTTCAACTCCATGCACCAGTTGTTGGTCGGCACGTAGAACACCGCGGGGTCGGCGGGATCGACCGACGCGGGCTGCTGGTCCTTGCCGCCCATCGCCGAAGGGCAGACCTGCACGTTGGTTTGCGGCAGCAATGGCGAGTGTTCCGCCACCTTGACCGGGCGGCCGGTCTTGAGGTCGATCTTCTCGGCCCAGTTCGCGGTCACGAACTTGTGTGCGCGCAGCAGCGTGCCGTCGGTCCGGTCGAGCACGTAGGCGAAGCCGTTGCGGTCGAATTCGACCAGGGCCTTGTGCTTCTTGCCGTCGACATCGAGATTGTCGACGAGGATCACCTCGTTGACGCCGTCGTAGTCCCATTGGTCGAACGGCGTCTTCTGATACACCCAGGCTACCTCGCCGGTGTCGACGTTGCGCGCGAAGATCGACATCGACCACTTGTTGTCCCAGTCGCCGTTGTTGCACGCGGCCTGCGTGAGCGGCTTCGCGCCGCAGCGGAACGACGGGCTCCACAGGCCGGGATTGCCGGTGCCGTAGTAGACGAGGTGCAGGTCGGGGTCGTAGGCGTACCAGCCCCACGCCGCGCCGCCGCCGCGCTGCCATTCGTCGCCGGGGTAGGTGTGGATGCCGAGGTCCTTGCCGGCCTTGCCGTATTCGGGATGCGCCTTGTTCGAGTCGGCGGTCAGGCCCACGTCCTTGTCGCTGCCGTTGCTGTAGAACTCCCAGACCTTCTTGCCGTCCGCGAGGTTGTAGGCCGTGACCCGGCCGCGCGCGGCGAATTCGTCGCCGCCGAAGCCGATGAACACCTTGTCGTTGACGATGATCGGTGCGGGCGTGATCGTCTCACCCTTGTCCGGATGCGCGTGCTTGACGACCCAGAGTTCTTTTCCGGTCGCGGCGTCGAGCGCGATCACGAAACCGTCGAGCGTGCCGAACACGAGCTTGCCATCCGCATAGGAGGCGCCGCGGTTCACCGTGTCACAGCAGGCGCGCGGCACGGCGGACTCGTCGCGACCGCTCGTCTTCATGTAGTTCCAGACCTGCACCGGGTGATCCGGATCCGACAGATCCAGGCCCTGCACGATGTTGCACTTGGACATGTCGGGACAGCCGCTGACGAAGAACATCATCGGCTTGCCGGCGACGTCCTCAATCACGAGCGGTTGCCCTTCATGCCCTCGCAGCGCGCCGGTCGATTGCGACCAGATCATCTGCAGGTTCTTGACGTTGCCGGTATTGATGTCCTTGAGCGCGCTGTAACGGGTCTGGTTGAGATTCCCCGCGGGCGCGCCCCACTGATTGGGGTCCTTGAATCTCGCGAACTGCTCGGCGTCGGTTCCCGCAAGCGCATTGCCGGAAAAAAGGCTCACGACGGCAAGGGCGCAAATCAGTTTCAGTTGATGCTGCAAAGCTAACCAACTCATCTCCGGTCTCCTCGTGCCAAGGCTATGAAATACGCGCAACGGCTCTCCATCAAATGCCAATCAGATCGGTCGTGCGAGCTTCGCGGCAGTTCCCGGTCAACGGCACGGCCGGCCGAATCTGTTTCGATGGCGCGCACAGGGGTGCGCTGCAAGCAAACTTAGCGGGCAGGGGAGATCGCGGGTACCGGTCCTTCAGGTTCGCAATGGCCGTGCCCTGCGACAGGCGCGCCGACGAGAACGTGCCAAGCAAGCTATATCTATATATTTCAATAAGTTGTTAAATATTTGCGAACCTTGCCATTGTTGCAGCGCGGAAAAAAGTGTTCCCCGCGCGATACACCTCCACGTCAACGGGTGCACCATTCGTGCAGTGCGCGAGTGTTCGCTGCGATCGTTCTGCGAATTGCGACGCGCTAGTCGCCTCCAATCGCAACGCCCCATGGCAGCTCGCCGACCGGTATTTCCTTGAGTACCACGCGTTTGCGCGTATCGATCACGCTGACGGAATTCGAGCGGCCGTTGGGCACGTAGAGCTTCTTGCCGTCGCGCGTGAGTGCGCTGTTCCACGGGCGCTTGCCCACGGGGATCTCCGCGACTGATTTTTCCGACGCGACGGCGAAGACGCTGACGCTGCCCGCGCCACCGTTCGTGATGTAGACGAAGCGTCCGTCCGCGGACGCCACAGCGCCTGCGGGTCGAAGCGGAGCAGGCAGGCTGCGTAGGAGCCTCTTCGCATTGACATCGACGACATCGACGACGTTGGCGCCTTCCGCGGCGATCCAGGCGATGTCGCTTCCGGGAATGAACGCAATGCCGCGAGGATGATTGCTCGTCTTCAGCGCGACGAGCGACGCGTGCTTCTGCAGATCGACGATGTCGACGTCGTTCGAGTTCTCGTTGCTGGCCAGCAGCCAGCGGCCGTCGGGACTGAACACGCAATGTTCGGGGTTCGCACCGTGCAGCGCGATGCGCCGGGTCACCTCGAACGTCTTCGTGTCGATCAGGACGACGCGATTTTCGTCCTCGATGCAGGCTGCAACCTCGTTGCCGGAAGGCGACAGGCCGATGCCTTCGGGCCCGCTGCCCACCGCGATCTGCTTCTTCAGCTTGTCGGTGGCGATGTCGAGGACGTTGACGCTGCCGCCCTTCGCGTCGACGACGAACAGCAGCGTGGCTGTGCGGTTGGCGACGACGCCGTTGACCTTGCCGAGCTTGCCCTCGCCGATGAGTGTGCGCACGACTTCATCGGACTTCGTGTCGATCACCGAGACCGAGCCGCTGCCCTGGTTGCCTACGAACGCGAGAGCCGCCGCGATCGTGTCGGTGCTCAGCGAGATGGCGCAGAGGGCGACGGCGAGGCGGGCGAACGGAACGGCGCGACGCACGGCGAACGACGACATGAGCGGACTCCATCAAATGCATCGTCCAGTTCTAGCACGCGCGCGCGCCGTGCTCAACCGAGAACGGATCTTCGCTCAGATTGTGTGGGTCGGCAGGGACGCATGCACTGCGCCACGCACGACGCGAGTCGGTCGGCGCAGGCGCTTATGCTGCCGCCGACATGCGCTTGCTCCGCTCGCGCGACGCGGCGCGGCCGTTGGTGGATCGAGCCCGTCGAAGCGTTCGCATCAGGGCTTCCAATCGATGCGCAGCCCCGCGAACAGGTTGCGTCCCGGTGCCGGCTCGTAGTAGCGGCCGTTGCTCTCGTTGACGATGACCGAGCCGGCGTAGCTGCGATCGAAGAGGTTGTTCAGACGCAGATAGGTCGTGACGTGTGCGCCAGCGAGGTCGAACACGTATCCGGTGCTGAGGTTGACGATCCCGTAGCCCGGAGCGAACTGCGAGTTGAGATCGTTCACGGGCGTGTCGCTCGCGGCGCTGATCTCGGCGCTCGCGTTCCAGCCGTTCGCGTCGCCATAGCGCAGCGCGGCATAGAAGTTCGTCTTCGGCACGCCCGGGATGCGCGTGCCGGCCGGCACATTCGTGTTCGGCGTCGTGCAGGTCGATGCGGCGGGGCAGGTCAGGAAGGACGACAGAAAATTCGCTTCGAGGTAGGTGTATGCGGACTCGATGCGCCAGTGCTCGGCGATCGGATAGAGCAGTCGCGCCTCGACGCCGCGGCGGCGCGCGCGGTCGATGTTCTGGTAGGTCGTGCGACCGCCGGACGAGTTGTCGACCGCGAGTTCGTGGCGGGTTTCTGCATTGAACAGCGCGACGTCGAATTCGCCGCCGCGCGCGAAGCGCCACTTCGAGCCGATCTCCGCGTTGTGGCTGCGCGCCGGCACGAGATCGAAGTTGATGCCGGCGCTGCCGTCGGGGCGATAGCCGAGCTCGTTGAACGTCGGCGTCTCGAACGCGTTGCCGTAGGCCGCGTAGAGATTCCAATCGCGTGCCGCACGGAACAGCACCCCGAGTACCGGCGTCGTGGCCGAATAGTCGGCATCGCCGCTGTCGTCCGGACTCGTCGCGTTGACGTAGTGGTCCGCCGACGTGAAGTGCACGCCGCTGTGCCGCAGGCCTAAGTTGATGGACCAGCGTTCGGCGACATCCCAGCGTGCCTGTAGGTACTCGTCGACGTTGTAGACGTCGTCCTGCTCGTCGCGGCGCAGCGCGCCGACGACGCCGAGCTGCGTGCCCACGTAGTTGTTGAAACCGCGCCGGTCCTGCTGCTGGCTGTCGTAGCTGACGCCGCCGGTGATGTCGAACGGCCGGTCCGAAAGCTGCGCGTGCGAGGTCCAGCGCGCGTCGCCACCAGCGAAGTTCCCGGCGAGATCGATCACGCCGCCCGGGCTCGTCGGCCGCACCTGCGTCGCGACGGGAATCGATTGAATCTGTTGCACGTCGCGCAGCCCGTAGTAGCCAAGCACGCGCAGGCCCTGGCCCGCGCCGAAATCCTCATCGTAGATCGCGCCGCCTTCCTGCTGGTGCACGCTCTTGCGCGTGTCGAATTGCACCGCGGCGGCCTGCGGCTGGCGCGGGTCCGTGGCGAACTGCGTGCGCGTGAGGCCCAGCGGGTCGTCGGCATTCGGCAACGCGACGGTGTTCGCGATCAGCGTGAGTTTTCCGCCGTCGCCGATGCGCCAGTTGATCTTCGCGTTGCCGTTCTCGCGCTGCGCGCGGCCGTGGCCGCGATAGCCGTCGATGTAGAACTGGGAGACATCGACGTTGTAGTCGAAGCGCTCGCCGGCGCCGCGCGCGGCCGCGTCGAGCCGGTACGTGCCGTAGCTGCCGCCGTCGATTTCTCCCCGCAGCATCGCCGGACTCGTGCCGTCGGCCGTGAAGATCTGCACGACGCCGCCAGACGCGTTGCCGTACAGCGCGGAGAACGGCCCGCGCAGCACCTCGATGCGTTCGGCGGACGCGAGACTGAAGTTGGCGGCCTGACCCTGGCCGTCGGGCATCGTCGCCGGAATGCCGTCGACGTAGAGTCGCACGCCGCGCACGCCGAAACTCGAACGTGCGCCGAAACCGCGGATCGACAGCTGCTCGTCCTGCGCGTAGTTCTGGCGGTCGCGCACGAGCAGGCCCGGCACGCTGCCGAGATATTCAGAAGGGTTGATACCCGGAGTATTGGCGCCCGCTTGGTCGATCGAAACCGCATCGACCGACGCGGGGATGTCGAAAGCGGGTTGCGCGTTACGCGTCGCGGTCACGACGACGACGGGCAGGTCCGTGCTGGCCGGATTCTCCGCGACCTCGGCGTGCGCGCAGGCGAGTGCGACGACACCCAGCAGGGCCGTCGCGGTCGCACGCTGCCTTCGTGCCGGGGGCGACGCGAAGGGGGTGTTCGATCTCGGCATGACTCGCGCCTCTCGTGATCAGTCGAGTTTAGCGCACGCGCGCGGCGCGCCGATCTCGTCGACTTCGAACGATCGCTGGCGCGCGAAAAAACGCGAGTCGCGCGCGGAGGCGTGAGGTACGTGTCGCCCATTGCCGCCTGCGACTAGCGGCTGCGCGCGCGACGGTCAGCGGACAGGTACGCAAGAGTTTTGTGCGCTCGCGCCGCGCCGGGTCTTCCGCAGTCGCGACACACTGTTGCGTTTTTCGAACAGTTCAGCGTATGCGTCGCGCACGATCGTCGGGTCGGAAACTTGTTGCATAGGCGAGATATTGCCGATCTGCCAAGTGGAGCAGACGCGACTGCTTGGCAGGTCTGCATCCCGGCCCTCTGCCAGCGCCTTGTCGTGCGAATGCGCATGGCGGTATGTTGGGTGGATGCCGCGTCGTCGGCGCGAAGGAAGCGACCAGGAATGCGGTTCGAAACGCTCGAGATGCGATCAGATGCGCGCGGCTACGTGCGTTTCGTGCGATCGGATCCTGAGTCTGCGCGGTTCGCGCCGCGCGCGCTTCGGCGTCTTTGCGCGTCGCTGCTGGCGGGAGCGTTCGCGGCTGCCGCCAGCGCGCAGGAGCAGATCCACCCAGCGGAGCCGACGTCGTCGCAGGAACTCGAGGCCGTTCGCGTGATCGCCGTCGCGCCGCAGGCCGGTGCCGACCTGCCTACCAATCTCGTGCCATACGCTGTGCAGAGCGCGACGAGCGCGGATTTCGAACGCTCCCAGGTACTCGACGCAACCGACTACCTCAACCAGCGCATAGTCGGCGTGACGGTCAACTCGGCGCTCGGCAACCCGGTCCAGCAGAACCTGCAGTTCCGCGGCTTCACCGCGACGCCGCTACTCGGCGGCTCGGAGGGCGTCTCGGTCTTCGTCGACGGCGTGCGCGTCAACGAACTGTTCGGCGACACCGTGAACTGGGACCTGATCCCCGAGGAAGCGATGTCGAGGATGTCATTGCTGTCGGGCGCCAATCCGATATTCGGACGCAACACGCTGGGCGGTACGATACTGATGCAGACAAAGAACGGATTCAGCGATCCGGGCACGCAGGCCGAAGCCTACGCAGGCTCGTTCGGACGCAGCGAAGCTACGGTAGAGAGCGGCGGCAACCAGGGCACCTGGGGCTACTACCTGCTGGCCAATCATTTCGAGGAGGATGGCTGGCGCGACTACTCGCCATCGCGCGCGAGCGATTTCCTCGGCACGCTGAGCTGGCGCTCAGATCGTGCCGAGGCGGACCTGCACTTTTCGCACGCGGAAACGAAACTCACGGGCAACGGCGCGCAGTCGCTCCTGCTGCTCGAGCGCGCGCCGAACAGCGTGTTCAGCGCTCCGGATCAGACCGAGAATTTCTACAGCGGCATCACGACGCAGGGCAGGTTCAAGCTCGACGACCAGACTTCGCTGGATGCAACGGTGTTCGTGCGCCAGGTCAATACGCGCTCGTACAACGGCGATGCGACCGAGTTTGCGCCGTGCGCGGATGCAGCCGACGTCCTCTGCGACGACAACGGGACGAGCGTTCTCGACGGAAGCGGTCACCCGATCTCGGCAGAATACGACGCGATCGACAACATCGGCGATCGCAAGCAACGCAGCTACGGCGCGTCGCTGCAGGCGGTGTTCAAGCAGCCGCTATTCGGGTTCACCAACCAGCTCGTCGCCGGCGTCGACTTCGATCGCGGCCGCGTCGACTACAGTTCGATGCTCGAGGCGGCGCTGTTCGTCGCTGATCAACGTCGTCCCTACAGCTTTATCACGGGAGCGGACACTGGGATCTTCGTCCCCGACGATGCGCTCCGCGTGCACATCACGGAGGCGAGCGAGGGCATCTATCTGACCGACACGCTGCAGCTGGGCGACCGCGCCGCGGTGACCCTGTCGGGCCGCTACAACACGACGCACACGGTGATCGCCGACCAGACCGGTGATAGTCCGGATCTCGACGGCGACCATCGTTTCAACCGCTTCAACCCGTCGCTCGGGTTCACTTACCGGTTCCGTCCCGCGCTGAATTTCTACGCGAGCTACAGCGAATCGACGCGCGCGCCGACGCCGGTGGAGTTGACCTGCGCGAGTCCCGATGTGCCTTGCAAGCTGCCGAACGATTTCGTCGCCGACCCCGACCTGAAACAGGTTGTCGCGCAGAGCTTCGAGGGTGGACTGCGCGGCGACCTGGACGGTGCATTCGGCAAGGTGCATTGGCAACTCGGCTTGTTCCGCACGACGAATCGCAACGACCTGCTGTTCCAGTCGACCGGCGGCGCGCAGTCGAACGAGGGCTTCTACGCCAACGTCGGCGCGACGCGGCGCCAGGGTATCGAACTCGCGTTCAGCGGGCGCGCATTCGATGAAAGGCTGCAGTGGTATGCGAACTACGCGCGGCTCGACGCGACCTTCCGCACGTCGTTCGAAGAGACCAGCGCGAACAGCCCAGCCGCGGATTCCGACGGGCTGATCGCGGTCGCCAAGGGCGATCGCATTCCGGGCTTGCCGAAGAACGCGATCAAGATCGGCGCAGACTTCGATGCCGGCCACGGATTCAGCATCGGCGCGGGTCTTGTCTACAATTCGCCGCAGTACCTGCGTGGCGACGAATCCAATCAGGTCGGCACGATCGGCGGATTCTCGGTCGTCAACGTGCGCATGCGTTACCGGATCAACGAGCACTTCTCCGTCTTCGCCCGCGCGGACAACGTATTCGACCGGCGCTACAGCAACTTCGGCATTCTCGCGAATGCGAACGGCACCTATCCCGACGTCACCGATGCGCGCTTCGTGAGCCCGGGCTCTCCGAGGAAGACCTTGCCAAAG
>JBDTYX010000043.1:0-19380 GCA_040005435.1 Rudaea sp. | reverse complement strand
ACACGCTGCTGTTCGCGATCAACCCGATCTGGCGCGGCGAGACGATCGGCACCTATGCGCTGGTGTTCAACGCGATCCTCAACTTCAATCGGCTCACGCCGGGGAACTGACGCAGCAGCGGCGAACCGACGCGCGATCGCTTCGCCATGCGCCTCGTCCGGGTCAACTGCGTCGCATGGCGCCGCAGTCCCGGCGACGCAGACTCCCGCCCCACGACGCTGCCGTGTCACGATCGTTGCGCTCCCTGTGCGCGTCTCGTCGTTGCGGCGACGAGCGAGCGCGGTGCCGATCTGTCGATAACGCCTTTGAGGCCCCGCCCCGCAGCATCTCCTTGCATGCCTAAAGATCAACGCGTATATTTTTATCATTGAATATTAGGATATACGCATAATGAACCTCTGGTTCAACGCACTCGCCGGCGGAGCGCTTATCGGTATCGCCGCGGTGTTCACGATGCTCGCGTTGGGCCGCATGACCGGCATCAGCGGCATCGCCCGCGGCCTCGTCTTCGGCGGCGCGGAGCGAGCGTGGCGGGCGAGCTTCGTGCTCGGACTCGTGTGTTCCGCTCCGGCATATGCCTTCGTCATCGGCAGGAGCGGCATCGGGACGTCGGCGGCGAACCTCGCGACGCTGGCCGTCGCGGGCGTCCTCGTCGGCGTCGGCACCGCGGTCGGCGGCGGTTGCACGAGCGGCCACGGCGTCTGCGGCATCGCGCGGCTGTCGAAGCGCTCGATCGCCGCGACGCTGATCTTCGTGCTGGCCGCAATGGCCACTGTCGCGATCGCGCGCCATTCCCTGGCGGCGGCGCCATGAAGGCCCTCGCGGGATTCGGCGCGGGGTTCGTATTCGGGATAGGGCTGTTGCTCGGCGGCATGACCGACCCCGCGCGCGTGCTCGGCTTCCTCGACGTGTTCGGACACTGGGATCCGACGCTCGCATTCGTGATGGCCGGCGCCGTCGCGGTCTCCGCGATCGGCTATCGACTGGTTCTGGCGCGAAGCAGGCCCTGGCTAGCGCCGACGTTCCACCTTCCGACGGCGCGCGATCTGGACCGCCGCCTCGTGGCGGGCGCCGCGATCTTCGGCGTCGGCTGGGGACTTGCCGGCTACTGTCCCGGCCCCGCGATCGTTTCGGCGGCCGCAGGCGACCCCGGCGTCCTGCTGCTGCTCGCGTGCATGGTGCTCGGCTGGGGCGTCGCCGAGCGCATGCCCGCGCGACCAGCGCCCGTTCGGGAAGCCGCGCAATGAATCCACAGGTGCGATCGTTCTTCGACGCCGCGACGAACACGTTCAGTCACGTCGTCTGGGATCCGGAGACCGCGAAGGCCGCCGTTATCGATGCCGTGCTCGACTTCGACGAAGCGTCGGGGCGCACCGGCAGCAGCGGCGCCGATGAGATCGTCGCTTTCGTAACCGGGCAGCGCCTGCGCGTCGACTGGATCATCGACACGCATGCGCACGCCGATCATCTTTCGGCCGCGTGGCATCTGCGAGAGCGCATCGGTGGTCGCATCGCCGTAGGAGAGCGCATCCGCGAAGTGCAGGCGCACTTCGCGGCAGTGTTCGGACTCGCGGACCTTCGGCCCGACGGGAGCCAGTTCGATCACCTGTTCGCGGACGGCGAAACCTATCTCATCGGCAACATCTCCGCGCGAGCTATCGCGACGCCGGGGCACACGCCCGCCTGCGTCACGCACCTGATAGGCGACGCGGCATTCGTCGGCGACACGCTGTTCATGCCCGACTACGGAACCGCGCGTTGCGACTTTCCGGGCGGCGATGCGCGCAGCCTGTACCGATCGATCCAGAGGTTGTTCTCGATGGCGGACGACACCCGGGTTTTCCTCTGCCACGACTACGCGGTCCCGGGCCGGACCGGCTTCGTGGGCGAGACGACGATAGGCGCGCAAAAGCGCGGCAACGTCCATGTGCATTCCGGCGTCGGCGAAGAAGCGTTCGTCGCCTTGCGCAGCGCGCGCGACGCGACCCTGGCAGTGCCGAAGCTGCTGCTGCCGTCCTTGCAGGTGAACATCCGCGCCGGCGAGCTGCCACGCGCCGATTCGAACGGCACCCGCTACCTGAGGATACCGCTCGATGCGATCTGAATGCGCTTGCAGCTCACTGGCATGCGGCGCGAGATGAAGGCCCCTCTCCGAGTGAAGGCACGCAAGCGGCCCGCACTCTCCGCACGCGAGCGCGCGATGATGAAACGCAACGCCGGCGACGCGGCCGCCCTGCTCAAGACGCTCGCGAACCGCAATCGCCTGTTGCTGCTCTGCACTCTCGTCGAGGAAGAGTCGTCGGTGGGAGCACTGGCGACTCGGCTTGCGCTTTCGCAGAGCGCGGTCTCGCAGCACCTGGCGCTGCTGCGCCGCGACGGCACGGTTGAGGCCCGACGCGATGCACAGACGGTCTACTATCGTCTGCGCGACCCGCGCGTCGCGGCCTTGATCGAAACCCTATACGCGCAGTTCTGCGGCTAGCCAGGCGGGCTCATTTCTCGACGACCGCGTTGCACTGCACTTCGACGCGCGCGTTGAGCGCAAGCGCACTCGCCGCGTACGCCATGCGCGCCGGGAAGTGCTTCGTGAAATAGGGTCGATAGGCGTCGTTGAACGCCGGCCACTCCGCCATGTCGGCGAGCGCGACGGTGCATTGCACGACGTTGTCGAACGAGGAGTGATGGCGCGCGAGGGTCGCGCCGATGTTGTCCATCGTCTGCTTGGTCTCGGCCTTGATGCCGCCGGCGGCGACCTTGCCCGAGGCATCGACGCCGATCGCGCCCGCGAGGTAGAGCATCTCGCCCACGCGCACGGCCTCGGAGAACGGTGGGCTCAGCTTGCCGATCGGCGCAGATGAGAAGAACTCGACGTCTGCCGCACCTGCGCAACCGCAGGAGGCCAGGGCGCCGATCAGGCCGATCGTGAAACGCGTTGCACACTTCATCTGAATTCTCCTTGATTGAGTGAGCGAGCTGCGGTGAAAGCCCGCCGCTAGACGCGGGCGCAAGATCTTCTACGTCGCCCGCGCGGCTTGCAGGTCGCGCACGGCTGCGTGTGCGGATTGCAGCACATTCGTTCGCGCGAAGGCAGCACCAATTTCTCGCGGCGCGTCACATTCGCATCGGTCCGCCGCGTCGGTCAGCGCTGTTCAGGCCACGCCCCACACGTCCCCGAGCAGGCGCGCGAAATTGCCGCCTAGCACCTTGTCGATGCGCGCCTGCGAATGCTTGCGCGAAGCGAGCAGTTCGGCGATCCGCACGAAGCGGTCGGCCTGGTTGAGGTCGGGAATGAACGTGTAGACGTCGGGATCCTCGCCGGGTGCGGAGATGCCGCGCTTGCGTCGATCGTTGACCTCGTCGGCGAACTTCTTCCTGAACTCCGGCGTGACTGCGACCGGCGAGATCACGCCATCGCTGCCGATGCCGACGTGGTCCTCGCCGCAGACGTCGATCGCGTGCTCGACGTGCGCGATCAGGTCGGCAGCCATCGGCTGGCCCTTGCTGCGCAGGAAAGGCATCAGATAGATGCCGACGTAGCCGCCCTTGTCGGCGACCGCCTTGAGTTCGCGATCGGTCTTGTTGCGCGGCAGCGCTGCGAGCGCCGCGCAGCCGGTGTGCGAGATCGCGATCGGCCCCTTCGATGCGTCGGCCGCCTCGAGCGTGGTGCGCTCGCCTGCGTGCGACAGGTCGATCAGCGACTTCGTCGTGTTGAGCTTTTCGACGAGCTTGCGCCCGAACGTGCTCAAGCCCGCGTTGCCAGGTTCGAGACAGCCGTCGCCGACGAGGTTGCGCCGGTTGTAGGTGAGCTGGAAGATGCGCACGCCGAGGTCGCGGAACACGTCGACGCGGTCGAGCTCCTCGCCCATCGGCGTCGCGTCCTGGAAGCCGTAGATCAGGCCGAGCCGGCCCGAACAATGCGCCGCGTCGAGGTCTGCGACGTTGCGCACCTGCAGCAGCCGGTCGGGATGCGCAGCGACCTGCGCATTCCAGAAGCCGATGTTCCTGATCGTCTCGTTGTAGTTTTTCGCGTAACTGCCGACGCCGCTCACGGTGACGTTGACGGCGCAGAGGCCCGATTTCTTCGCGTCGTCGAGCGCGGCCTGGCTAAGTGGCGCGCCCGTGTCGTCGGTGTAGCCACCCGGACCGCCGAGCGTGTCTATGCGGATCGGGCTCGCGCCCGCCGGACACGCCGGGTTTCGCGCCGCGAAAGCTGCGCGGCTCAGCGGCGACAATGCAACCGCGGACAGGACGCTGGCGCCCGAAAGAAAGTGACGGCGTGACCAGACCGATTGCATATTCGTGTACCTCTCGCGAGCGACGGGACCGGAGCGCAGTTTGTCAGCAAAAAGCCCGTTCTGGAATGGCCCTTCTGAAGAAAAATAACGGCAAATATCCGTGATTTACCGTATCCTTCGCGGCTATCGTCCCGACCGTAGTAGAACAGGAGTCCCCTTCAGTGTTTAGACGCGATTTTGTTCTGGGCTCGCTCGCGTTTGCGAGCGCCGCCGTGCTGCCGCGCTTCGCGCGCGCCGAACCCGCACCGGGCAAGGTGCCCGTGCCGTTCACGTTCGACATGGCGCCGCCGCTCGCGACGCGCGACGCGTTCGTCGAGTGGGGCGTCAAGAACCGCGGCGAAGACGCGAAGTTCCTCGCCCAGCGCTGGAATCGCCTGCAGGCGCTGATCGCGAACAAGGACGTCTGGGACGACAAGGACAAGATCGCGTTCTCGCTCAATCCGCGCGAGGAGTTCTGCCGCCCGGTCAACAGGCCGCATGCCTACGAGAGCGCGTTCCTCGACATCGGCTACGGCGTGACGATCTCGGGTCCGCACGCGGTCGCGCGCATGACCCAGTCGCTCGATTTGAAGCGCGGCGACAAGGTGCTCGAGATCGGCACGGGTTCGGGCTACCAGTCGTCCTATCTGTCGCGCATGACCGACAAGGTGTTCACGATCGAGATCATCAAGCCGCTCGCCGAGCGCACGCGCGGCGTCTACGACGACCTGATCGCGCGCGGCTACACCGAGCTCAAGAACATCTCGACCAAGCAGGCCGACGGTTACTACGGCTGGGAAGAGAAAGGCCCGTTCGACAAGATCATCGTCACCTGCGGCATCGACCACATCCCGCCGCCGCTGCTGCGTCAGCTCAAGACCGGTGGCACGATGGTGATCCCGGTCGGTCCGCCGGGCGCGCAACGCGTGCTCAAGGTCGTCAAGGCGCAGGCCGCCGACGGCACGATCACGGTCACGCGCAGCGACATCTTCAACAAGATCGTCCCGTTCGTCCCGTTCACGAAGCTCGAGGGCGAAGTGATCAAGGGCGCGCACAACGGCGAAGGCAAAGACAAGCCGTGACGATTCGCCTCCTCTCCCGCGCGCGGGAGAGGGCCGGGCTGAGGGAGAGCCTTTCGCCGCGTCGCCGGCACTTCCTCCATCCGGCGCCGCGCGCAACCTTCCCGGCCCGCGCGGGAAGGTAATCCACAAGTTCGACACCCTTCCCCGATGACCGCAATCAAATCTTCTTCGTCGAACAACCCGGCTGCCGAATCGGCGTTCCTTTTCTATCTCGCGGTCGCGCTCGTATCGGGCGCGGTGATCGCGCTGCAGATCGTAATCATGCGCATCTTCAGCGTCGGCAGCTGGGCGCACTTCGGCTCGATGGTCGTGAGCCTCGTGATGATGGGCTTCGGCCTCACCTCGGTCGTCATGTGCGGCGCGAATGCATGGTTCGAGCGCAACTGGCGTGGCGTCGCCAACGTCGCACTGCTCGCGTTCGGTCCGCTGATGGTCGCGGCGAACCTTCTCGCGCAGCAGATCCCGTTCAACGCGATCTTCCTGATCTCGGACCCCGTGCAGAAGTGGAAGCTGTTCGGCAACTTCGTGCTGTACCTGACGCCGTTCCTCGCGGGCGCATTCTTCCTCGGCGCGGTGTTCCTGCGCATGAAGGAGGTGTTCGGCCGCGTCTACTTCGCGGACCTCGTCGGCGCGGGCGTTGGCGGCCTGCTGCTGCTCGGCTGCCTGTACCTGTTTCGCCCGGAAAACCTCATCGTCGTGCCACTCGCGCTGTGGTTCGTCGGCAGCGTCGTCTGGTTCGCCGCGCAGCGCAAGCGCACGGGCGCGCTCGTGGCGCTCGTCGCACTCGCGATCGCGAGCGTCGCGGGCCATTTCTGGCTGCCGGGCGCGCTCGGGATTTCGAAGCTCGCGGTGTCCGATTACAAGGGCGTGTCGTATGCGCGCAAGTTCCCGGACGCCGAGCGCGTCTACGAGAACGCATCGCCGTTCGGCTACCTCGAGGTCTATTCGAGCTCGTACCTGCACTTCGCGCCAGGCCTGTCGGACAACGCCGCGTTCAACCTGCCGGAGATCCCGCCGAACGCGTACCTCGGCATGTACATCGACAGCGAAGGCCCGTTCGGCGTGATGCGCAAGCTCAGCGAGGCCGAGAGCGCGTATTTCCGCTTCCTGCCGATGCAGTATCCGTATGTCATAAAACAGAATCCGGAGACGTTCGTCGTGCAGTTCGGCGGCGGCATCTCGACGCGCGTCGCGCTGCACAACGCGAAGCACGTGACGGTCGCCGAGGGCAATCCGGCGATCCTCGCAGCGTTCCGTGACGACAAGGCGCTGCGCGATTTCTCCGGAGACATCCTCAACGATCCCAAGCTCAGCGTCGTCGACTACGACGGCCGCTTGTTCCTCGCGAACACCGACAAGCGCTACGACGTGATCGACCTGTCGCTCGCCGACTCCGCCGGGCTTTCGAACCCGGGCGGTTTCGCGATCGTCGAAAAATACGCATACACGCGCGAGGCGATGGCCGCCTACATGCACGCGCTCGCCGACGGCGGCGTGCTGTCGGTTACGCTGTGGAACAAGGAGGAGCCACCGAAGTCGGTGCTCAAGCTCTATTCGACGATGGTGCAGGCGGCGCACGATGCCGATCCGCAAGGCGACGTCGCGACGAAGTTCTACGCGGCGTCGAGCTACCTGTCGACCGCGACCGTGCTCTACAAGCGTGGTGGATTCACGGCCGACGACATCGACAAGCTGCACGCGCATTCGCACGCGATGTCGTTCGACGAGCTCACCTACCCCGGTTTCGAGTTCGATACGAGTCAGATCGCGTCGACGCTGACCTCGTATCGCGAGGGCATCTTCGGCGCGGACGCGACCGCCGAGCCGAGCAAGGTCGCGCCGTCCGGCGTCGCGGCGAATCCCGCCGCACGAGGCACGCAGACTGTCGCCGCGGAACCGACGAAGGCGCCGGCCGCCGATCCGAGCGCACCGGCCGAAGCGACCGCAGCGCCGTCCGCCGATCCGACTGCACCGGCCGACGGCGTCGCGATCGCCGATCCCACGGCTCCCGACGGCGGCGATCCGAACGGTCCCGCACCCAAACAGACTCCCGCGACGACGATGAGCCAGCTCGCGTGGTACGCGCTGCTGCACGGCGACACGAAGACCGTTGCCGATGGCTACGTATTCGACACGCGCGCGCTGACCAACGATCGTCCCTACTTCGCCGCATACGTGAAGCCCGCGGACCTCAGCCGCGTGACCGACCGCCTCGAGCTGTTCCAGGACGAGTGGGGCTATCTGCTGCTCTGGGCGACCCTCGGCATCGCCGCGATCGCGGCGGCTTTCCTCGTGGTCATTCCGGTCGTGCTGAGCTGGCGCACGATCTTCTCGCGCTACCCGGGGCGCTTCCGTACCATCTTGTACTTCGCCTGCCTGGGCCTCGGTTACATCATGGTCGAAGTTGCGCTGATCGCTAAATTCGTGCTGCCGCTCGGCAACCCGACCGTGTCCGCGTCGATCCTGATCACGGGCATGCTCGTGTTCTCGGGTCTCGGCAGCCTCGCGTCCGAGCGTTTCATGGAACGCGCGAGGCGCGTGATGCCGGGCATTTTCATTGCGATCGGGCTGCTGCTGATCGCCTATGGATTCCTGATCGACCCCGTCCTCAACGCGATCGGCAGCCTGCCCTACGCGCTGCGCCTCGTCTGCTGTTTCCTGCTGATTGCGCCGCCGGCCTTCCTGATGGGCTTCCCGATGTCGACCGCGATGACCTGGCTGGGGCGCCTCAACAAGAACGCGATGTTCCTGTGGGCATGGGGCATCAACGGCTCGTTCTCAGTGATCGGCGCGGCGATGGTGCCGATCATCGCGACCTCGTTCGGCCTCGCGAGCGTGCTGCAGATCAGCGGCATCGCCTATCTGATCGCGGCGCCCGCATTCTTCGCGATCTTCCTGCCACTCAAGTCGGCTCCTCTCGCGCGCGCATGAACCGGCGCGCGAGCGGATCCGCAGCGATCGAGGTGCTTCGTGCCGCGCTCGTCGCGGCACTGCTACTCGCGCCGGCCGCGCACGAAGCGGCGGCCGCCGCGGCGCCTACGCGCGCGCGGGCCGGCGAAGCCGGGCGGGCGGCGGCCAAGGAAAAGCTTCCGATCGCACCGCTGCGTGAGGCGATCACGACATTCGTCTCGTTCGACAACGCGCCGTTTCCGTTTCGCGGGCTGATTCCCGATTCTGGCAAGCATTTTCTCGACAAGGCCGACGGCAATCGCCAGGGGCACACGTCGTCGCGTGACGGCGCGGTGCACTGGGAGGACGATACATTCAAGGACAACCGCGTCCTACTGTATTTCCCGAAGGGCTTCGACGTTCGCAAGCCGGCGCTGATCGTCGTCTTCCTGCACGGCAACGGCGCGACGCTGTCGCGCGACGTGCTCGACCGCCAGCAGGTCGCCGCGCAGGTCGCGGCGTCCGGAATCAACGCGGTACTCGTCGCGCCGCAGTTCGCGGTCGACGCCGCGGACTCGAGTGCCGGGCGCTTCTGGCAGCGCGGACAGTTCGGCAGGTTCGTCGCCGAGGCATCGACGCGACTCGCGGCACAGTACGGCGATCGCCGCGTCGCGGGCGCGTTCGCCAATTCCAAAATCGTACTCGTCGCCTACAGCGGCGGCTATCTGCCCGCGGCCTGGTCGCTCGCCGTCGGCAAGGCCGACGGGCGCATCGCCGGCGTCGTGCTGTTCGACGCGCTGTACGGACAGATCGACAAGTTCGTCGACTGGCTCGTGCGTGCGCGGGCGCGAACGTTTTTCTTGAGCGCCTACGGCGTCTCGACGCACGACGAGAACGAGGCGCTCAAGCAGGAGCTCGACGATGCGAACCTGCGCTACAAGGCGACGCTGCCGAAGAAGATGCTGCCGGGATCGATCACGTTCGTCGACGTCGGCTCCGACGTGAAGCACGAGGACTTCGTCACGCAGGCGTGGACACAGAATCCGCTGGCCTGGGTGCTCGCGCGTATCGGCGGCTACCCGCGCGCGGCCGTCGCCACGCGTAATCCACCCGCCAAGATCGCGCGACCGCCGCGCTGACGCGCGGGCTCGCGCATCGCAGGCGTTCTCCGGCTTTGCCGGAATGCGGCGCAGAGGCCCCGCCCAGTCGAGCGTCCACGACGAAACAGTGCGACGCTTGCCACGACGCGAACCGTGCTGGACGAGCGAAGTGTTCCGCGCGCACGACCGGGCACCGGCGCCTGCGGGCGAAGACATTACACTCGGCACATCACGACGCTTGGGAGGGGACTGCTTGATCCGTTTGGCACTGCTTCGTTCGGCACCGATTTCATCCGCGAGCACTGGCTCGCGGTCGTCGGTGCTGCCTGTGCCTGCGTGGTCGTCGCGATCTTCGTCGACGCGTTCGACCGCGTGCTCCTGTTTCCGGTCAATTTCTTCGGCGCGCTGCTGCTCGCCGAACGGCGCGCATCGATCGTCGGCACGTTCGCCGGCAGCGATTCGCGCGGCTACAACTCTCGGTCGCGCGGGCGGGCGCGAGATGATCGCGCATGTGTGGACGCGGGTGGGGTCGTCCGACAACCGGGTGCGCCGTCCGCTGGTCGACCGCTGCATCGCCGCGCTGGACGCGCACGGCGTGATCTCGGCCGGGCACGCGACGCTCGAGGCGCCGACGGACCGCTATATCAGCCGCTATCCGGCGGTTGGGCGCGAGCGTGCACCGGCGCAGTTCAGCCGCACGCTGCAGGCGATCGCCAAAAGCAACGTGCGCGGCAGATTCGAGCCCGACTATCCGACCGCAAGCGTGGGCTGGCGCGAATCGACGCAGAAAGTGCGCTTCGGCGCGTTCGCCCGCGAGGACGAGCGCCGATGAGCCCCCTGATCCCGGACCTCGAGGCGGCCGCGGCGCCACCGCATCCCGGGCGTCGCCGCGTCGCGATGGCGGCGGTCATCTCGACCGCGGCGATCTTCGGACTGACCTATGGACTCACCGCGCCGCTGATCGCGGTCTCACTCGCCGCGCGCGGCGCGGGCGAATCGCTGATCGGACTCAACGCGGCGATGCATGCGGTCGGCGTGCTCATGATCGCGACGGTGCTGCCGCGGCTGACCGCGCGCTTCGGCCAGCGCACGCTGATCGTCGCCGCGCTGCTCGCGAGCGCGACACTGCTCGTGAGCTTTCCGCTGATCGACATCGTCTGGCTCTGGTTTCCGCTGCGCCTGCTGCTCGGCGCGGCCGCCGAGGTGCTGCTCGTGTTGTCCGAGACCTGGACGAACGGCCTGAGTTCGCCGCAGGCGCGCGGGCGCACGATGGCGGCCTACATGGCGGCGCTGTCGCTAGGCTTCGCGGGCGGGCCCGCGATCCTCGCGGTCGTCGGCACCGGCAAACTCGCATTCTTCATCGGCGCGGCGATCTCGCTGCTCGCGGTGCTGCCAGTCATCAGCCCGTGGACGCTGCCGCCGCCCGCGTTCGAACGCTCGACCCGCAACGCCGTCCAGTTCATGCGCCTCGCGCCGATCGCGATCGCGACGACCGTGCTCAACGCGGCGGTCGAGACCGCGGGCCTGTCGTTCATCGCGCTCTACGCGAGCGGCATGGGCTGGAGCGAAACGCAGGCGATGGCGCTCGTGTCCACGCTGATGGTCGGCGCGATCGTGATGCAGTTGCCGATCGGCTGGCTCGCGGATCACATGCCGCGTCAGCGGCTCGTGCTGATCCTCGCGGTGATCTCCGCACTCGGCGCGCTGTGCTGGCCCTGGCTGCTCGGCACGAGTGCGCTCGCCTACGCGGTCGTGTTCGTCTGGGGCGGCCTCTTCGTCGGCATCTACACCGTGATGCTCGCGGTCGTCGGCGAACGCTTCAGCGGGGGCGACCTCGTCGGCGTCTACGCCGTGATGGGGCTCGCCTGGGGCGCAGGCGCGCTGGTCGGTCCGACCGTGGTCGGCTTCGCGATGCAGGCGAGTCCCACCTACGGGCTGCCGTATTCGATCGCCGCCGGCGGCGCGCTGTTCGCGCTGCTGCTCGCGGTCAGACGCCATTCCGCGTGAACTTCGGTGAGCCCGCATACATCTGTCGGCGCGCCGCGGGGCCTATACTCGAACCTCCTGCAGAGGGCCGCAAAGATGTTCGCCACGCTCCCGGGCCGCCGCGTTCGCGCCTGCCTGCTCGCCGCGGGCCTGCTCGCGAGCGGCCTGCTCGCCAACAAATGCGCTTTCGCCGACGACGGTGCGCAGGCGCTCGATCGCGTGAGCCTGTGGTTAGGCGGCTATTCGCTCGACACGAAGGTTTCGGTCGACGCGCGCAACGCCGCGGGCGACATCTCGACGGGCAAGGTTGATCTCGACTCCGGCAACGAGACGGTCGGCCGCGCGCGCATCGATTTCCTCGTCTTCGACAGTCAGGGCTTCAGCTTCGACTACTTCACGCTCGACAATTCGACCTCGCGCGTTCTGAGCAAGCCGTTCACGTTCGAGGGCTTGCCGTTCCAGCTCGATTCGACGATCCATGCCAAGCTGGATCTCGCCGCGGGCAGCGCCTCGTATCACTGGTGGTTCGGCAGCGCGAGCGACATCGTCGGCATCGGCGTCGGCGGCAGCTGGTACAAGCTCAAGGTCGGCATCGACGGCAAGATCACGCTCAACGCGATCGAGGCCGAAGGTGGCGCGAGCTGGCAGGACGACGCGGTCGCGCCGCTCGTGACCATCGCCTACAAGCACGCGTTCTCCGACGGCCTGCGCGTCTATCTCGATGCGTCGGGCGTGCGCAAGAACGCCGGCAAGCTGACGGGCCACATCTACGACGGTCGCGTCGGCGTCGAATGGTTTCCGTGGCGCCACTTCGGCGTGGGTGCCGAATATGGCATCACGCACATCCACGTGAACCACGACGGCGAGTCCTACCTCGCCGCGGTCGACGTGAAGTTCAGCGGCCCGTCGCTGTTCGGGCGGATGCGCTTCTAGCGCTGCGCAAATGCGCAGTGTTTCGCCCAGCTGCGCTCAGATCGAGCGTGCGAGCGTCGCGGCCACCTGCCTCGCTGCAGCGAGCGTCGCGGCCACGTCCTCGCGGGTATGTGCCGTCGAAACGAACAGGTTCTCGTAAGCACCCGGATGGAACAGCACGCCGCGCGCGAGCATGCCTTCCCACCACCTGCGGAAGATCTGTTGATCGGCATGACGCTCGGCGTCACGATAATTGTGGATCTCCTGCCGCGTAAACCACACCTGCATCAGCGGACCAATGCCGACGACGTGAGCAGGCAGGCCGGCATCGCGCAGAATCTGCACGAGACCCAAGCGCAGTTCGTCGGAGACCGCGTCGAGTTGCTCGTATAGCCCCGGGCGCGCGAGTTCGTCGAGCGCGGCGTTGGCCGCGGCAACCGCGATGCCGTTCGCGGTGTAGGTGCCCGCCATCGAGACGGTGCCGTTCGCCACCAGCGCCATGATGTCGGCGCGCCCGCCCATCGCGGCGACCGGAAATCCGCCGCCGAGACCCTTGGCGAACACCGACAGATCGGGATGGATTCCGAAGCGCGCCTGCGCGCCGCCGAGCCCGAGGCGGAACCCGGTGATGACTTCGTCGAAGATCAGCACGATGCCTTGGCGCTGCGTCAGCTCGCGCATCGCTTCGAGATAGCCCGGCCTGGGCAGGATGCAGCCGGTGTTGCACATCACGGGCTCGGTGAGCACCGCGGCGATATCGTCGCCCTCGCGCTTGATCGCGTCGGCGAGCGCGTCCGCGTCGTTCCACGGCAGGATGATGAGGTTATCCTCGACGCCCTTCGGCATGCCCGGGCCCTGCGCCACCGCGATCGGATGGTCGTCCGGACCGGCCTTGGCGATGCTCGGATGCTTGCTCCAGTACACGCCGTCCGAAAAGCCGTGATACATGCCTTCGAAGCGAATGATCTTGCGCCGGCGGGTATAGGCACGCGCGAGGCGCGTCGCGTAGAGAACGGCCTCGGTGCCGGTGTTGCACAGGCGCACCTGCTCCACGCTCGGTACGCCCGCGATGATTTTCTCGGCGAGACGTGCCTCGTCCGCGGTCGGCAGCGCAAACACGGTGCCGCGCTGCTGGATGAACTCGACGACGGCCTGCGTGACGCGCGCGGGCCGGTGGCCGAAGATCATTGGCCCGAGGCCGAGCAGGTAATCGATGTATTCGTTGCCATCGACGTCGCGCAGGCGTGAGCCTTGGCCACTCTCCACGAACAGCGGGTAAGGCGTCCAACCCGCCCATGTCGCGCGCGCCGTGCTGTTCACGCCGCCCGGTATGACCCGGCATGCGGCTGCGAACAACTCGGCGCTGCCGGTCGTCCGGACACCGTCGATCAACTGGGCGTCAGTTACAGTCATGGTGATTGTCTTCCGTTCGGTGATTGATGATTGGCCGCAGACGCCGGTCCGCACGCCGGGCCCGGCAGCGGGTCGCAGGGGATCGAGCGCCGGCGCGACGAGGAAAGGGGGTGCGGGTCTCGATCGGCTCAGGCCGATGCCGCATTCGGCAGCGTGTGGTTGACGCGGGTTGCGGCGACGAGCCTTCCCGAGACGAGCGCGGGCAACAGCGCGAGCGCGTCGGCGAAGCCCGCGATTGGCGCGTGCGGAATGCTGTTTGCGCGGCAATAGTCGATCAGCTTGTCCTTGGCGAACACGAAATCCGCCGCACCTGCGACGCAAAAGTCGGACGCGCCGTCACCGATCATGAGTACGCGGCGCCTGCGGCTCGGCGACGAGGCGTCCTGGAAACGCGTCGCGCGTGCGCACTTGCACGTGCCGCTCGCCGCGAGGCAGGACGCGCTCGCGTTGGGAAACGCGAGCCGCCAACCGTTCGCGCCGACCGGTTCGAGCCGGTTCGCGGTGACCGGAAGGTGATCGAGCATGTTGCGCGCGAGAATCGAACGGATCGCATAGTCGAGCCCGTCGCTCAGCACTTCGACGTGCATGCCCTGCGCCTGGGCAGTGCGAACGAAAGCGGCGAACGCCGGATCGATCTCGCGCTCGTCGAGATGACGGTCGAGCTCGGCACGATCCATCTCCATGAGGCCGACCTGGCCGGCCATGCAGTCACGCGAGCCTATGCGGCCCTCGCGCCATTCGGTTTCGAGCACTTCCCATCCGGGTCTGCCGAAGCGTTCGAGCAGCGTGTCGGTTGTGTCCTCGACGGAAATCGTGCCATCAAAATCGCAGAGAAGGGTCCAGTCGGACACTTGTTTTCCTTGTAATTTCTTGCAATCGGAGCGCAGCATTTTATGCCTGCAGGATAGCGTTTTTGCGGGATTTTGGCCAACTCCCGCGCGGCTCCCGGTCGCAAAATCCGGGCGCGTAAGTCATTGTCTACAAAAAACATTAAGGATTCCTGCAATGCGAAGGGGTCGACCCCTCGTCAACGCACTGGCGATTGCGTGGCGGGCCTGGGTTCGGCTGGACTCGTCTATTCGGTGAGCATCTTCGGGCGAGCGTCGACTCGACGAACCACAACTTCATCGACAACCCGTTCTTCACGTCACAGCGACTCAAGCGTGCGCGTCATGCGCCGCTACCCTGCGCTGGGTCTACGCGATCGCCCGCAGATTCCGCGCAGCGATCGCGGGCATGAACTTTCGCGCGCGGCGCTTCGGCTAGAATCCTTCCAACGACGCCGCACCGCGCAGCTGCGCACGCGCGGACGACACAGAGTACCAGGAGTCCGCGATGAACCATTCCACCCATCCCGCATCCTCATCCGCCTCTGAACGCAGACGCCGCCCGCACATGGGCTTCGCGTTCGCGCTGTTGCTCGCACTGCAGTCGGGCCAGGCGCTGCATGCGCAGTCGGCGCCGCGCGGCGCGCGTGGTGCACGCGATCTCGTGACCACGCAGGTCGATCCGGCGCGCGGTTATCTGCTTTCCGGACATCGTCCCACGTGGGCCGACACGCGCGGCGACCTCGGCGCGCTCCCGGACGGGCTGTCGCTCAGCAATCTCTCGATCTCGCTCAATCGTCCGGCCGAACGCGAACAGGCGTTCCAGCAGTTGCTCAAGGATCAGCAGGACCCCGCTTCACCCGACTATCACCGCTGGCTCACGCCGGTCGAGATCGGCGAGCAGTTCGGCGTCTCCCAGCACGACATCGATGCGGTTTCCGCGTGGCTCGCCTCGCGCGGCCTGCATGTCGATGCCGTGAGCAACGGGCGCACGCGCATCGGCTTCGGCGGCACCGCGCAGGCGCTGCGCGCGGCGTTCGCGACGCCGCTGCATTACTTCGCGGTGGCTGGCGAAAGGCGCGTCGCGAACACCGACGATCCGCAGATCCCGGCCGCGCTCGCGTCGGTCGTGGCCTCGGTGGCGGGCCTGCACAGCGCGAAGTACCGGCCGGCGCATCGGCTGCAGCCGCAGCAGCGCCAGGCGCCGGGTCCGCTGCAGCCTGCCGCGAGCAATTGCGCGGGTGCTGCGTGCAGCTATTTCGTGTTCCCCGCCGACTTCGCGAAGATCTACGACCTGCCCTCCGCCTACAACGGCAGCGGGCAGAGCATCGCGATCGTCAGTCGCACGCGCGTCTACGACACCGACGACAGCAACTTCATGGCGCTCGGCGGCGTGTCCTTCGCCGCGCCGACCGTCATCGTGCCGCCGGCCGGCGCGGATCCGGGGCCGCCCGCGACCACGTGCACCACGACGCCGACCGATACCTGCAGCAAACCGCCGGCCGCCGTCGGCGACCAGGGCGAGGCGACGCTCGACGTGCAGCGCGCGGCGAGCGTCGCGCCCGGCGCGACGCTCAAGTTGATAGCGAGCAAGGACCCGAGCGCCACGACCGATGGCATCGTCATCGGCATCGAGTACGCGATCGACAACAATCCGATTCCGGCGCAGATCCTCAGCATCAGTTTTTCGTCCTGCGAATCTGAAAACGGCCGCTCGTCGAGCGTCGCATTCGACCAGTTGTTCCAGCAGGCCGCCGCCGAGGGCATCTCGGTATTCGTCGCGTCGGGCGACGGAGGAGTAGCCGGATGCGAGGCGCTCGACGAGACGCCGGGCACGACCCAGACCGTCAGCACGAACACGTTGTGCGCGTCGGGTTACGTCACTTGCGTCGGCGGTACCGAGTTCGCCGACAAGACCAACGCGACGGCGTACTGGTCGTCGAGCAACGGAACGAACTACGTGTCGGCGCTCGGCTACATCCCCGAGGGCGCATGGAACGAGCCTCTCGACAGCAAGAGCGCGACGCAGTTTGCATCTACGGGCGGCGGCGTGAGCGCATACATCGCGACGCCGACGTGGCAGGCCGGCACCGGCGTTCCCGGCACGCAGGGCCGCTACACGCCCGACATGTCGTTTGGCGCATCGACGCGCGAGGGCTACCTCACCTGCCTCGCGGCGCAGAACGCCTCGTGCGACACCTCGGGCGGCAGCTTCCGGTTCCTCGCCTCGGGCGGCACGTCCGCGTCGACGCCGAGCATGGCCGGCGTCGCCGCGCTGCTCAACCAGAAGATCGGCGCCGCGCAGGGCAACCTCAACCCGCGTCTATACGCACTCGCCGCCGCGCCCGCGAATGGCGTGTTCCATGACGTCACGGTCGCGACGAGCGGCGTCAGCGGTTGCGATGTCAGCGTGCCGAGCCCGTGCAACAACTCCACGCCCGGGCCGACCGGCGTCTCGGGAGGGCTGCAGGGCTTCCTCGTCGGCACCGGCTACGACCTCGCGACCGGCCTCGGCTCCATCGACATCGCCAACCTACTCGACCGGTGGAACAACACGACGCCCGTGGTATTCAACCTCGACCAGCACGGCCTGACCGGCGCCTGGTACAACGCTTCCACCAGCGGCCAGGGCCTGCTGATCGAGACCTACAAGGATCTGCAAGGCGCGGGCAAGGGCTACCTCGCAGCGGGCTGGTATACCTTCGACGTGACCGCGGCCGGCGGTCAGCGCTGGTACACCCTGCAGGGCCCCGCGGTCACGGGCGATGCGTCCTCGTTGCTCGGCATCTATGCCAACAGCGGCGGCAACTTCAACGCTGCCCCCAAGCTCGGCGCGGCACCGCAGGTCGGCACGGCGACGCTGAGCTTCGCCGACTGCGCGAACGGCTCGCTGACCTTCAGCTTCAACGACGGCCGCAACGGCACGATCCCACTGACTCGCGTCGACCCGAACGTCACCTGCTCGCCCGCGGGCGACAACGCCAACGCGACGCAAAACTACCTGCTGTCGGGCGCGTGGTACGACCCCGCCACGAGCGGCCAGGGCTTCTTCTTCGACGTGAATCCCGCGATCAACCTCATGTTCTTAGCGTGGTACACCTATGCACCGAATGGCGCGGCGATCGGCGGCGGCGCGAGCCAGCGCTGGTACACGATCCAGGACAATGCGTTCTCGCCGGCGACGCGCAGCAAGACGGGACTCGCGGTCTACGAGACCACGGGCGGCACGTTCAACGTGGGCAAGGTCAGCGCGGGCCCGGCGGTCGGCACCGTCGATCTCACGATCACGAGCTGCACGTCGATCACGCTGGCCTACAGCTTCAGCACGGGCACCAACGCGGGCAAGAGCGGCACGATCAACCTCGGCCGCGTCGTCGGCGCGCCGGCGGGGTGCAGCTTCTAGCAGGTCGACGACGCATGCCGTGCGCCGGGGCGATCGAGATCGCCGCTACGGCTCAGCCCTGCGCGGAAGTCGATGCGCCGAGAGTCGCGAGGAACGAGTCGCCGTAACGCGCGAGCTTGGCCGCGCCGACGCCGCTGACCGCGCCGAGCGCGGTAGTGTCGCCTGGCCGGTCGCGCAACATCTGCAGCAGCGTCGCATCGTGGAAGATCACGTAGGCCGGCACGCCCTGCGCCTTCGCGAGGCGCGCGCGCGTGTCGCGCAGCGCGTCCCACAAGGCGGCTTCATGCGGCGCGATGTCGAGGCTCTGGCGCTTGCGCTCGCCGCGCTGCGATCCGCGCGCGGCGCGGCGCTCCTTCGCATCGGCAGGCTTGCGCAGGCTCACGCGCGTCTCCTGGCGCAGCACCGCACGGCTCGCGGTCGTGAGCCGGATCACGCCGTAGCCTTCCGCATCGGTCGCGAGCAGGCCCGTGGCGACGAGCTGGCGGAACACCGCGCGCCACTGCCGTTCGTCCAGATCGGCGCCGACGCCGAAGACGCTTAGCGCGTCGTGGCCGAGCGAGGTCGCACGTTCGTCCGCCTCACCGCGCAAAACTTTCGTGAGGTGGCCGACGCCGAAGCGCTGGCCGGTGCGATAGACGCAGGACAACGCCTTCTGCGCGAGTTCGGTGCCGTCGATGGACGTGGGTGGCGCGACGCAATTGTCGCAATGGCCGCAATCGGTCGACAGCGTCTCGCCGAAGTAGGCGAGCAGGTGGCGGCGGCGGCAGCCGGTGATCTCCGCGTAGCCGAGCAGCGCGTCGAGCTTGGCGCGTTCGACGCGCTTGCGCTCCTCGCCCGACTCGGATTGGGCGATGAACTGCGCGAGCGTGACGACGTCGCCGAGGCCGTAACAGAGCCACGCCTCGGCCGGCAGGCCGTCGCGGCCCGCGCGTCCGGTCTCCTGGTAATAGCCTTCGAGGCTCTTCGGCAGGTCGAGATGCACGACGAAGCGCACGTCGGGCTTGTCGATGCCCATGCCGAACGCGATCGTCGCGCTCATGACGATGCCGTCTTCGCGCAGGAAGCGCTGCTGGTTCGTCGCGCGCGTCGCAGCGTCCATGCCAGCGTGATAAGGCAGCGCCCTGATGCCCTGTTCGTTGAGCCACGCCGCCGTGTCCTCGACCTTCTTGCGCGACAGGCAGTAGACGATGCCCGACTCGCCCGCGCGGTCGGCGAGAAACTCCTTGAGCTGGCGACGCGGGTCGTTCTTCTCGACGACGCGATAGAAGATGTTGGCGCGATCGAAGCTCGATACGAATTCGCGCGCCGCGCCGAGATTGAGGCGTTCGACGATCTCGACGCGCGTCGGCGCGTCGGCGGTCGCGGTCAGCGCGATCCGCGGCACGCCGGGGAAGCGCTCGTGCAGCACGGTCAGCTGGCGGTATTCGGGGCGAAAGTCGTGTCCCCACTGCGACACGCAATGCGCCTCGTCGATCGCGAACAGCGACACGCCGG
>JBDTYX010000212.1:0-5753 GCA_040005435.1 Rudaea sp. | reverse complement strand
GGTCGAGGAAGTGCGCCGCCAGTTCCGCGAGATCAAGGGCATCATGGAAGGCACCACGAAGCCGGACTATTCACGCGCGGTCGACATGCTCACGCGTGCGGCGATCAAGGAGATGATGATCCCGTCGCTGCTGCCGGTGCTCGTTCCCGTCGTCGTCGTGTTCGGCTTCAAGTGGCTCGGCGGCGCGGTCGCCGGCGCGCAGGCGCTCGGCGGCGTGCTGATCGGCACGATCGTGACCGGCCTGTTCGTCGCGATCTCGATGACGACCGGCGGCGGCGCATGGGACAACGCGAAGAAATACATCGAGGACGGACACTTCGGCGGCAAGGGTTCGGACGCGCACAAGGCCGCAGTCACCGGCGACACCGTCGGCGATCCGTACAAGGATACTGCGGGCCCCGCGGTGAATCCGTTGATCAAGATCATCAACATCGTGGCCCTTTTGCTGATTCCTTTGCTCTGATTCACCCGCGCGGCGCGCGGGATGCGCAATCCATCCCGCGACGCGAATCGTCACTGCCGATCAATATCATCAATATTGATTTGCACTATTGTTGATCCCGTTGTTGTAGTCTAGGCAACGCAGACGCGACTGTGGCCCCGCTCCGGCGGGGTCTTTCATTTTCCGGCTCCGCAAACGCGCGATCCCGCCCGGCGAATGAATGCGCGCAATCCGATGTGTACACTCAGCACAGGGACGATCCCTTCGTCGCAACGCGACGTATGAATGGTTGTCCACCATCGAGAAAAATCGTGCGCACGAGGAACCGCCCATGAAGTCCTGCTTCACTTCCCTTGCATTCGCATGCCTGCTTGCCGGATGCGCGAATACCGAAAAGAAGGCCATCGCCGTGAATCCGACACCAGCGACGACGCCCGCGGGCGCACTCGAAGATCCATACCTGTGGCTCGAGGAGACCGACGGCACGAAGGCGATGGACTGGGTCAAGGCGCGTGACGCCGAATCTGTGCAGGCGTACGGCTCCTCGCCTGCGTTCGAGGAAATGCGCACGCAGATCCTCGAGGTAATGGACTCCGACGCGCGCATTCCGTATGTGAGCAAGATCGGCAATCACTTCTACAACTTCTGGCGAGACAAGGCGCACCCGCGCGGCATCTGGCGGCGCACGACGCTCGCCGAGTACCGCAAGGAGCATCCCACCTGGGAGGTAGTGATCGACGTCGACGCGCTCGGCAAGGAACAGGGCGTCAACTGGGTCTGGCACGGCGCGGATTGCCTCAAGCCCGAGTATCGCAATTGCCTCATCGCGCTTTCACGCGGCGGCGCCGACGCGACCGTCACCCGCGAATACGATCTCAAGACAAAGGCGTTCGTCAAGGACGGCTTCGATCTGCCCGAGGCGAAATCGCAGGTCGGCTGGATCGATGTGAACTCGGTCTACGTGGGTACCGACTTTGGTCCCGGTTCGATGACGAAGTCGAGTTATCCGCGGCTCGTGAAGGAGTGGAAGCGCGGCTCGCCGCTCGCGGCCGCGACCCTCGTCTACGAAGGCAAGGACACCGACCTCGCGGTCGGCGCGTATCGTGAGCATTCGCCAGGATTCGAACGCGACTTCGTCGAGCGCAGCCTCGCGTTCTACAACAGTGAGACCTTCCTGCGCGGCAACGATGGCAAGCTCGTCAAGGTGGACACGCCGAACGACGCGAAGACCAGCGTCTACCGGCAGTGGTTGACGGTGGAGCCACGCACGCCGTGGACGGTGGGCGGCAAGACGTATCCGTCGGGCTCGTTGCTGACGATCGATTTCGATGCGTTCATGGCCGGCAAGCGCGACTTCACCGTGCTGTTCACGCCGAGCGCGTCGACGTCGCTCGACGGCTACTCGTGGACCCGCCATCATCTGATACTCAACACGCTCGAGGACGTCGTCAGTCGTCTCGAAGTACTGACGCCACCCGCATCCGGCGGCCGCGAATGGCGGCGCGAGCCGCTGGGAGGCGCGCCGGCGCTGAGCACGATTTCGGCCGGCGGCATCGATCCCGACCGCGATGACAGCTACTTCCTGACCGTGTCGGGATACCTCGAGCCAACGACGCTCTACTACGGCGTTCTCGGCCAGGGCGCCGCGAAGCCGCTGAAGCACAGTCCGACATTCTTCGACGCCGCGAAGAATGAAGTGCATCGTTATTTCGCCACCTCGAAGGACGGCACGCGCGTGCCCTACTTCGTTGTCGCGCCGAAAGGCATCGCGCTCGACGGCAGCAATCCGACGCTGCTCTACGGCTATGGCGGATTCGAAGTCTCTTTGCAGCCGGGTTACAGCGGCGGCGTCGGGCGCGCGTGGCTCGCGCGCGGCGGCGTATACGTCGTCGCGAACATCCGCGGTGGCGGCGAATATGGACCGCGCTGGCACCAGGCCGCGCTCAAGGGCAATCGCCTGCGTGCCTACGAGGATTTCGCCGCGGTCGCGAACGATCTCGTCGAGCGCAGGATCACCTCGAAGACGCATCTCGGTGCGATGGGTGGCAGCAACGGCGGCCTGCTGATGGGCAACATGCTCACGCTCTACCCAGACCTGTGGGGCGCGATCGTCTGCCAGGTGCCGCTGCTCGACATGAAGCGCTATTCGCACCTCGCTGCCGGCGCCTCGTGGATGGCCGAATATGGCGATCCCGACAAGCCCGAGGACTGGGCGTTCATCAAGACGTTCTCGCCGTATCAGAATGTCGAGAAGGCACGCAAATATCCGCCCGTGCTATTCACGACCTCGACGCGCGACGATCGCGTCGGTCCGCACCAGGCGCGCAAGATGGCCGCGCGCATGCTCGAATTCGGCAACGACGTGAGCTTCTACGAAAATATCGAGGGCGGCCATGGCGCGGCTGCAGACAACAAGCAGGCGGCGTTCATGAACGCGCTCGCCTACTCGTTCCTCTGGGACCACCTCAAGTAGCAGCAGTCCGGACGCTCGCACGGCATGGCCGGCGAGGGTCTTCAGCGGCACGCAGTGGTCAGCGTCGCGCTACTTCGTCGCGAGCAGATCGATCTTGTCGATCTGCGGCGGCACCGCAAGTAACTCGTCAGCCTTCGCCATCAGCGCCTGCGCGATTTGCCCGGCCAAATGCGCTTCGCGGCCGGTCTCGTCATCGAACGTGTCAAATATGCCGAACGTCGATGCGTCGAGCCTGAACGCATACCAGGTACGCGTCCCAGCTTCCTGCTCGGCGAGCGGCAGCGCGCCGATCAACAGCGCTTCCACTTCTTTTTCCTTGCCGGGTTTGGCCTGTAGGCGAGCGAGCAATCCGAATTTGGGCATTCCGTTCTCCATCGTGGTCGATGAGCCTCAGACCCGAGAGGTGTGGCTTGCATTACACGCAAGCCAAGATTTTGCGTCCATCAGGTACCTGGCAGCAACGAAATATCCGCCACGTCGAGGAACATGCCGCGCAAGCGGCCCAGCAGGGCGAGACGGTTGGCCCGTTTGGCCGGGTCGTCGGCCATGACCATGACCGCTTCGAAGAAACGGTCGACCGGCTCGCGTAACGCCGCGAGTTCGCGCAGGCTGTCGACGTACAGTCCTTGCGCGGCAAGAGGTCGTACGCGTTTGAACGTGGACTCGATCGCAGCGTGCAATTCGGTCTCGGCGCCTGCGTCGAGCAGCGTCGTCTCGATCTTTGAAGCTGCCCCGGCATCTCCGGCCTGACGCAGGATGTTGCCGATGCGCTTGTTCGCCGCGGCGAGCGCCTGCGCCTGCGGCAGTTTCGAGAATTCGACGACCGCGTGGACGCGTTTGTCGAAGTCGCTCAGATCTGCCGGCGCGAGCACGCGGACGGATTCGAACGCTTCCGCCGAAACGCCCTGATCGGCATAGTAGCCGCGCAGGCGATCAAGAATGAATTCGTAGAGCTCCGCCGCTAGCTTCTTCTTCTGCTCTCCGGGCAGGGACGTCTGCTTACCGCGAGCAATCTCGTCCTCCGCTGCGGCGCTTGTGACGCTGTCTTTTAGAGCCTTCGCGGACAACGCCTTGTGCCCAGCACCAGGCGGCAACAGGTCTAGGGCCTCGGCAAGCAGCGCACTCACATCGAGAGGCAAGCCGCCTTCGATCAGCGTCCGCGCCAGGCCGAGTGCCGCGCGGCGCAACGCGAATGGATCCTTGTTGCCGCTGGGCTTGAGGCCGACTGCGAAGATGCCGGCCAGCGTGTCGAGGCGTTCGGCAACCGCGAGCACCTGGCCGATTCTGCCCTGCGCGATGTCATCGCCCGCGAAGCGCGGCCGATAGAACTCGTCGAGCGCCTGTGCGACTGCCGCGTTTTCGTTGTTCGCGGTCGCGTAGTGGCGGCCCATCACGCCCTGCAGCTCGGGGAATTCGCCGACCATGCGCGTCATCAGGTCGCACTTCGACAGCGCCGCGGCACGCGTCGCGAGAGCCGCATCGACGTCGTCGCCGGCATCGCGCAGTCGCCCGGCGATAACCCGCGCGAGTTCGGCGACGCGCACGCTCTTGTCCCAGACGCTGCCGAGGCTCTGCTGATAGGTGACCGACTTCAGCGCTTCCTGCTGGTCCGCGAGCGGTGCCTTGAGGTCCTCGTCGTAGAAAAACTTCGCGTCGGCGAAGCGCGGCCGGATCACGCGTTCGTAGCCCTTGAGGATCTCGGCGGGGTCCTTCGATTCAATATTCGCGACGCCGATGAAATGCTCGGTGAGCCTGCCGTTCGCGTCGAACACCGGAACGAACTTCTGGTTCGTCTCCATCGTCGTCACGAGCGCCTCCTGCGGCACCGCGAGGAACTCGCGATCGAACGTACAGGCGATCGCGACAGGCCATTCGGTCAGGTTCGCGATCTCGTCGAGCAGGCCGTCGGACAGGCGCGGCACGCCGCCAGTCTCGTTGGCGACGCGCGCGACCTCCGCGCGCACGCGCTCGCGACGCTCCTGCGGGTCGGCGAGCACCTTCGCGTCGCGCAACGCCGCGAGCCAGGAATCTGCGTCGGCGATCGCGATCGGTTGCGGGTGATGGAAACGGTGGCCGCGCGACTCGCGCCCGGACTTCAGCCCGAGCATCTCGCCATCGATCACATCGGCGCCATGCAGCATCACGAGCCAGTGCGCAGGCCGGACGAAAGAGTAGTCGTGATCGCCCCAGCGCATCGGCTTCGGTATCGGCAGGCCCTTGAGCGCCTCGGCGACGATCTCGGGGATCAGCGCGGCGGTCGGCTGGCCCGGTCGCTCGCTGCGGGCAACGAAACGCTCGCCCTTGGCATCGCTCGCGCGCTGCAGTTGCTCGATCGCGACGCCGTTCTTCGCGGCAAAGCCGCGCAAGGCGGGCGTCGGCGCACCGTTCGCGTCGAGTCCGATGTTGAGATACGGACCTGGCACTTCAGATTTCTGCGCTGGCTGCTCTGTCGCCACGTCGCGAATCAGCACCGCGAGACGCCGCGGCGAGCAGAAGAAATCTGCGCACTCGTCGTTGAAAGCGATGCCACGCTTCTTCAGACCCGCGCAGATGCCGGTGTCGAACGCCCGAGCGAGCTCGTCGAGAGCCTTCGGCGGCAACTCTTCTGTGCCGAGCTCGATCAGCAGCGACTTGCTCCTCGCCGCGGGCATCAGGCGGCTTCCTTGTTGTTCTTGATCGCCGAATGTCTGAGGCCCGGAAACCCGAGCTTCTCGCGCTGCGCGTAATACGCCTCGGCGACCGCACGCGCGAGCGTGCGCACGCGCAGGATGTAGCGCTGCCGCTCGGTCACGCTGATCGCGCGGCGCGCGTCGAGCAGGTTGAACGTGTGGCTCGCCT
>JBDTYX010000211.1:0-5756 GCA_040005435.1 Rudaea sp. | reverse complement strand
TTCGGCAACTTCAGCGCCGCGCCGTTTGAGGCCGAGGGCTGCGTCGGCGACACGCTCTGGCTCGAGAAGGAAGTCAACGAGATGGGGCTCAATCCGCGTGGCGTCGATCTCAGCCTCGCGTTCAGTTCGGAAGGCAAGAACCTGATCAAGAACCAGTCGTTGTCGGTCCCCGGCGTTAGCCGCGTCGACGTGCGCCGCGAGATGATCAAGCACGACAGCTTTTCGCTGTTCAGCCTCATCGAGACGGGCCTCAGCGAAGTCGTGTCCGACGAATGGCACGTCAAGGATCTTGGCTTCGTCGTGGCACGCAACCATCGCTGCGCCGCCTCCGACAAGATCGGCGAGGATGCGTTCGTCGAGCGCCACATGCTCAGCGTGAAGCGCCTGCTGCAGGCGGTCGCGCTCGCGGTGTCGCCCGAGGTCGCCGACGCCTATCGCGGCTATGCGAGCAAGGGCGGCGGGTTCGACATGGTCGTGCGCTACGACCCGCCGTTGAGCGTGATGAAGGGTGCGGCGAAGGAGACGGCCGAATTGCTGTCGCGCGTGCAGGGCACGTTCACGGTGGGGGGCAAGAAGCTGCCTCTGGCGCTCGCCGCAGTCGCCGAGCGCCCGCTGCCGCAGAGCGATGCTCAGCTTGCGACTTACGAGATCGTCCGGCGCGAGGGCGGCGCGGTCGATACGCGCGCGGCCGCGCCAAACCCGGCATCGGCGGGCACCACCGGGTCGGGGCTGATCGTCGTGCAGGCCGCCGCGCCCGATCCCAAAGCGGTCAAGGCGGCCGCAGCCGCGGCCGCGAGGGCGGCGCCCGCGGCCGCACCCGTCGTGGCGCCGATGTCTGCGGAAGTCGATGACACCGGCGGCATCACCGACTACCGGCAGCTCGCATCCTACGTCGGCCAGTACCTGACGGTGCACGTTCAGGGCCGCCCCATCGCGCGCGTCGAGATCCTGCGTGCTGCCGCAGACGGCGGCATCGTCGTGCGTCGACACCTGACCGGCGGCAACGTCGACTATGTGCTCGATCGCACCCATTTCGAACGCGCGGATCCATAGCGGGTCACGCGGGGTCTGGCGCTCGCCCGGCCATTCCTCTCGGGCGCCCGCAGCGATAAGCTGCAACTACTCAAATCCTGCCGGAGCCCGTGATGACCAGCGTCTACGAATTCAGCGCGAAGAACATCGATGGCGAGGAAGCGTCGCTGGCCGCGTACAAGGGCAAGACGATGCTGATCGTCAACGTCGCGAGCAAGTGCGGATTCACGCCCCAGTACACGGGCCTCGAGGCGCTGTACGAGAAGTTCAAGGACAAGGGCGTGGTCGTGCTCGGCTTCCCCTGCGACCAGTTCGGTCACCAGGAGCCGGGCGACGAGGCGGAAATCAAGAATTTCTGTTCGCTCACCTACGACGTCAAATTCCCGATGTTCGCGAAAATCGAAGTCAACGGCGCGAACACGCATCCGCTGTACAAATATCTCAAGGCGCAGGCGAAGGGCCTGCTCGGCAGCGAATCGATCAAGTGGAACTTCACGAAGTTTCTGGTCGACGGCGACGGCAAGGTGCTCACGCGCTATGCGCCGACCGATACGCCGCAGAGCATAGAGAAGGACATCGCCGCGCTCGTCTAGCACAACCGTGTACCAGCGCCTGGATCGGCTCGTCTGAGCCCCGCGCCCGGTTGAAGCCCAGTCTTGCCCGCAGATCCGCCGCGCGAACCTCCGCGTTGTTCTCGCCGAAGAAGCCGACATGAAATCCAGCTCGCTCAGCCGCCAGGATATGAAGACGCTCGCGCTCGCTGCGCTCGGCGGCGCGCTCGAGTTCTACGATTTCATTATCTTCGGCTTCTTCGTCGCGACGATAGGTCAGCTCTTTTTCCCGCCAGAGACGGCCGACTGGCTGCGGCTGCTGCAGACCTGGGGACTGTTTGCGGCAGGCTATTTCGCGCGTCCGCTCGGCGGCGTGATCATGGCCCACTTCGGCGACCGCAGCGGGCGCAAGCGCATGTTCACGCTCAGCGTCTTCCTGATGGCGATCCCGACGTTGCTGATCGGCCTGCTGCCGACCTACGCGAGCATCGGCTATGCGGCCCCGCTCGCGTTGCTGCTGCTGCGACTCGTCCAGGGCGCGGCGATCGGCGGCGAGGTGCCCGGCGCGTGGACGTTCGTCGCCGAGCACGTGCCTGCCGACCGCGTGGGTTTCGCGTGTGGCACGCTGACATCGGGCCTCACGATAGGCATCCTGTTCGGGTCGCTGATCGCGACCGCGGTGAACAGGAGCTACAGCCCGGCGGACGTGCTCGCGTTCGCCTGGCGCATTCCGTTCCTCGTCGGCGGGGTGTTCGGATTCTTCGCGGTCTTCCTGCGCCGACTGCTCGCCGAAACGCCCGTGTTCGAGGAATTGCGCCGGCGCAACGCGCTCGAACGCGGCGTCCCGCTGATGGCGGTTCTCGCGGGGCACGGTCGCGCGGTGGTTGTGTCGATGCTGTTGACCTGGGTCTTGACCGCCGCGATCGTCGTCGTGATCCTGATGACGCCGACGCTGATCCAGAAACTGTTCCCGATCTCGCCCGCAGATGCTCTCGCCGCGAACAGCGTCGCGACGCTGGGCCTGTCGATAGGGTGCGTCGTGTACGGCCTTGCCGCCGACCGCTTCGGCGCGACGCGCGTCGTGGCGATCGGTTGCGCGCTGCTGCTCGGCGCGGTCTACGCGCTGTATTTCGGACTCGCGGATTCGGCGCAGCGACTCGTCCCGCTGTATGCCTTCGCGGGGTTCTGCGTCGGCGTCGTCGGCGTAATTCCAACCGTGCTCGTGCGCGCGTTCCCACCCGCACTGCGCTTCTCGGGCATCTCGTTCGCGTACAACGTGGCCTACGCGATTTTCGGCGGACTCACGCCGCTCTTCGTGAGCCTCATGATGAAGGCGCAGCCGCTCGCGCCGGCGCACTACGTCGCCGCGCTGTGCGTCGTCGGCATCCTCGTCGGCCTGACCCAGCGGGACGGCGCGGGCGCGTCCTCGACAGACGCGGCCGCAGTCTCACGCTGATTCGCTCACCATTGGCGGAAGATCACGCAGACGTCGGTCTTGTCGCGCAGCGCGAATTCGCGTGCGCCCCAGGGCTGGGTCTTGATCGCCGCGAGATTCGGATGCAGCAGATCCGGGCGCCTGCCGCGGATCTCGGCGAACAGCGCCTCGAGCGAATCGGTCTCGATCGCGATCTCGGGCCGGTCCTTGGCTGCGTATTCCGCGTTCTGGACGAGGTAGGCCTTCGCGCCGTCGCGTTCGACCACCACGAGGTCGGCGTCCTGATGAAGGATCTTGAAATCCATGCCGGCGACGAACAGATCGAGCGCGTCGGCGATCTGCGCATAGAAGATCTTCGGAATGAGTTTCTGCAGCATCGGTGTTGAACCTCGGGCAATGAAACGACAACGCGCGAATGGCCGGGTCGTCTACAGCGGGACGACGCGCACCATCGTGCGCATGAGATCTTCGATAACGTCGGCGGCATGCGCGCAGCGGCCCGTGTGCACCGCGGACGTCTGGATCAGCGCGCTGCGCGGCGCCGTGAGCCAGTCAAAGCGTTCGCGCCGCGACAGCGCACCGAGTGGACCGGCAGCCTTTCCGCCCGCACAGATCCGCGGGATCGTGTCGAGGTGGCTGCGAATCGTCGCGAGGTCGAGCGTCGCGTCGAGTGCGAGCAGGCGCGCCTCGTCGAGTTCGATGCGTGCCTCGAGAAAACCGGACTCCTGGCAGGCGACGATCACGCCGACGTTGACGAATTCCTCGCGATCGACGCGGGGCACGACGCGGATCACTGCGTAGTCGTAGGTCGCGTGCATGCTCAGTGGCCCGCCTGCGCGCGCACGGCCTCGGCGACGAACGCGCGCGGTGCCGCGAGACGCAGCGTCAGATAGTCGAGATAGGCTGCACGATGCGCGGCCGCGTCGGCGGCGACGCCATCGATGCGCAGGCCATCGCCGGCGAGCCATGCGTCGGGAATCAGGCCGACGATAGCCGCGAGCAAGCTCGGCGCAAGCCGCGCGGCGAGATCGGCATCGACTTCGGCGATGCGCGTCGCGGTCGGCAGCAGCACGTGGTCCTTGATCTGCACGAATGGTCGCGTGGCGCGGGCGCGGTAGTCGCTCCAGTCGTGATGAAAGTACAGCGCCGCGCCATGGTCGATCAGACGCAGTTGGCGATGCCACACGAGCATGTTCGCGTTGCGCGCGGTGCGGTCGACGTTGCTGACGTACGCGTCGAGCCAGACGACGCGAGAGGCGAGGTCGGCATCGGGCTCGATGATCAGCGCGCGATCGACGAGCGGGTCGAACGTGACCGAGCCGGGCAGGTAGTCGAGCGCGAGGTTGAGACCGACGCTCGCGCGGATCAGGTGCTGGATCTCGGAATCGGGTTCCGTGCGCGCGAGTTCGCCGTCAAGGTCGACGAACACGATCTCCGGCACCGAGAGACCGAGCGCGCGCGCGATCTCGCCCGCGACGAGCTCGGCGACCAACGCCTTCGCCCCCTGGCCCGCGCCGCGGAACTTGAGCACGTACAGGCCGCTGTCGTCGCCTTCGACGATCGCCGGCAGCGAGCCGCCCTCGCGCAAGGGCGTGACGTAGCGGGTCGCGGTGACGGTACGCAAATGCATGCGCGCATGATCGGCGAAGCGGCGGGTCGCGTCCATCGTCTTGATGGCGCCCGGCGCCAAGCGCGGCGATAATCGATGCCTTCCGGCAGGGGCGCACGCATGAGCGAAAACATCTACGACGCGATCCTCGTCGGCGGCGGCCACAACGGCCTCGTCTGCGCTGCGTATCTCGCCAAGGCAGGGCACAAGGTCTGCGTGCTCGAGCGCCGCGGCGTGGTCGGCGGCGCGGCGGTCACCGAGGAGTTTCATCCGGGTTTCCGCAATTCGGTAGCGGCCTACACCGTGTCGCTGCTGCAGCCGACCGTGATCCGAGATCTCGATCTCGCGAGCCACGGCCTCGAGGTGGTGCTGCGCAAGGCCAGCAATTTCCTGCCGCGCCCCGACGGCAGCTACCTGCTGACCGGCGAGGGACGCACGAAGCGCGAGGTCGCGAAGTTTTCGGCGCGCGATGCCGAGCGCCTCGACGAATACGAGCGCCGCCTCGACGTGATCGCCGACGTGCTGCGTGCGCTCGCGCTAGAGGCGCCGCCGAACGTGACCGATGGCGGGTGGTGGAAGGGGCTGCCCGAGATGCTGCGCGCAGGCAAGCTCGGCAAGCGCCTGCACTCGCTGGGCGCGGACATGCGCACCGAGCTGCTCGACCTGTTCGCGATCTCCGCGGGCGAGTATCTCGATCGCTTCTTCGAGAGCGAGCCGATCAAGGCGGTGCTCGGCTTCGACGGCATCGTCGGCAACTACGCGAGTCCGTTCACCCCGGGCAGCGCCTACGTGCTGCTGCACCACGTGTTCGGCGAGGTCAACGGCGTCAAGGGCGCGTGGGGTCACGCGATCGGCGGGATGGGCGCGATCACGCAGGCGATGGCGAGATCTGCAATTGCGGCTGGCGTCGAGATCCGCACGAATGCTGCCGTGCGCGAGGTGATCGTCGAGCGCGGTCAGGCGGTCGGCGTCGTCACCGAGGACGGCAAGACGCTGCGCGCGCGCGCGGTCGTCGCGAACGTCAACCCGAAGCTGCTCTACGAGCGCCTGCTCGATCCCGCCGCCGTGCCGGCGCCGACGCGCGAGCGCATGGCGAACTGGCGCTGCGGCTCGGGCACGTTCCGCATGA
>JBDTYX010000210.1:0-5806 GCA_040005435.1 Rudaea sp. | reverse complement strand
ACGAGCTTGTCGATCGTCGCCTCGGGCTTGTGCATCACGCTCGCGTAGTCGAACAGTTCAACGCTGTAGCCCTCGCGTTCGAGGCGACGACGCAGCGCCGCGAGCGTGAAGCCGCGCATCCACAATCCATGCAGCAGGATGACGTGTTCGCTCACTGGCTTGCGCTTCGGCGGGTCATCAAGCCTTCTGCGGCTTCACCACGCGCACGTGCAGCTCCTGCAGCTGCGCCTCGGCGACGGTCGATGGCGCGTCGGTCATGAGGTCTTGGGCGCTCGCGGTTTTCGGGAATGCGATCACGTCGCGGATCGACTCGGTGCCCGCGATCAGCGCCGCGATGCGATCGATGCCGAACGCGATGCCGCCGTGTGGCGGCGCGCCGTATTTCAGCGCCTCGAGCAGGAAGCCGAACTTCAGCTGGGCCTCCTCGCTGCCGATGCCGAGCAGGTCGAACACGGTGCTCTGCATCTCGGGGCGATGGATGCGGATCGAGCCGCCGCCGATCTCGTTGCCGTTCAGCACCATGTCGTAGCCGCGCGACACCGCGACCTGCGCGTTCGCCCTGAGGTCTTCGACATCGTCGACTTTCGGCGCCGTGAACGGATGATGCAGCGCGACGTGGCGCTTCGCGTCGTGGTCGTATTCGAACATCGGAAAATCGGTGACCCACAGCGGCGCCCAGCCGTCGGCGACGTGGCCGTTGTCCTTGCCGACCTTGAGGCGCAGCGCGCCCATGAAGTCGCTGACCGTCTTGTACGGCCCCGCGCCGAAGAAGATCACGTCGCCGGAGGTGACTTCGCCACCGTGCGCGCCGACCGCGGCGAAGATGCCGTCGATCGCCTTGTCGTCGAGGAACTTCGTGATCGGCGAGGTGAGGCCCTCGCGTCCCTTCGCGATGTCGTCGACGCGGATCCAGGCGAGTCCCTTCGCGCCGTAGCGCGCGACGTGCACGCCGAGGTCGTCGAGATACTTGCGCGGCTGGCTCGCGCCATTCGGCAGACGCAGCGCGGCGACGCGGCCGCCCGCATCGTTGGCCGGACCCGCGAAGACCTTGAAATCGACATGGCGGACGTGCTCGGCGATGTCGACGAGTTCGAGCGCGATGCGCAGGTCGGGCTTGTCCGAGCCGTAACGACGGATCGCCTCGGCGTAGGTCATGCGCGGAAATTCCTGGGCGAGATCGACGCCGGCCACTTGCTTGAACACGTGGCGGATCATCGCCTCGACCGTGTCCTGCACGTCGCGCTCCTCGACGAACGCGAACTCCATGTCGAGCTGGGTGAATTCGGGCTGGCGGTCCGCGCGCAGGTCTTCGTCGCGGAAGCAGCGCGCGACCTGGTAGTAGCGGTCCATGCCGGCCATCATGAGCAGTTGCTTGAACAGCTGCGGCGACTGCGGCAGCGCGAAGAACTCGCCCGGATGCACGCGCGAAGGCACGAGATAGTCGCGCGCGCCTTCGGGCGTCGCCTTGGTCAGGATCGGCGTCTCGATGTCCTGGAATCCGCGCGCGTCGAGATAGTGGCGCAGTGCGGAGACGAGTTTCGTGCGCATGCGCAGCTTGCGCTGCATGTCGGGGCGGCGGATGTCGAGGTAGCGATAGCGCAGGCGCGCGTCCTCGCCGACCGCGTCATCGAGCATGAACGGCAGCGGCGCGGCCGCGTTGAGCACCTCGAAGCGGCCCGCGAGCACCTCGATGCGCCCGGTGCGCAGGCGTTCGTTGATCTGCGCCTGCGGGCGGCGGCGCACCTTGCCCGAGATGCGCAGGCAAAACTCGTAGCGGACGTGTTCCGCGGACGAGAACGCCGCGGCATTCTCCGGCTCGATGACGACCTGGACGATGCCCTCGTGGTCGCGAAGATCGATGAAGATCACGCCGCCATGGTCGCGCCGAGTGTCCACCCAGCCGCACAGGGTCACTTCGTGATCGACCAGGGCCTCGTCGACGAGACCGCAATACTGCGTACGCATGCTGAAAACCACTCCACCGCTTGACTCAAATTCCGGGAACCACCCCTGACTACCGGCGCTCGTGCTTCGAGGGTGCCAGACCGGCGGACGGCGAATGCTACGAAGGTTTTTGCTGCACTGCAAACGAAACACCCGCCGGAGAGGCGGGTGTTCGCGAATTTCCTCGGCAGCGATCCTGCCGGATCGATGCTTTTCTACGCCATCAGGCGCGCGCTAGCGCCAGCGACGTTCGATAGAGAACACGCCGCGGCAACCGCCCTGGATCCACACGCCGGCGCGATTCCAACCCCACGTTTGACCTTCGATGCAAGGCGAGTTCGAGGTCTGGCGCTCGAGAGTGGCGCGACCGCCGCCGCCGAGGTCCACGGCGCAGAAGTTGTAGCGACTATCATTGCTTTCGCAGCGGAACGAGAACCGGCTATCCCAGCCCGGACCCGGCCGGTAGCCACCTTCGTCATGCGGACGCCCGCCGTAGCCACCCGCTGCGACGAACCGCGCTCCGCAGCCGCGATCGACCCAGACGAAGCCACCGCGACGATCGAAGCCCCAGTTCTGCCCACGGACGCACTGCGTTCCGGAGGTCTGGCGCGCGATGCGCGCCTCTCCCCAGGGCGCTTCGCAACGCTGATAGGAATAGTTGCGACTCTCGCATTCAACGACGCCGCCGCCGGGCTGCGCGCTTACGGGCATGGCCGGTGCGATCCCCGCGACAAAGACAACAGCCAACACCAAGTTTCTTAATGACATGGTTCGTACTCCCTTCCGATTGACCGGAATCGAGTGTACACCACGCAAATCACGTCGGGACTTGATCCACAGCGCAATTTGCTCGGGTTGCGCCGATGACTCAGCGTTCGTTCACGAGGTCGGAGGCGTGCTGCCTTTCGCGGGCGGCGCGGGAGACTTTGCGGCCTCGCTGGCGGGGGCTGAGGCCGGCGCAGCCTTATCGCCGCCCTCCTTCTTCGTCGCGTCCGAAGCCGGCTTCGATGCCTCGTCGTTGCCAGCAAGATTGCGCTTCTTGTCGCCGTCCTTCTTGAAGTCGGTCTCGTACCAGCCGCTGCCCGCGAGCCGGAACGACGGCGCGGTCACGCGCTTCGCGATCTGGTTCTGTACGGCGCATTGCGGACAGGTGTCAGGATCGGGATCGCTGAGTTTCTGCAGGCGGTCGAAGCGCGTTCCGCACGCGCGGCATTCGAATTCGTAAATCGGCATGAGTGATCCTGTGCTGGCGCAGCGCCGCTCGAGCGCGCGCGCTGCGGTGGTCTTAAGTTCTGGGCAATCCATCTTAATTCAAGATGCGGCGCAAGCGGCGGCAACGCCGCGATCGCAATTGGCCCTCGACTCATTCGCGCCGAAGTGCTGCAATGGGCACACTGCGGCTGCATGGGGATCACGATGCGACGTAACGGCGAGACGGTCTCGACGACCCGGCGTGAACTCCTGCAGCGCATCGGCCTCACCGCCGGCGCGACGATGATGTATCAGGCCATGTCGACACTCGGCCACGCGCAGGAGTCGCACTACCAGGGCGCCGTCGATCTCAAGGGCGCGCCCGCTGGCAGCTCGGTGCTGATCCTCGGCGCAGGCATCGCCGGCCTCGTCGCCGCATACGAGCTGCAACGCGCGGGCTACAAGGTCAAGGTTCTCGAATACAACCATCGCGCGGGCGGTCGCGCATGGACGCTGCGCGGCGGCGACGAGTACACCGAGCTCGGCGGCTTCAATCAGAAATGCGAGTTCGACAAAGGTCTGTACATCAACCCCGGCCCGTGGCGGATTCCCTACCACCACTACGCGATGCTCGACTATGCGAAGCGGCTCAGGGTGCCGCTCGAGCCGTTCAACCAGATCAACGTCAATGCCTACCTTCATTCGCCCAAGGCGTTCGGCGGCAAGCCGCAGCGCGTGCGTCACGTGCGCCACGACTTCCAGGGCCACGTCGCCGAGCTGCTCGGCAAGGCGGTCAACAAGGGAAACCTCGACGCGGACTTGAGCGGCGAGGACAAGGACAAGCTGCTCGAGGCGCTGCGCAGCTGGGGCGCTCTCGACAAGCAGATGCGCTATACCGCGTCGGCGAACCTGAGCGACGTGCGTGGCTACGACGTCGATCCCGGTGGCGGCCTGATGCCGCGCGGGGTGCCTTCGACGCCGATCGCGCGCGGCGACCTGCTGCGCTCCGGCCTGTGGAACTACCTGACGACGCCGCTCGACTACGACCTGTCGCCCGCGATGTTCCAACCGGTCGGCGGCATGGACCAGATTGCGCTGGCCGTGTATCGCGAGGTCGCGCCGCTCGTGCAATTCGATGCGAAGGTCACCGCGATCGACCAGGACGAGCACGGCGTGAAGGTCTCGTGGGTCGACGCGCGCCATGGCGGCGCGACGACGCAGGCCGGCGCCGACTGGTGCCTGTGCACGATTCCGCTGCCTATCCTCGCGCAGATCCCGATCAAGGTCGGCGAGCCGATGCAGGCGGCGATCGGATCGGTCGCCTACGAGTGTGCGGTGAAGATCGGACTGCAGATGAAGCGGCGCTTCTGGGAAGAAGACGAACGCATCTACGGCGGCATCACGCTCACCGACCTGCCGATCCAGCAGATCGCCTATCCGATGGCCGGCCTCAACCAGCCGGGCAAGGGCGTGCTGCTCGGCGGCTACATGTTCAGCGCGAACGCGTTCGAGTTCACCGCGATGTCGCCGCAGCAGCGCGTGCAGGCCGCGGTCGAGCAGGGCGCGCAGATCCATCCGCAGTACCGCAAGGAGTTCGAGAACGGGATCAGCGTCGCCTGGCACCGCTCGCCGTTCACGCTCGGCTGCTTCGCGGACTGGCAGGAAGACGTGCGGGCGGAGCACTACGACAACCTGTGCGCGCTCGACGGACGCATCGCACTCGCCGGCGAGCACACGTCTTTCATCAACGGCTGGCAGGAGGGTGCGGTGCTGTCGTCGCTCGACGCGATCGGACGCATCCACGCGCGCGCCGTGGCGCACGGGAGCAAGGCATGACCTCGAATCGCAAACCCGCTCCCGCGCGACGCACGCTCACGCTGCTTGGGGTGCTGTTCGCGGTCGCGACGACCGGGCTGCATGCGGACGAAGCGCTGCCGCCGTTCTCGCCACGCGTTACCGTGTTCTTCAGCCCGTTCGTACACAAGGATGGCGCGACGATTTTCCGCGCGGTCTGCCAGGGCTGCCACATGCCCGACGCGAAGGGCGCGACCGGCGCGGGCACCTACCCCGCGCTCGCCGCCAACGCGAAGCTCGCGAGTGCGAGCTATCCGGCACTGACGGTCATCAAGGGGCGTCACGGCATGCCCGCGTTCGGCGAGTACCTGACCGACGCGCAGGTCGCCGAGATCGTCAACTACGTGCGCACGCATTTCGACAATCACTATGCCGATGCGCTGAGCGCGGAAGACGTGCGCAAGCTGCGCTAGCCTGCACCGCCGCAGCATCGCGCCGGTGCAGTCTTCGAGCGGACCGCGTTAGTCGAAATCGCGCGTGACGCGCATGCCGATCGTGCGCGGCTGCGTCGGGATGATGTAGGTCGTACCGCCGCAGACCGTCGCCTGGCACTCGGCATAGTTCGCAATCTCGCCGCGATTGTCGAAGACGTTCTTCATGTAGACGTCGAACGCCCACTTGTTTTTCTTCATACCCGCGGAGATATCGGTCGTGCCATATCCCGGCAGCTCGCCGAGGATGCCGCCTTCGAGTGTGCGCAGGTCCGACCGCCGCCTGCCGGTGAAGAAGGTTGCGCCCTGCACGTAGGCTTCATTCTCGAACAGATTGAAGCTGTAGCGCGCGGTGAAGTTGCCCTTGATCTTCGGCGTGATCGGCA
>JBDTYX010000209.1:0-5809 GCA_040005435.1 Rudaea sp. | reverse complement strand
CGACCAGTTCAGCATCGGCATGCGCAACAAGGTCGGCGACTGGAACACGAGCGCGACGATCTCGCGCATCAACAGCTACAACGGCATCATCGGCCAGCTCGGCAATCGTTACGGCAATGGCGACTTCTACAAGGGTCAAAATCAATGGGGCTCGAGCGGCGTGCCCGGCATCGGCGCGTTGATCCTGTTCGACAACGGCAAGGAAACACGCAACAACGAGTTGCTGCTCTCTGCGGAGCGGCCCTACACGAAGGACTCGGGCTGGGGCGCGACGATCGCCTACACCTACACCGACGCCAAGCAGAACCGCCTGTACACCGATGGCTACGCGTTCGATCTGCCGAAGATCACCGACTATCCGTTCCTGACCTCGAGCGCCGCGGCCAAGCATCGCCTCGTCACGACGCTGTCGTACGACGGTCCTTGGGGCCTGCTGCTCGCGGGCAAGTTGACGCTCGCGACGCCGCTGCCGACGACCGACATCGCTTGCTGCAACCTGTTCCCGAACCCGGTAGGCGCGATCGCCTATCCGGCGGTCGGCCTCGCGCCGGGCAAGCGCTTCCTGTTCGGCGGGCCGATCTTCGGCTATCGAGACATCGACCTGCAGGCGACGAAGAACTTCGACCTCACGCGCGGCATGGATCTCTACTTGCGCTTCGACATCCTCAACGCGCTCAACTTCAAGAACTACTCGAGCACGATCAACACGTGGGGCATCGACGGCGTGCTCAATCCGAACCCGGTCGTCTACAACAAGACCGGCGACATCTTCGGCGTGCCGAGAACGTTCAAGTTCACTCTCGGGTTCAGGTGGTAGGGACAAGGCTCGGGCGGACGGACCCGCCCACCTCCGCGACAAGCAAACGACAAGGCCCGCGATCGCGGGCTTTGTTTTTGGCGCCGGCCCACGCGCTCACGTCCATCAGGAACCGTCGTTCGATGCCTCATCGCAGCCGATTGCCCGTCGCGCGCCAGACGCGAGTCTTCGCGCTCGCATGCGCGCTCACATGCGCGAGCGCGGCGCATGCCGATTCCGACTATTACCGTCACGTCGTGTTCGACAACAGCGCGCAGGCGGACCTGTATTGGCATAGCGTCGCCGCGGCGACCGCACCGAGTTCGCTGCTCGGCATCGACGCGCACCTGCCGGTCGACAAGACCGTCTTCCACAGCCCTCCGAATGCGTTGCGCATCGAGTGGCAGTCGCAGCCGGACGGCGGCTGGGACGCCGAGATCCACGTCGTCAACATCCCGAACCGCGTGCCCGAGATGCGCGGACGCAATCTCTACTTCTGGATCTATGCACCGCAGGCGATCGCCAAAGCCGACCTGCCTGCGGTCGTGCTCTCCGACGCGACCGAGCCCGCGCGCGTTACGATCGCCGAGCCGCTCGGCAAGTTCACCGGCGACCTGCCCGCGCAGCGCTGGGTCGAGGTGCGCATCCCGTTCACGGAGCTGCGCTCGGCGCCGGTCTACGACTTCGAACCCGCGCAGTTCAAGCGCCTCGTGTTCCACCAGGCGCGCGCCGACGGCGCGAGACACGTGCTGATCGTCGATGACGTGCGGGTCGACGACGAAGTCACGAGCGGCGCCGACACGCGCTCGTTGTCGACACCGACCGCGATCGAGGCCAAGGGCTACGACCGCCATGTAGTCGTGCGCTGGCAGGCGGCCGATAGCGCGGCGACCGCGCAGTACGTGATCTATCGCGCGCTGGCCGGCAACGCGTTCGCGCCGATCGGCATCCAGGAACGCGGCGTCCACCGTTTCGTCGATTTCATCGGCCGGCCGAACGTCGGCGCGCAATACAAGGTCGCGGCCGCCGACTGGCGCGGGCATGCTTCCGCGCCGTCGGTCGCGGTGAGCGCGACGACGCATGAGATGAGCGACGACGAACTCCTGACGATGCTGCAGGAGGCCGCGTTCCAGTACTACTGGGACGGCGCGGGCAGCGTGTCGGGCATGGCGCGCGAGAACCTTCCGGGAGACGATCGCATCATCGCGCTCGGCGCGAGCGGCTTCGGAATCGGCGCACTCGTCGTCGGGATCGAGCGTCATTTCATCACGCGTGCCGAGGGCGTCGCGCGGCTCGCGAAGATCCTCGCGTTCCTCGAACGCGCGCCGCGCTATCACGGCGCCTGGTCGCACTACCTCGACGACGCGTCGGCGCAGACGATCCCGCTGTTTGGCATGATCGACAACGGCGGCGACCTCGTCGAGACCTCTTTCCTCATGCAGGGCCTGCTCACGGCGCGGCAATACTTCCACGGCGCAGACGCGCGCGAACAGGATCTGCGCAGGCGCATCACGCAGCTCTGGGAAGGCGTCGATTGGGACTGGTATCGCGGTACGACAGATCGCGAGTTCCTGCACTGGCACTGGTCGAGCGAATTCGCATTCCAGATCCACCATCCGCTGATCGGCTTCAACGAGACGCAGATCGCCTACCTGCTCGCGATGGCTTCGCCGACGCACGCGATTCCGGCCGATCTCTACTATTCGGGATGGGCGAGCCCGAGTGCACGCGCAAGCGCGTACCGCGCGGAGTGGGGCGGTACGAAGGACGGCAGCGGGTACGCGAATGGGCAGACTTACGAGGGCATTCGGCTCGATGTCGGCGTCGGCTCGGGCGGCCCGCTGTTCTTCACGCACTATTCGTCCCTCGGCTTCGATCCACACGCGCTGCACGACCGATTCACCGCCTCGTATTTCGACAACAACCGCAACATCGCGCGCATCAACCGCGCGTGGTGCATCGCCAACCCGAAGGGGTTCGCGGGTTACGGCCCCGACGCCTGGGGCCTCTCCGCGGGCTACGGGCCGAAGGGTTACGCCGCGACCGCGCCAGATGCGGCGCACGACCTCGGCACTCTCACGCTGACGGCAGCATTGGCGTCGTTCCCATACACCCCCGAAGCCTCCATGGCGGCGTTCAAGCACTTCTATCGCGACCTGGGATCCGAGCTGTGGGGCATCTACGGACCGCGCGACAATTACAATCCGTCGCGGCGCTGGGTCGCACCGCACTTCATGGGATTGAATCAGGCGCCGATCGTCGTGATGGTCGAGAATTACCGGTCGGGGCTGCTGTGGCGGAATTTCATGGCCAACCCCGAGATTGCGCTCATGCTGCGCAGTCTCGATGCGGCGGGGAACACGGCCCACAGCGAAGCGGCGCACTAGCGCGCGCGGCGAATACGCACGCGCGTTCGGACATGAGGATCGAAGGCTCCATGGCAGAGAACAACGCAATCAGCCACATCGTCATCGTCGGTGGCGGCAGCGCGGGATGGATGGCGGCGTCGGGCCTGTCGAAGATGCTCGGGCCCGCGTATTCGATCCGCCTCATCGAGTCGGAGGAGATCGGCATCGTCGGCGTCGGAGAGTCGACGGTCCCGCATCTGAGCTTCTTCAACAAGTTGCTCGAGATCGACGAGGCCGATTTCATCCGCGCGACGCAAGGTACCTTCAAGCTCGGCATCCAGTTCAACGACTGGGGGCGCATCGGCGACAGCTACATGCACGGCTTCGGCACCGTGATCGGCCTCGACCTCGGCATGCTGCCGTTCCACCAGTACTGGCTCAAGGCGCGCCAGTCCGGGCGCGCGGAAGACCTCGGCGCGTATTCGCTGAACACGCTCGCGGCGCCGCGCGGCAAGTTCATGACCTCCGCGATCGACGCACCGCCGAACACGCCGCTCGCAAACATAGCGCACTCCTATCAGTTCGACGCAGGGCTCTACGCGGCCCATCTGCGCAGGTACGCCGAGAAGCGCGGCGTGCGCCGCACCGAGGGCAAAGTGCAGCGCACGAACCTGCGCGCGAGCGACGGCTTCGTCGAATCGATCGTGATGGAGAACGGCGAGGTCATCGCGGGCGACCTGTTCGTCGACTGCTCGGGCTTCCGCGGCCTGCTGATCGAACAGGCGCTCAACACCGGTTACGAAGACTGGTCGCACTGGCTGCCGTGCAACCGCGCGGTGGTCGTGCCGTGCGCGAGCGTGGCGCCGCCGACGCCGTACACGCGCGTCACCGCGCGCCCGGCCGGCTGGCAGTGGCGCATTCCGACGCAGCATCGCGTCGGCAACGGTTACGTGTATTCGAGCAATTACTTGAGCGACGATGAGGCCGCGGTAGACCTGCTCGCCAATATCGACGGGCGCGCGCTTTCCGATCCTCGCGTGTTGCGCTTCACGAGTGGAAGGCGCAAGAAGGCCTGGAACAAGAACGTGGTCTCGCTCGGCCTTGCGAGCGGATTCATCGAGCCGCTCGAGTCTACGAGCATCTACTTGGTCCAGTCGGGTATCGCGCGGCTCGGAACCATGCTGCCGCGCGACGACTTCAGCGAGGTGGTGACCGATCGCTACAACGCGCAGACCGCGTTCGAATGGGAGCGCATCCGCGATTTCCTGATCCTGCACTACAACGCGACCGAGCGCGACGACACGCCGTTCTGGGACTACTGCCGCACGATGGACATTCCCGAATCGCTGCGCAGCGTGGTCGAACTCTTTCGCGACAGCGGTCGCTACTTCCGCAATGCCGACGAGATGTTCGGGCTCGTCAGCTGGGTGCAGGTCATGATCGGCCAGCGCGTCGTGCCGCGTTCGTACCATCCGTTCGTCGACCAGCTCGGCGAGAAGGAGTTGCAGTCGTACATGGATCATGTGCGCCAAGTGATCGCGGGCTGCGTCGACGCGATGCCGATGCATCAGGCCTTCATCGACCGCCACTGCAAGGCGCCCGCGGCGTAGTCGCGCGGCGAGATCCGATTCAGAACCGACATATTCGAAGAGGACGCCATGACCGCCGATCATTTGTGCAAGAAACCGCGATCCTGCGTCAGCACGAGCGTATTCGCGGCGTTGCTGGCGTGTCTGTCCGCGATGCCGATCCGCGCCGATGCGGCCGAGCCGCTGCGCTTCTCGGCGCTGCCGAAGGACCAGCAGGTGCTGCTCGACGATGTAGAGCGGCGCACCTTCGACTTCTTCCGCGACAGCCAGAACACCGCGAACGGACTCGTGCCCGATGGCTGGCCGCAGCAGGCCGGCAGCGACTTCTTCTCGTCGATCGCCTCGATCGGTTTCGGCCTCACCGCGTACGGCATCGGCGCCGAGCGCGGCTGGATGAAGCGCAGCGAGGCCGCGAAGCGCACGTTGACGATCCTGCGCTTCTTCCGCGATTCGGCGCAGGGTGAGAGTGGCGACGTGACCGGTGCGCACGGCTTCTACTACCACTTCCTCGACATGCAGTCCGGCAGGCGTTTCGAGGACGTCGAGCTGTCGTCGATCGACTCGACGATGCTGTTCTACGGCATGCTGTTCGCGCAGTCGTACTACGACCGGAACGACGAGGACGAGAAGGAGATCCGCCGCATCGCCGACGAGCTTTACCGTCGTGCGGACTGGCAATGGTTCGCGCCGCGCGCGCCGCTCGTGTCGATGGGCTGGACGCCGAAGGACGGATTCATCCGCGACGACTGGCACGGGTTCACCGAGGCCGCGATGCTGTACGTGCTCGCGCTCGGCTCGCCGACGCATGCGCTGGATCCCGATGGGTGGAAGCAATGGGCGGAGACCTATCCGCACAACTGGGAAGTCGTGCAAGGGCAGGAGCATCTCGCGGGCGGCCCGATGTTCTGGCATCAATACAGCCAGACCTGGATCGATTTCCGCGGCATCCAGGACGACTACATGCGCAAGCGCGGCATCGACTACTTCGTCAACAGCCAGCGCGCGGCGCTCGCGCAGCGCCAGTATGCGATCCACAATCCGCTGCGCTGGAAGGACTATGGCGCGACGATCTGGGG
>JBDTYX010000042.1:0-19676 GCA_040005435.1 Rudaea sp. | reverse complement strand
AATCCGAATCCCGGGCTGATACCGCCGGTAGGCCGCGCGCCGATCGGGCCGGGCATGCCGGGCTGGCCCATGAGCTAGACCAGCGTGGCGGTCCGTCCGTCGATATTGCCAGGCAGACGGCAAACGGCACAGACGAAAAGCTTCGATGGTTGTGACCATTGACGCGTTAGCTGGTCGTCGTTTGACGAACAGGCGTGAGGTCCGTGAAAGCGCGGCACAAGCTGATTCGCAACATCGAGGAAGCTGCCGCCATCTCATTCCGTGGCGCGAGGCTGGGTTTTCATGATCCCGTTCAATACGGCGATCGCGCGTCGGTAAGCCTGTTCGACGGTCCAATCGGGGCTTAGAGAACACGCAGAGCGTCAATGCGCGGTAGCGCTTGGCAATCTTGAAGCGATTTCTTTGAGCCAGAGGTAGGACGTTTCCGCGTGGGCTCGAACCGCCGACGCCCACCTGTCAGTGAGGGTGGGCGCCTGGCGCCGGCGGTGGGCTGGCGCTTCGGTTGCGACGCCGGGGTAGGACAGCTCGACCTTTGCTGAGCTCCCACAGCTGTCGCGACACCGCGCGCGCCGTCTCGCGAGCGCCTCGTTTTCTGGAAGCTGAGGTTAGAACCGCGCCACGGAGGCGTCGCGGCGGCACGGAGCCGCCGCGAAGGCGGGCGTGACGGTCGCCGCGAAGGTGAGCGCTACGGCCGCCGCGCGAGCTCGGGATTGTCGCGCGTGACCGGCATGAGGTCCTTCTTCGATACACCGAGCCAGAGCAGGATCGGATTCGCGAAGAAGATCGACGACAGCGTGCCGATCACGATGCCGATGATCATCGTCAGCGCGAATCCGGAGACGGCCGTGCCGCCGAAGAAATACAGCGCGAGCATCGTGATCGCGGTAAACAGCGCGGTGATGATCGTTCGAGACAACGTGGAATTGATCGCCTTGTTGAGGATGTCGACCGGCTCGGCCTTGCGCGCCGAGCGGAAGAGTTCGCGCACGCGGTCGAACACGACGACCTTGTCGTTGATCGAGTAACCGACGACTGCGAGCACCGATGCGAGCACGGTGACGTCGAATTCCCGATGGGTCAACGCATAGAAACCGAGGACGATCAGCGTGTCGTGGAATTCGCTCGCGATCGCCGCGATCGCGAAACGCCACTCGAAGCGGATGCCGATGTAGATCATGATGCCGATGATCACGAAGATCACAGCGACGATGCCGTCGCTCTTGAGCTCGTCGCCGACCGCGCTGCCGACGAAATCCGCGCGCTTCTTGGTCACGTCGTCGCGCTTGGCCTTGAGCGCCGAGATCACGTTATCGGCGATCTGGTTCATCTTCTTCGACGCTTCGCTGTCCTCGGCCTTGCTGTCGCCTTCGCCGGTCTGCAGGCGGATCGACACGTCGTTAGTGCCGACGTTCTGCACGACCTGCGAATTGTGAAAGCCCGCCGCGTCCAGCGTGGTGCGTACATCGCTGATCTCGATCGGCTTCTGGTAGGTCGCCTCGACGAGCACGCCGCCGGTGAAATCGAGCGCGTAATTGAGCCCGCGCGTCGCGAGTGCGCCGATCGAGATCACGATCAGGATGACCGAGATCGTGATGCTGATCGTGCGCAGGCGCAGGAAGTCGATGTTGCTGTTCGGATTGAAGATTTCCATGGATCGCTAGCCGCTCAGTATTTGTGTCGCGTCCGCGCTGTTCTGCGCGAACTCCATTTTTCTTGCAAGACCGCCTGCGCTCGCGCGCCGGCGGAACGATTCAGCGCTCAGGCCGTGGCGTGCTGATAGCCGCTGCCGACCGATAGGCCCTTGAGCTTGCGGCCGCCGTGCAAAAGGTTGACGAGGGAATGGGTAACCGTCACCGAGGTGAACATCGAGGTCAGGATGCCGAGGAACAGCGTTACCGCAAAGCCCTTGATCGGGCCCGAGCCGAACGCGAACAGGCCGATTGCCGCGAGCAGGTGGGTGACGTTCGCGTCGAGAATCGTCGCCCATGCCTTCTCGTAACCGCCCTTGATCGATGCGAGCGGCGTCGATCCGTTGCGCAACTCCTCGCGGATGCGTTCGCAGATCAGCACGTTCGCGTCGATCGCCATGCCGAGGGTCAGCACGATGCCTGCGATGCCTGGCATCGTGAGGGTGGCGCCGACGACCGAGAGCACGGCGAGCAGCAGCACGAGGTTGAGGATCAGGCCGATGTCCGCGATCAGGCCAAACAGGTGGTAGTAGATCGCCGCGGCGACGAGCACCGCGATCAGGCCGATGATCACGGCCTTGATGCCCTTGCTGATGTTGTCCTGGCCGAGACTGGCGGTGATCACGCGTTCCTCGACGATGTCCACCGGCGCCGCGAGTGAGCCCGCGCGCAGCAGCAGAGACAGCTCGGTCGCCTGCTTCATGCTGCCGATGCCGGTGGTCTGGAATTTGGGGCCGAACACGGCCTGCACGGTGGCAGCGTTGATGACTTCCTGCGTCTCCTTGAACGTGCGCACTTCCTTGCCATCGACCATCGTGGTCTGCGGCACGCGCTCGATGTAGACCGCGGCCATGCGCTTGCCGACGTTCTGCTGCGTGTAGTCGAGCATCTTCTGCCCGCCCTTCGCGTTGAGGCGGATCGACACTGCGGGCAGGCCGCTCTGCTGGTCGGGAATCGCCTGCGCATCGACGAGCTCGTCGCCGGTCACGATGACCTTCTTGCTCAACACGATCGGGATGGGCTTGCCGTCGGCACCGAGATTGCGCATGAAGTACAGGCGCGATTCGGGCGGCGGGTTGCCGCTCTTCGCGATTGCATAGGCGCCTTCGTTCGTGGTGCCGGTCGCGGTCTCGTCGACCGCGCGGTACTCGAGCTGGGCCTGCGCGCCGAGCACCTTCTTCGCTTCCGCGGTGTCGTGTACGCCTGCGAGTTCGACCGCGATGCGGTTCGCACCCTGTTGCTGGATGATCGGCTCGGAGACGCCGAGCTGGTTGACGCGGTTGCGCAGCGTCGTGAGGTTGCTCGCGGTCGCGGCGCGCGCCTGCGCCTGGACGACGGCATCGCGGATCTTTGCGACCAGTGCGAAGCTTTCGGCGCTCGTCGTGCCGTCGGCGAGCTCGAGCGGCGGCTGGTCGCCGAGTTTCTCGGCCTGGTTTACCTGCTTGGAGATCACGCTGGTTGCGCTCTTGCGGTCCGCGTCGCTCTTCAGCACGACGACGATGCCGGCGGGCGTCGCGTTGACCGACTCGTAGCGTATCTTCGCCTCGCGCAACGCGCTGCTGATGTCGTCGCGATAGCGCTGCTGGAGTTTTTCGAGCGTCGTCTTCTGGTCGACGTCGAGCAGGAAGTGCACGCCGCCCTGCAGGTCGAGGCCGAGCGGCATCGCGCTCGCGCCGATCGCACGTAGCCAGCCGGGCACGGTCGAGGCCATGTTGAGCGCGACGGTGTACTTGTCGCCGAGGTCTGTCGCGATGAGCGCCTGCGCCTTGTTCTGCGTGTCGCTGTCGGCAAAGCGCGCGAGCAGGCGGTCTCCGCTCAGTTCGATGGCCTTGAACTCGAGCTTGTTCTTCTCGATGACGCCCTGAACCTTCTCCTTGAGAGCCGTATCGACCACCGCGCCGCGGCTCGCCGAGATCTGGACCGCGGGTTGTGGGATGAACACGTTCGGCAGGGCATAGATGAAGCCCAGCACGAGCACCAGGCCGATCAGGCCATATTTCCACTTCGGAAAATCGTTCATGAATATCGCTCTTGCGCCGCACTGTTTCGCGCGGCGTGTGGTTCAGGAATTATTGTCCGGTCACGCGCTCGGCGCGGCGACCGCCCTCCGCAACAGGCTTATGGCCGGCTCACGCGGATTTCAACGTGCCCTTGGGCAATACCATCGAAATCGCTCCCTTCTGCAGCTTGACCGACACGCCCGACGAGATCTCGAGAGTGATGAAGGTCTCGCCGATATCGGTGATGCGTCCTGCGATGCCGCCGTTGCTGATCACCTCGTCGCCCTTGCCTAGCGCTTCGATCATCGTGCGCTGTTCCTTCGCGCGCTTCATCTGCGGACGCAGCATGAAGAAATACATCGCGACCATGAGGCCGCCGAAGAGCAGGACATTGGGCAGCAGTCCCGGCGCTTGCGCGGCGCCGGCGGTCTGCGCGTAGGCGCTGGAAATCAGAAAATCCATTCGGGGTTTCTCGCGTTGACGCTCCGGGGCGACATGCACGCCGGCGCTGGAAAAAGGCCGCAAATTATGGCACGGGAAGGGGGCAGATGCATCATTGCGGCCCCCCCGCGAGCGACAGCGACGGCCCGTAGGGAATAAAATACCGCTCTTGCCTCAAAGGATTGCCCATGGACACCCGCCAGACCCAAGCGAGCATTTCCGGTCTCTGGGACAGCGAAATCGTCCCGCAACTCGTCGAATACATCAAGATTCCGAACAAATCGCCGATGTTCGACAAGGAATGGGCCGCGCACGGGTTCATGGATCAGGCCGTCGCGCAGTTGTCCGGATGGGCCAGGGCGCAGAAGATCGATGGCATGACGGTCGACGTCGTTCGTCTCGAGGGCCGCACGCCGCTGATCTTCATCGACGTCCCCGCCAGCGGCAACGACATTGCGGCGACCGCAGACGATTGCGTCCTGCTATACGGGCACCTCGACAAGCAACCCGAGATGACCGGCTGGGCCGAACACCTCGGCCCGTGGAAACCCGTGATCGAGGGCGACAAGCTGTATGGCCGTGGCGGCGCTGACGACGGCTACGCGATCTTCGGATCGCTTGCGGCGATCCTTGCGCTCCGGCAGCAGGGCGTCGCGCATGCACGCTGCGTCGTGCTGATCGAAGCCTGCGAGGAGTCCGGCAGCTACGACCTGCCGTACTACGTCGATCACCTCGCCGCGCGCATCGGCAAGCCTTCGCTGATCGTCTGTCTCGATTCGGGCTGCGGTAACTATGATCAACTCTGGCTCACGACCTCACTGCGCGGAATGACCGGCGGTAACCTCACGGTGCAGGTGCTCGAAGAGGGCGTGCATTCCGGTGACGCGTCCGGCGTCGTCGCTTCGAGCTTCCGCATCCTGCGCCAGTTGCTGTCGCGCCTCGAGGACGAAAACTCGGGCAAGATTACGCCTGCCGAATTCCAGGCGGAGGTGCCGGCGCAGCGCGTCGCGCAGGCACAGCGGTCGGCCAAGGTGCTCGGCGATGCGATCTATTCGAAGTTTCCGTTCGTCGCGGGCATGCGGCCGGTCGCGACGGACCTCGGCGAACTCGTGCTCAACCGCACCTGGCGCCCGGCGCTCGCGATCACCGGCGTCGGCGGTATCCCCGCGCTCGATTCCGCGGGCAACGTGCTGCGCCCGTTCACCGCGGTGAAGGTCTCGCTGCGCCTGCCGCCGACGCTCGATGCGGTGAAAGCCGGAGGCGACCTCAAGAAACTGCTCGAGAGGGACCCGCCGTATGGCGCGAAGGTCTCGTTCGAACTCGAGAAGGCCGGCAGCGGCTGGAACGCCCCGCCGCTCGCGCCTTGGCTCGAGGCCTCGGTCGATGCGGCGTCGCGCGAATTCTTCGGCCCGCCCCCCGCGTATATGGGAGAGGGCGGCTCGATTCCGTTCATGGGCATGCTCGGCGAGAAATTTCCGGGCGCACAGTTCCTGATCACCGGCGTACTCGGGCCGCACTCCAATGCGCACGGGCCGAACGAATTCATCCATATTCCGACCGGCAAGCGCGTGTCGATGTGCGTGGCCCGGGTCATCGCCGATCATCAGGTCGCGAGCGCGCAGGGTCTGACGCGCGGCGTCGCCGCGACGCAGGCACACTCGGTCAAGGGTGAAGACGGCTGCTGCTAGGGCTGTCATCCGTTGCCGTGCGTCCGCGTTGAAGGTCGCTAGAGCCCTATGGAGATCAGCATTCGGACCGCGCAGGCGGGCGACGCCGCGGCGCTCGCGGGGTTGTCCGCGCAGCTCGGCTATGCCATCGACGAAATCGAGATCGGCGCACGCCTTGCGCGTGTGCGCGCGCGACGCATGGGCGAGGTGTTCGTGTCCGAGGTCGACGGCCGCGTAGTCGGCTGGACCCACGTCGTGCCGCGCCTGCAACTCGAGGATCCGCCCCACGCCGAACTCGCCGGGCTGGTCGTCGCGGACGGGGCGCGCAGCGCCGGCGTCGGCGCCGCGTTGCTCGCCGCGGCGGAAAACTGGGCGCGCGCAAAGGGTTTCGCGCTGATGCGCGTGCGCAGCAATGTCGTGCGCGAACGCGCGCACCGATTCTACGAGCGGGCGGGCTATTGTCGCGTCAAGCAGCAGACTGTGTTCCATAAATCGATCTAATCGGCGCTTGATCCTGAACCGACTGCAACCATCTCGTAGGCTTCCACACTTTCTCCACGTTTCCTGACTAGCGTTGCGCCAGCTGTCCGGGAGAGCCGAAGATGCAGATGTTAAGTCAAACCAGCGATTCCGGACCCGATGATTCCTGGTGCCGCAGACTCGGCAATTTTCCCGCACCCGGATGGGTGCGGCCGAGCGTTTCGGCCAGCATTGCATCTTCGCGCGCGCCCGCGCGCGCGGCGCGCGGGCGTGAGTCGCATTCGCTGCGCACGCATATCCTGCAAGCCGCACTCGGCGTCGCGACCGCGACCGCGCTGATGGTTTCCCCACCCGGTTCGGCGCAGGGCATGTCCGGCGGCGGCATGGGTCATGGCGGCCACGGCCATGCGGGCCAGGAACGCAGTCCCGCGCCCAAGCAGCCCGATGCGGGTGGCGCGCACGTACCCAATCCGTTGCGCGCGATGCTCGGCGAGATGCCGAAGCTGCGCGCGGAGCTGCTGCTGACCTCGGCCCAGATCGCGCCGTGGTCGTCGATGGAGGATGCGTTGCGCGATAGCGTCGAACTCGGTCGCTCACGCACGCCGACGCTCGTCGCGACCTCCAGCGGCCTCAATGCCGAATTGTTCGTTCAGGACCTCGCCGACAACGAACACGCGCTCGCGGAGGCGCTCGCGCGCCTGTCCACGACGATCAAATCCGCGCTGTCGGTGCTTACGCCGCGCCAGTCGAAGCTCGTGCGGGAACGCTTCGCGGCCGCGATCGACGCCGAAGCACCAGGCGCCTTGCACTGATCGACTGCGGCAGGAGCGGCGAGCATCAGCGGCGCTCTTTCTCTCGATCGCGTGTGCGCGAGTGGGAGGTTTGTCAGCGGATCGCCGGTATCCGCAACTTGCCGAGGCGGCAGGTGTTGCGTACTCGACCTCCGCAGGCCTTGACCGACAGGTTGTCCTTGTCGACGCAGATGCGGACTTCCTCGAGTTCCCCGCCGCTGCGGCAGGCGACCGAAATCATGCCTTCCTCGAGCCCCGGATTGAGGTCGTCGAAAGCCTTGATGATGTCGTCGGCGCTCATCTGCGGGTCGGTCTTCGGCGCGACGAGCGTCGCTGGAATCTTGATCCGCGAGTACGCGTCGTCGGCGAGCGCGAAATAGCCCTGCGGATCGAGCCCGCTGCACGTGCCATGGGTTTGCCATTCGTGTTCGATCAGATGCCGGCTCGGCATGATCGCGAGCATGCGCGCTATCGTCTTGTCGTCGGGCGTCGCGCTGCTGCGGCAGTCCTGCGGCCAACTGCCGTTGCGGTTCTGCGGCCACAGCCCATGCAGTACGAAACCGAAGCCCTTGTTGCCGCATTGCTCGGCCTCGCTTGGATGCAGCGCGCAGTAGCTCGGCGACCACGACAGCGAGACGAGGTAGTAGTCGAACCGGCCGGGTCGGCTCTCGCCGTTGCGCGCGCCGTGGCCCTTCGCATGCGCCAGCGGTCCCGCGGCGAGTGCGCACAGCACCGCGATCAGCAACGTGAGGATCGAGTGGCGGGGGAGTGATCGGGTCATGAAGGTTCCTCGGGTCAACGATGTCGCGGCGCGATCATACGGGTATCGCGAGTCGCGCGGCAATCGGAGCGCGCGGCAGCGCTTTGCCGACGCCGCGTTCGGCTATGATCCGCGTTCCTTTCCTACGCTTACGAAAGAGTGCTTGCATGTCCCGTCGCATCATAAGGCGCCAGTCGCCGATCCATGGCAACGGCGTTTTCGCCGCACACGATCTTCCGAAGGGCGACCGCGTCATCGAATACAAGGGCCGCCGCCTGACGCATACGCAGGCCAACCGCATGTTCGCGAACGATTCGGACAGCGGTCACACGTTCTTGTTCACGCTCAACACGAAATACCTGATCGATGGCGGCGACGGCGGCAACGACGCGCGCTGGATCAATCACAGCTGTGCGCCGAACTGCGAGGCCTGGGTGATCGAGAACAAGCAGGGCGACAGGTTGCGCGACCGCGTCGTGATCGAGACCAAGCGTGCGATTCGCGAGGGCGAAGAGCTGACCTACGACTACGGCATCACCCTCGAGGAGCGACAGACGCCGCGCATGAAGAAGATATGGGGGTGCAAGTGCGGCGCGAAGCGATGCACCGGCACGATGCTCAAACCCAAGCGCGGCCAGTAAAAAAAGGGGTCAGGTTCATTTTTCGCTAAAAAAATGAACCTGACCCCTTTTTGCTTTTTTGCATTTCAGGCGAGGTGGCCGCCGAATAGACCGAGAAGGCCGATGACGATCAGGTACAGCGCGATCACGTAGTTCAGCAGGCGCGGCATCACGAGGATGAGGATGCCCGCAATCAGGGCGATCAGCGGTGACAACATGTGGATCGACAGAGTCATGTGATTTCCTCCTTGAAGGCGCGAAGGTGCGCCGCCCGCCACGTTAGCAGACCGAGCTGAAGCGGCGCTTAGTTACTTCTTGGTAACCGCGCGGGCCGCGTCTCGCCGCTCGGCAGAAGGGATGGCGGCCGCGTTTGCAGGGCAATGGGCAGACCGATAGACTCCCCCGACGGTTGCGGCCCAGGATTTGGCCGCCCGTTTCGCATCGCCGCAAGGCATATTCAACTAGAAATACCGGGGAGACAGATGAACCAGGTCCAGCGCAAAGAATTCGTGCCCACCAATTACGGGGCGCTCATCACCCTCGTCACGGTGTTCTTCTTCTGGGGCTTCATCGCCGCGGGCAACAGCATCTTCATACCGTTCTGCAAGCACAAGTTCGGACTCGACCAGTTCCAGTCGCAGCTCGTCGACTTCGCGTTCTACACGGCGTACTACATCGGCGCGCTGGGCCTGTTCATCTCCGGCGCGTTCACCGGCAAGGATCTCGTCGCCAAGTGGGGCTTCAAGAAGAGCATCGTGTTCGGCCTGCTGTTCTCCGCGCTAGGCGCGGCGGTGATGATCATCGCAGTCAACGCGAATACGTTCGCCGGCATGCTCGGCGGCCTGTTCATCGTCGCGCTCGGTTTCTCGCTGCAGCAGACCGGCGCCCAGCCGTTCGCGATCCTGCTCGGCGACCCGTCGACCGGCAACAGCCGCGTCAACCTCGGCGGCGGCGTGAACTCGTTCGGCACGATGATCGGCCCGCTGCTCGTCGCATTCGCGCTATTCGGCACCGCGGCCAACATCACCGATGACCAGATCATCGCGCTGCCGCTGAGCAAGGTCGTGATCCTGTATTCGGCCGTCGGCGCGCTGTTCGTCGCCGCCGCCGCGCTGTTCGGCCTGTCGAAGAAGGTGCCTTCGGGCATCAGCGAAGAAAAGACCGAGCACGCGAACAAGGCGCTGCGCACGCTGCTGATCATCACGGGATTGCTGACGATCGTGTTCGTGCCGGTGTTCAACAGCTATCGCAGCGCCGAGGCGAACCAGGTCGAGGCGATGAACGTCAAGATCGCGCCGGTCGAGCAACAGATCGCCGATCTCGGCGACCGCCTCGTCACGGGTGCCCCCGATGCGGACAACGCGACCGTGCGCGCGCAGATCGCGCAGCTCGAACAGGCGATCAAGCCCCAGGTCGACGCGCGCGACGCGATACTGCGGCCGCTCGAGCTCAAGCGCATGTACTTGCTGTTCGCGGCGCTCGCGATCGTCGTGATCGGGCTGCTGCTGTCGTATCGCAGCGCCGCCGCCACGCCCGACGGCTGGGGTGCGATGCGCTATCCGCAGCTCGTGCTCGGCATGCTCGCGATCTTCGTCTACGTCGGCGTCGAGGTCGCGATCGGCAGCAACCTGTCGGAGCTGCTCAAGCAGCGCGACTTCGGCCACTACAACGCTTCGCACGTCGCGCCGTTCATATCGATGTTCTGGGGCAGCCTCATGATCGGACGCTGGACCGGTGCGATCAATGCGTTCGACCTGCAGCGTTCGACCAAGAAGCTGCTGACGTTCGTCGTGCCGCTCGTCGCGTTCGCGCTGATCCTCGGCACCAATTTCGTCGCGGGCAAGGACGTGCAGCCGCTGCTCTGGTACATCCTCTGCGTGCTGCTGCAGATCGGCGCATTCTATCTCTGCGACGACAAGCCCGCGCGCACGATGCTCGTGTTCGGCATTGCCGGCATCGCGGCGATGCTGGTCGGCCTGTCGATGACCGGCACGCTGGCGGTCTACGCGTTCCTGAGCGGCGGCCTGTGCTGCTCGATCATGTGGCCGAGCATCTTCGCGCTCGCGATCTCGGGGCTCGGCAAATACACGACGCAGGGCTCCGCGTTCCTGATCATGATGATTCTCGGCGGCGGCATCATCCCGCCGCTGCAGGGCAAGCTCTCGGACATCCTCGGCATCCACTATTCGTTCATCGTGCCGGTGTTCTGCTTCATCTACCTCGCGCTGTTCGGATACCTCGTGCGCGGCATCCTCGCCAAGCAGGGCATAGACTGCGACGAAACCGCCGCCGCAGCGCACTGACCGCGCCGTGGGCGGTGTGCGTTAGGACAGCACGCGCCCGATATCGCGCGCGACGATCATCGCGGCCGCCGCGTGCATGCGTTCGGTCGCGGTCCGCGGATCGAGGCCGATGCGGAAGTGCAGCTCTCCATCGGCCGTTCGCGAGGAGTGGATCGACTCGAGGTTGACCTGCAACTCCTCGAATACCGCGAGCAGCGCGCGCAGCGATCCGGGCCTGTCGAGCGGCAGGAACACGCTGACGTGGCTCGGACCGGCAAGGTCCGCGAGCAGATAGCCGAGCCGCTCGAATTCGTAGCTGCCCGCCGAGAGCGCATGCGCGCCGAACGCCGCGCGCGGCTCCTCGAGCAGCCGACTGCGCATCTCCGCGCGCGCCTGCGCGCTGCCGTCGCGCACGCAGTCGCGCAGAAAGTCGATATGCGCCGCCAACCGCCCGAGCACCGACGCGACGTGCGGATTCTCGAACTGGATATCCTCGTAGATCGCGGGATTGCCCGCGAGCATGCGTCGCGTGACGACGCCATCCAGTTCGTAGCCCAGGGTTCGCAACAAGGCGATCTCATCGAGTCCGTCGAGCGCGGGCGCCATCTCGCGCAACACCGCGCCCTGCGCCATGTGCGTCGCATGCACCATACCCTGCACGAGTGCCATCACGCGGTCATGACGCTCGGGCGAGGTGCGCACGACGGTCGCTTCGCTCGCTTCGAGAAAGCGCGCGAGCCAGCCGTGCCAGCGGTCGACGCGCGACTCGCAGACCGCGAGGATGCGTCCCTTGAGCGTCGGCGTCTTCGGCGGCGCGGTCATCGGGTGCAGGCCGACGACCTCCGCCTGTGACTGCAACAGCGCCTCGACCGGGGCGGACTTGATCGACGTGATGTCGAGCCACAGCTTGCCTTTCTCGCTGCCGGCGGCAATCGAGGTGTAGCGCGCGATGAGTTCGCGCGTCACTCGGATAGGCGCCGAGAACACGAGCACGTCGGCGCGCGCAATCAGTGCGGACTCGGAAATCGCCTCGTCGCCGGCCGGGTCGCGGCCGATCACCTCGAGCCCCATGCGGCTCTCGAAGAATCTCTTGAGCCAGCGACCGAACGCGCCTTGGCTGCCGACGATGCCGACGACGGGGCGCGCGGTGCGACCGCCGGCGTCGCGGGAAGTCATCGCGGCGCGACGCGGGTTGCTATCTGGGCCACAGCCAGGCGAATGTCCCCGCGGTGACCAGCGCATAGAGGAGGCCGTCCGCGAGATCCTTGAGTACCGCGCTCCAGGGCTGGCCCCACCAGATGCCGTGCGGAATCGTGTAGAAGCCGTAGCCCATCAACGCGGCCATTCCGATTGTGGAGAAGACGTTGATCGTCGCGGCGCCCGCGGGCAGGCCGTGGCTCGCGATGCCCGCGCAGAACAGCGAAACGAGCACGCAGAAAGCGAACCACTGGCCCAAAGGCTTGCCCATGCTCGGCGACATGCCTGCGCGCAGGATGACCTTGGCGACCGGGCCTTCGCGAAATTTTGCCTGCATCTCGGGCGATGCCATCTGCTTCATGTCGTTGCAGTACGGCACCAGATAGATGCCCGGCGCTGAGAGGCTCTTGCCGAGTGCGGCACGCACCTCCTCCTCGTTCGCGCACCCTCGGTAGTCGGATTTATGCCACTGCAGAACCATGTGCACGATGCTGCTCGCGACGAACACGAACGACGCCGCGAGAACGATAGGCAACCAGAGCTGGACGAGCGTGATCATCTTCGATCTCCGTTGACTTGGGTGATGTGCATCGTCTGGTGTGCGAAGAACGGCACCGCGTTAGGTGCCATGCTCAGCGGCCGCCGGTTTGTCGCGCCGGCAGCGTCTGCAGGTATAACCAGAGCGCATCGAGTTCGGTGTCGCTCATCTGCTTGAACGTCTGCCACGGCATGAACGGATCGATGTTTACCCCGTTCGGGCGCTTGCCGTAGCGCATCGCGGTGACGAAATCGGGCTTCCTCCAGCGGCCGATGCCGTTGTTCGAATCCGGCGAGATGTTCGCCGCGGGCGGAAAGCTCGGCGGCAGCCCGGGGACGCGGCCGCCCGAGAAATGCTCGCCGTGGCAACCGGAGCAGGTGTGGGAGAGATAGCGGCCATATTCGGCGCTCGCGGTCGGGGCGATCGTCGCCACGTGCGCCGCGTGCTGGTCGACCATGCGCGCCTCGGCGAGCGGTACCTGGCCGATCAGCATCTGCAGGCGCGGGATCGGGCCGATCGAGACCGCGGGCTCCTCGCGATCGACGCTCGGCAGGCGCTGCAGGAACGCGATCATCTCGGCCATGTCCTCATTGGTCAGGGCGGCGAAGTCGCGGATCGGCATGATCAGAAGCATGCGGCCGTCGGGCGCGATGCCGTGGCGAACCGCGCGTTCCCAGTCGGCTGCCGAAAAATTCGCGGGCAGGCCGCCCTTGCCGTGGGTCAGATTGGGCGCGGCGATGCGACCGACCGGCAGCACATCGATGACCATCTTGCCGCCGAAGTCGGACGCGTGGCAGTCGCCGCAGCCGCGCGTGATCGCGAGGTGCTTGCCGCGCTCGATGGCCTGCGCATCGTCGGGTATCGACAGGGGTGCTTCCTTGACGTCGACGTGCCCGGCGAGCATCGCGTTGCTGCGCCAGTAGACGAAACCCATCGCGATGACGAGCGCGCCCACGGTGACGACGGCCACGCCCAATATCCATCTGAAGAAACGACGCATTTCGATTCCCTCACGAGGGCCACGCTGGCCTTCGAATCCCCGCGGCTATCCTAAACCCTGATGCCGGCGTATGCGAGAGTGAACATCGTGTTACATGAAGTTACACGATGCGTATTGATTTCGCCGCCGCGCGTGACTAGCGTGCGAGTCTGCACCGCGCGCGCACAACTCGCGCGCGCGTTCGAGGGCGATCGGCGACATGATGCTCATGCACAAGACGATTCACGGAGCGGCGCTCGCGATGCTCGCGCTGCCGTTTGCGTGCGCCGTCGCGCAGACCGAGCTGCCGAAAGTCGATGTCACCGCGCCTAAGTTCGAGGTGCATCGCCGCGGCTACGACGTCTCGAGCGACTTCAACGTCGATCCCAGGATGTCCGCGGTGGTCTACCCGGCCGAGGCATTCCAGAAGAACGATGTCATCGACGTGCGACCGCTGCGGCTGGAGCCTGACGAATACTTCGTCCTGCAGGAGTGCTCGTCGCTCGACTGCACGCAGGGACACGTGCTGCAGGTGTGGGTCGCGCGCGGCACGCTCGACACGTCGCGCGATCCGAATCGTTTCTGGATACCACACGACGGCAAGTACTTCCTGTGGATGCAGCGCTTCCCGATGGCGGGGCAGGGGGCGTTCACGGGCTTCAAGAGCTTCAGCCCGCCGCTCGTGCTCGATCCGCTCGGCACGGCCGAGCAATTTCAATTGTGCGACGTGCGTGCGGCGCAGGAGCGCGGGCCCGAGAAGGTCGTCGCGACCGAACACGATGGCGCGCAGATGAAACTGCACTTCGCGAGCGGCAGCCTCGTACTGATCAAGCGCGCGCGCCCGGCGGACTGAGCGGGCGCGCGCGAGCGGCGTGCCTCGCGCTGGAGCTGCCGGCGCAGCGCTTTTTAGTCTTCCTCGACGCGCGGCTTGTAGGCATCGACGAGATGCTTCTGCACCTGCGCGGGTACCGTGTCGTAGTGGCTGAACTCGATCGCGTAGCGACCCTGTCCGCCGGTCAAGGACTTCAGTTCGGTCTGGTAGTCGGTGACTTCGGCGAGCGGCACCTGCGCCTTGATCACGAGTTCGCCGCCGCGCATCGAGTCGGTGCCGTGAATGCGCGCACGCTTGCTCGCGAGGCCGCCGGTGACGTCGCCCATATAGTTGTCGGGCACGATCACGTCGAGGTTGACGATCGGTTCGAGCACCTGTGGCCGCGCCTTGGCGATCGCGTCGAGGAACGCCTTCTTGCCCGCGCTGACGAACGCGACTTCTTTCGAGTCGACCGGATGATACTTGCCGTCGTAGACGATCACGCGCACGTCCTGCAGCTGGTAGCCTGCGACCGCGCCATGGTCTAGCACCTGGCGCACGCCTTTCTCGATCGCGGGCAGGAACTGGCCCGGAATCGTGCCGCCCTTGATCTCGTCGACGAACTCGAAGCCGCCGCCGCGCGCGAGCGGCTCGATGCGCAGGAAAACCTCGCCGAACTGCCCGGCGCCGCCGGTCTGCTTCTTGTGCCGATGATGGCCGTCGGCCTTCGCGCCGATCGTCTCTCGGTAGGCGATCTTCGGCGGCCGGGTCTTCACCTCGACGCCGTAGCGTTCCTTCATGCGTTCGAGCATCAGCTTCAGGTGCAGGTCGGACAGGCCGCGGATCACGCTCTCGTTGAGCTCCATGTTGTGTTCGAAGCGGAAACACGGATCCTCTTCGGCGAGCTTGTGCAGCGACGTCGCGAGCTTCTGTTCGTGCCCCTTGTGCGCGGGCTCGACCGCGAGCCCGAACATCGGCTGCGGAAACGCGAGTGGCGCGAGGTGGATGTGGTCCTCGTCGTGTGAGTCGTGCAGCACTGCGTCGAAATGGATTTCCTCGATCTTCGCGACCCCTGCGATGTCGCCCGGGATCGCCTGATCGATCTCGAGGTATTCCTTGCCCTTGAGCCTGAACAGATGACCCACCTTGAACGGTTTCTTGCCGTCGTCGACGAACAACTGCGTGTCCTTCCTCACCGTACCCTGATAGATGCGGAACACCGAGAGCTTGCCGACGAACGGGTCGTTGATGATCTTGAACACGTCGGCGATGACGTGCAGCGCGGGATCGGGCTTCGCCTCGATCGCCGCCGCCGACGCACCGGTGCCTTTGACGAACGGCGGCGGATTGCCCTCGAACGGATTCGGCAGCAGCTTCTCGGCGATGTCGAGCAGCTCCTTGACGCCCGCACCGGTGCGCGCGGAGACGAAGCAGATCGGCACGAGGTGGCCTTCGCGCAGGCATTGTTCGAACGCGTCGTGCAGCTCGGCGCCGGAGAGTCCTTCCTCGCCCTTGTCGAGGAAGCGGTCCATCACGGTCTCGTTGATCTCGACGACCTGGTCGATGATGCGCTGGTGCGCCTCGGCGACGGTCGAGAAATCGGCGACGCCCTGGCGCTGGTTGGGATCGGGATTGAAGAAGCAGTCGACGACGCTCTTGCCGCCCATCGCGGGCAGGTTGATCGGCAGGCACTCCGGGCCGAACGCCTCGCGCAGCTGGTCGACGAGCGCGCGCACGTTGCCGCCATCGATCTTGTTGACGACGAGGATGCGCGCGAGCCCGCGCTGCTTGGCGTGATGCATCATGCGCTGCGTACCGTGCTCGATGCCGGAGTGCGCGTTCACGACGATCGCGACCGTCTCGACCGCCGCGAGTGCGGTCAGCGTTGGGCCGCGGAAGTCCTGCGCGCCCGGTGTGTCGATGAGGTTGATATGGCAATCGCCCGATCCGGAACCGGGTCGGTCAATCGATGCGATAGACGTGTTCAGGGACTGCTGGCGCTGCTTCTCTAGCGGGTCGTGGTCGGAAACCGTCGTGCCGCGCTCGGTCGTACCCACTGCCTGGATCGCGCCGCCCGCGTGCAGCAAGGCTTCGAACAGCGTGGTCTTTCCGGCGGCGGAATGGCCGACGAGCGCGATATTTCGGATGCCGTGAGTGGTGTAGGCCATGAGCGATACTCCCGTAGGCAGCGTGGTGGCCGCGCGGCCGCACGGGGCCGGTGCGGTCGGGGAAGCTCTAGACTTCTCCTTTCGCGCGGGCGGGTCAAGCCGCGCCGCGCAAGAAACGCCCACTTCGCGGCTGCCAGAGACCGCGAAACGAAGCTGCATGCGCGCGCAGCGCCGCTCCTCGTCGCGCGGCAGTCACACGCGATTTAGTCGGCACGGGTTACCGTCAGGTGTGTCACCCGAACCGAATTGATCATGAGTCCATCTTCAGCCGCTGGCGCACCAAACGCCGGCGCCCCCGTGCCACACGCAGCATTGCACGAGGGCGTTCGCCAGCGAGCGTCGTCGCGTCGCGACCTGCCGTGGTGGTCGCGCCGTCTGCTCGCGACTGCGCTCGCGATCGCAGTCGCCGCGCACCTTCTCGTCGCGTGGTGGCTGCGCGACCTGATGCAGCCACCCTTGCTGAGCGCCGACGAGGGACGCGTCGACGTTCGCCTGATCGACGCGCCGCCGCCGGAGCCGCCGGTCCCCGATCCGCCGCCACCGCCCGAGAGAGAGCGCGCGGCTCCGAGCCCAGCGCCGCGCCGCGTCGCCGCTGCGGCGCGCGCGGTCGCGGCGACGCCCGATGCCGCGCCGGCGAGCGACGCGCCTCTGCAACTGGTCGACCGCGAAGGCAGCATTGTGTTGCCCAAAGAGGATGGGAAAGCCGATTCGCTGAGCCCGTCGGCGTTCATTGCGCAATCGACTGCGCCGACCCGCCTCATGGGCCCGCATCGCCCGCTCAAGATCCGGCCGAACTACTTCGCGCGAGCGTGGCGCGCTCCGGAGAACGAGAACCTGCTCGGCGAGACGTTGCGCAAGGTCAGCGAGTTCGTCGATGAGAACCTCACGGCAAAGAAAGAGTTCACGACGCCGTGGGGCAGCAAGATCAAGTGCCAGGCCGGCTTCATGTTCGTGATGGCGATGGGCGGCTGCGGCTGGGGCTTTCCGCCGCCGCCCGGCGGGCGGCCGACCGAGCCTTGGAAGCCCGCGACCGAGCTCGACGAGCACTGACGATCGCGCGACCCGGACACTGCGCTTGGATTGCGTCGGGTGCGCAGGTGCGCGGGCCGCGCAGGCGCGCGCAGGACTGCGCAGGCCGGATGGAAGCATCCGGCAACGGCGAATCGCGGGCGACGCATCCCGTCGAGGCGCATGCATACGATGGAAGGCGCGGCGCGCCGCTACCACGCGCGCTGGTATTGCTCCGGCGCGGCGATCTTGACGCCGAGTTCAGCGGCCGCGCGGCGCGCGAAATACGGATCGCGCAGCGTCTCGCGAGCGAGCAGCACGAGGTCGGCATCGCCGCGCGCGATGATGTCCTGCGCCTGTTGCGCGGTCGTGATGAGGCCGACCGCGCCGGTCGCGATGCCGGCGTCTGCGCGGATGCGCTGCGCGAACGGCACCTGGTAGCCCGGCCCGAGCGGAATCTTCGCGTGTGCGACGTTGCCGCCAGACGACGTGTCGATGAGGTCGACGCCGTCAGCCTTGAGCCAGCGCGCGAGCGCGACGCACTCGTCGATGTCCCATCCGCCCGCGGTCCAGTCCGTGGCCGAGACGCGCACGAATAGCGGCCGCGGGCGCGGCCATGCGTCGCGCACGGCCGCGACGATCCTGCGCAGCAGCCGCGCGCGGTTCTCGAGCGAGCCGCCATACTCGTCGCTGCGAACGTTCGACAGCGGCGACAGGAATTCGTGGACGAGGTAGCCATGCGCCGCATGGATCTCGACGACATCGAAACCCGCCGCCGCCGCGCGCCGCGTCGAAGAGACGAAATCGGCGACGACCTCGTCGATGCCCGCGGCGTCGAGCGCCTGCGGCATCGCATAGCCCTCGAATGCGATAGCGCTCGGCGCGAGCGACGTCCACGCGCCGTGCTCGGCGTCGAGCGCCTTGCCGCCGCGCCAGGGCAAATCTGTCGAGGCCTTGCGACCCGCGTGCGCGAGCTGGATGCCCGCGGCCGCGCCCTGTGACCTGACGAACGCGGCGATGCGCGTCCATGCGGCTTGCTGCGCGTCGTTCCATATGCCCGTGTCGCCGAGCGAGATGCGTCCTTGCGCCGACACTGCGGTCGCCTCGGTGAAGACGAGGCCCGCGCCGCCGACCGCGCGGCTGCCGAGATGCACGAGATGCCAGTCGCCCGGCACGCCATCCACGGCGGAGTATTCGCACATCGGCGAGATCGCGATGCGATTGCGCAACGTGACGTTGCCGAGGGTCAGCGGCGAGAACAGGGACAAGAGCGGCTCCAGTCGATGGCGAAGTGGGAAAGGTGGGGCAGAAAGCCGCATCCCGCAAGGCGCGTGGTCGATAATGCCCCATGCGCGGATCGATCATCGATGGACCCGGGCGTCGCAGCGCGCTGTTCGTCCACGGCGCGGGCGGCGGCGGCTGGGAGTGGGCGATCTGGCAACGCGTGTTCGCGGCGCGTGGCTGGCGCTGTGCCGCGCCCGACCTGCAACCCGCGGCGTCCGGGCTCGCGGCGACGCGGCTCGAGGACTACGCGGCACAGGTAAAGGCCTGGGCGAGGGATGCCGATGCGGGCGTGTGGATCGGCGCGAGTCTCGGCGGCCTGCTCGCGCTGACCTGCGCGCAGACGGCCGCGCCGATCGCGCTCGTCCTCGTCAACGCAATGCCTCCGGCGGCGATCATCGGATCCGTGGCAGGCGTCGAATATGCCGAGATCGTGCCGTGGCGCAGTCGGCGCTCGCTGGCGTCGACGCTGCGCGCGATGCCCGACGCGGACGCCGCGGCGCGGCTCTACGCATTCCGCCACTGGCGCGACGAATCGGGAGCGGCACTCGCGGCAGCGACGCGTGGGGTCGCTCTCGAGAGACCCGCCTGCGCGACGCTCGTGCTCGCGAGCGCGGATGACGCCGCAATTGCCGCCACAGCGAGTCGGCGTCTAGCCGAATGGCTCGGCGCGGAATTTCGTTGCCTGCGCGGGACGAGTCATGTCGGACCGCTGCTCGGCCGCCGCGCCGCGCAAACCGCACGCGACGTCGTTGATTGGCTCGAAGGGGCGCTGCCGCCGGCTCGCTGAACGGCCGTGCGAGCTACGCCGTCAGAGGATCTTGCGCAGCTGGTCGCCGATCGGCAATTCGCGGATGCGATATCCCGTCGCGGCGAAGATCGCATTGGTCAGCGCGGGCGCCGCGCTCGGAATGCCCATCTCACCCGCGCCGGACGGGTCCTTCATCGATTCGACGATCACGACC
>JBDTYX010000041.1:0-19681 GCA_040005435.1 Rudaea sp. | reverse complement strand
TGGAACGTCGACGGCCGCGGCGAATCGATCTGGGATCGCTTCGCGCACACGCCGGGCAGGATCAAGAACGACGACAACGGCGACATCGCCTGCGACAGCTATCGGCGTTTCGGCGACGACATCGCGCTGATGCGCAGGCTCGGCATGAAGACCTACCGGTTTTCGGTCTCATGGCCCCGCGTGCAACCCGACGGCCGCGGCGCGATCAACGCAAAGGGGCTCGACTACTACAAGCGCGTCGTCGACACCCTGCTTGCCGCGGGCATTCGCCCGTTTCCAACCCTGTACCACTGGGATCTGCCGCAGGCACTCGAGGACGCCGGCGGCTGGCCGAATCGCGATACCGCCGCACGCCTCGCGGACTATGCGCACACCGTCGGCGCGGCGCTCGGTGACCGCGTAGGCAGCTGGGCGATCTTCAACGAGCCGAAGACGTTCACGCATGTCGGCTACTGGCAGGGCACGCACGCCCCAGGCCGTACCAATCCGCTGGCCTTTCTGCGCGCGACCCACGTCGTCAATCTCGCGCAGGGCATGGCGTTCCGCGCGCTCAAGGCGATCAATCCGAAACTCGAGGTCGGCGGCGCGTTCGACGTCGCGCCGATGCTGCCCGCGACCGATTCGGCGGCAGACCAGGCAGCTGCGCGACGCTGGTACGCGTTCCTCAATTTGTGGTTTCTCTATCCCGCGCTGAAGGGTCACTATCCCGAAGGGCCGCTGCCCGCCGGGCGCCTGCATGAACTGCTCGGCGTTCGCGACGGCGACGAAGGGCTCGCGCGCGCACCCCTCGATTTCGTCGGGCTGAACTACTACTCGCCGTGGATCGTGCACGACGCGCCGGAAGGCAACGGCGTGCCGGGCCTCAACACGAAGGCCGACTGGGCGACCGGCTATCCACCGCACCTGCGCACCGACGACGGGTGGGACATCTATCCGAAGGGCTTCTACGACATCCTCAAGGACATGGCGCAGCACACCGGCAACCTGCCGATAGAGATCACCGAGAACGGCGCCGCCTACAATACCGGCCTCGACGCGCAAGGACACGTGCACGACACGAAACGCATCGACTGGTTGCGCGCGCACCTGCTCGAATTGTCGCGTGCGATCCGCGACGGCGTGCCGGTGCGCGCCTATCACTGCTGGAGCCTGCTCGACAATTTCGAATGGGCAGATGGCTTCACGCAGCGCTTCGGCCTCGTGCACGTCGACTTCAAGACGCTCAAGCGCACGCCGAAGGATTCCGCCGCGTGGTTTTCGCGTGTGATCGCGGCGAACAAGGTGACCTAAAGCGTCCCGCCGAGTGTGACCGCGGGCCCGCCTTTCGCCCCATCGCGCGCAGCGAAAAGCTCGAAGCGGAGCGCGGGACTGCGCTATCTTAGTGGCATGACTGCCAAGCCCCTGCATATCGTCGTCCTCGCCGCGGGCGAGGGCAAGCGCATGAAATCCGCCCGGCCGAAAGTGCTCTTGCCGCTCGCGGGACAGCCGATGCTCGCGCACGTGCTCGCGAGCGCGCGCGCGCTCGCGCCTGCGAAGATCCACGTCGTGCATGGCCATCGCGGCGATCAGCTCATCGCGGCATTCTCGGGCGCCGCCGACCTCGTCTGGGTGCATCAGGCCGAGCAGCGCGGCACGGGGCACGCGATGCAGCTCGCGATCGCAGGTGTCCCGCAAGACTCACGCGTGCTCGTGCTCTATGGCGACGTTCCGTTGATCCGCGCCGCAACGTTGCGTCCGCTCGTCGCTGCGCCGGCCTCGCTCGGCGTGCTCACGGCCGAACTCGCCGATCCGCGCGGCTACGGACGCGTCGTGCTCGACGCCGACCGCGTGCAGGCGATCGTCGAGGACAAGGACTGCAACGCCGCGCAGCGCGCGATCACGACGATCAACACCGGCGTCATCTGTGCCGACGCGAACGCGCTGCGTGCGTGGCTCGCGCGGCTGGACAACCACAATGCGCAGGGCGAGTTCTACCTGACCGACGTGTTCGCGTTCGCACGCACCGAGGGCCAGCCGGCGATCGCGGTCGGCTGCGCGGACGCGGAAGAAGTCGCGGGCGCCAACGATTCGTGGCAGCTCGCCACGCTCGAGGCGAGCCTGCGCCGTCGCCGCGCGCGCACGTTGTGCGCCGAGGGCGCGCGCATCGCCGATCCCGCGCGCGTCGACATTCGCGGCGTCGTCTTGGTGGGCAGCGACGTCGAGATCGACGTCGACGTGATTCTCGAAGGTCGAGTCGAATGCGGCGACGACGTGCGCATCGGGCCGTTCTGCCGTATCCGCGACTCGCGCCTCGCCGCGGGCACGATCGTTCATGCGCATTGCGACGTCGATGGCATCGTGACGCACGGCCCCTGCGTGATCGGACCGTTCGCGCGCCTGCGCCCCGGCAGCGAGCTCGCGACCGGTGTGCACGTCGGCAACTTCGTCGAGGTCAAGAACACGACGATCGGCGACGGCTCCAAGGCGAACCACCTGGCCTATCTCGGCGACGCGACGATCGGTGCCTACGTCAACATCGGCGCCGGCACGATCACCTGCAACTACGACGGCGCCAACAAGCACCGCACGCTGATCGAGGACGGCGCCTTCATCGGCTCGAACTCCGCGCTCGTCGCACCGGTCACGATCGGCAAGGACGCGACGATCGGCGCCGGATCCGTCGTTGGCAGGAACGCGCCCGAAGGAAAACTGACCCTGTCGCGCGCTCGCCAGGAGACGATCGAAGGCTGGCAGCGTCCGCACAAGCAGCCCAAGGAATAGAGGCGACGACGGGCGGTCACCTGGCGACCGCAGCCTGCGCACGCGCGACCCATAGCGCCTGCCGGCGTTTCTCCGGCGCTGCGTCTCTCTTTCGCGGCGACCGCGGTGCATCCCGCACGGCGCGCGCGCAGACCGGCTAAAATGCCGCTTTACCTCGCGAGGACTTGCCATGTGTGGAATCGTCGGTGCCGCCGCTCGGCGTGATGTCGTTGGCACGCTGATCGACGGGCTCAAGGCGCTCGAATACCGCGGCTATGATTCCGCGGGCATCGCGCTGCTGACCGGCAACGGCCTCGAGCGCGTGCGCACCAAGGGCAAGGTGCGCGAACTCGAGCTGTTGCATGCGAGCCAGCCTATCTCCGGCTTCACGGGCATCGCGCACACGCGCTGGGCCACGCACGGCGCGCCGAACACGACCAACGCGCACCCGATCGCCTCGCGCGACACGGTTGCGGTCGTGCACAACGGCATCATCGAGAACCACGAAGAGCTGCGCGTCGAACTCCAGGCGCTGGGCTTCGAATTCGCGAGCCAGACCGATACCGAGGTCATCGCGCACCTGATCGAGCACTATCACTCGGCCGGTGAGGGTCTGTTCGCCGCAACGCGCCGGGCGCTCGCACGGCTGCGCGGTGCCTATGCGATCGCGACGATCTCGACGCGCGAGCCGGGTCGCGTCGTCGGCGCCCGGCGCGGCAGCCCGCTCGTCGTCGGCCTCTCCGACGGAGAGCAATTCATCGCATCGGACATCCACGCCCTGCTGCCGGTGACGCGGCGCTTCATCTATCTCGCCGAGGGCGACATGGCCGACGCGACGGTCGACGAGGTCAAGATCTACGACGAGCACGGCGCACGCGTGGAGCGCCCAGTCAAGCAGGCGCATTTCGGCGCCGACGCCGTCGAACGCGGCGAATATCGCCACTACATGCTCAAGGAAATCCACGAGCAGCCGCAGGCGGTCGCCGACACGCTCGAGGGGCGCATCTCCAACGGGCATATCCTGCCGAACATCTTCGGCGTCGATGCCGATGCGCTGCTGCAGCGCGTCCGCCACGTCCAGATCATCGCCTGCGGCACGAGTTTCCACGCGGGCCTCGTCGCGCGCTACTGGCTCGAGTCGCTTGCGCGGATTCCGTGCAATGTCGAGGTGGCGAGCGAGTATCGCTACCGCAACGTCGTCGTGCCGAAGGACAGCCTGTTCCTCGCGATCTCCCAGTCTGGCGAGACCGCGGACACGCTCGCGGCCCTGCGCGAGGCGAAGCGTCTGGGCTATCTCGGGACGCTCGCGATCTGCAACGTGCCGGAATCGAGCCTCGTGCGCGAGTCGGACCTCGTGCTGATGACACGCGCGGGTCCTGAAATCGGCGTCGCCTCGACCAAGGCGTTCACGACCCAGCTCTGCGGCCTCGCGCTGCTCGTGCTCGAGCTCGCGCGCATCAACGGCGAGTCGCGCAAGAACATGGGCGAGCTGATCGGCGAACTCGCGAGCCTGCCGCGCGTCCTCACCGAGGTGCTCAAGATCGAGCCGGAGATCGCCAAGCTCGCCGAGCGCTTCGTCGGCAAGAACCATGCGTTGTTCCTCGGCCGCGGCGCGAACTATCCGGTCGCGCTGGAAGGCGCGCTCAAGCTCAAGGAGATCTCCTACATCCACGCCGAAGGCTACCCCGCGGGCGAACTCAAGCACGGGCCGCTCGCGCTGGTCGACGAGGACATGCCGGTCATTACCGTGGCGCCGAACAACCAGCTGCTCGAGAAGCTCAAGTCGAACATCGAGGAGGTGCGCGCGCGCGGCGGCGAGCTCTATGTCTTCGCCGACACCGGCGTCAAGTTCTCCGACCACTCGATGGTCGGCCAGGATGGACGCGGCGCGATCATCCGCATCGACTCGGGCGGCAACCTGATCGCGCCAGCGGTGTTCACGGTGCCGTTGCAGTTGCTCGCCTACCACGTCGCCGTCTTGCGCGGCACCGACGTCGATCAGCCACGCAACCTCGCCAAGAGCGTCACCGTCGAGTAAATTTTGCGCCATTCGGAGATCGCATGCGATCGCGTCGTGAGGGGATGCGCCTCAAAGGCGGCCAGGTTCGGAGTCGATCTCGCGTTCCGCCACAGAGGCATCTGCGATGACGAATCGGAGGATTTCCTCCCTGTCTCGGCGCGAGTTCGGAGAAGCGGTCGTCGGCGCGCTCGCGATGGTTTTGCTGCCCGAGGTCGTGGCGCACGCTGAGGAAGGGGGCGACCAAGTCGTCGTGCTGCGCGATGTCATGGTGCGCATGCGCGATGGCGTGCAGCTTGCGACGGATATTTATCTGCCGGCACGCAATGGCAAGCCAGTGGCGAGCCGCTTCGCGGCGATCCTCGAGCGCACGCCCTACGACAAGACCGCCGACAGCCGTTCCGAGCGGACGCCTGCCGACGCCAAACCGAAATCGCGCGCCGAGGTTGCGGCGTTCTTCGTGCGCCACGGCTATGTGGTGATCTATCAGGATTGTCGCGGCCGCTATCGCTCCGGGGGCGAGTTTGTGAAATACCTCGCCGACGGCCACGACGGATACGACACGTGTGCCTGGATCATCCGACAGGCGTGGTCGAACGGCAGCATCGGGACGATGGGCCTGTCCTACGCGGCGCACACCCAGGGTGCGCTCGGCAGCGCCGGCGCGCCAGGTGTGAAGGCGATGTTTCTCGACTCGGGCGGTTTCGCCAACGCCTATCAGGGCGGCATCCGCCAAGGCGGAGCGTTCGAGATGAAACAGGCAACCTGGGCGTTCAGCGAAGCGCTGTCGAGTCCGCGCGTTCGCGACGATGCCAAGGCGCTCGCGGCGATGAAGTCGACCGACATCACGCAATGGTTTCACCGCCTTCCGTGGCATCGCGGTGACTCGCCGCTCGCCGCCGCACCCGAGTACGAGAGCTATCTCTTCGATCAATGGGAGCATGGTCGGTTCGATGCCTACTGGAAGCAGCTCGGCATCTATGCGCAGGGCTACTACGACCAGTACTGCGACGCCGCGATGGTGCACATGTCGTCGTGGTACGACCCGTATCCGCGCACCGCGACGCAGAACTACATGGCGCTGTCGCGGCGCAAGCGCGGGCCCGTCCGTCTGATTCTCGGGCCCTGGACCCATGGCGATCGCCAGCTCACCTACGCAGGGGATGTGGACTTCGGCCCGGCGGCGACGATCGACGGCAATGTCGCGACCGATTTCCTGAGCTTGCGTCTGCGCTGGTTCGACCGCTGGCTCAAGAACAAGGGGAATGGCGTCGATGCGGAGCCCGCCGTAAGGCTGTTCGTCATGGGCGGCGGCAGCGGCCGGAAGAATGCGCTGGGCCGGCTCGAACACGGCGGCCGCTGGCGTGCGGAGAAGGACTGGCCGATTCCCGACGCGCGCGCGACGCCATATTATTTTCATCGCGACGCCACTCTGTCGACGCGCAAGCCCGCTGAAGCGTCCGCGTATCGCGAATATGATTACGACCCGCGGCACCCGGTGCCGACGATCGGTGGAACCGTAACCTCGGGAAAGCCGGTGATGGTCGGCGGCGCGTTCGACCAGCGCGAAGCGGCGCAGTTTTTCGGCTCGCGAGCGCCCTATCGCGAATTGTCCGAACGCAATGACGTGCTCGTCTTCCAGACCGCGCCGCTGCGCGAAGACGTCGAAGTCACCGGCGCGATAACGGCCGAGCTCTGGATCTCGTCGAACTGTCCCGATAAGGATTTCACAGTAAAGCTGATCGACGTCTACCCGCCGAGCGACGACTACCCTCAGGGCTTCGCGATGAATCTCACGGACGGCATATTGCGCGTGCGCTACCGCGATTCATGGGAGAAACCCGCGCTCATGCAGCCCGGCCAGATATATCGAATCCGCATCGAGGCGTTTCCCACTTCCAACCTGTTCGCGCGCGGACACCGCGTGCGCATCGACATATCGAGCAGCAATTTCCCCCACTTCGATCTCAATCCGAATAGTGGCGAAGAGGAGGGCCACATGGAGACGATCCACGTGGCGACTAATCGTGTCCACCTCGACCGCGTCCATCCATCGCACGTCGTGCTGCCGCTGATACGCCGACGCGCGTGATCCGCAGCGCAGGCGCCACCGCCTGAAACACCGCGTACTTGCGAGCGGCGCGCGGTTGAGGGGAGCGTCACCGATGCCAGCGCTTAAAGGTCAAAGCGCATGCGAAGGCTCGTGCAAGTCATGGCGGCGTCCTGCGCGCTGTCCGCGGCGCAGACCGATACGAGCGGTGAACTGGAATCGCAGTACGCCGCCGCCGTTTTGACGCGCGGGCCGTCTGGTGTCGACCCTGCGCGGAAGTTCTTCGGTCGGCGCCACGTCCTCATTCGACCGTCGCGGTTTCTTGCCTCTCGCTGCGGACGGCAACCTGATCGCGCCGGCCGTGTTCACGGTCCCGCTGCCCCGCTGCAGTTGCTCGCCTATCACGTCGCCGTGCTGCGCAGCACCGATGTAGACCAGCCGTGCAAGCTCGCCAATAGCGTCACCGTCGAATAAAGACTCGCGCCCGCCGCGAGGGGAAAGTCGGCGGGCGCGAGGCGACCGATCGCAACGGTCGCGTCAGTCGAACTTGTACGTCGCCCGGATGCCCGCGTAGCGCTCGAAGTCGCGCGGCAGGTACGACTGGATAGCCAACTGGCTGTTGTAGGTGCTGAACGAATTGGCGATGTTCTGGTAGTAGTGCTGATCGAACGCATTGTTGATGAAGGCCATGACTTCCCAGCGGCCCGAAGGCTCGCGAATGCCGAACGCAAGATTGGCGATGCCGTAACCACCCTGCACGGTCAGCGGATCCTGACTCAACGCGTAGTTGATCTTGCTCTGGTAGGTGTACACACCGGTCACCACGCCCAGAAGCGCGGATGACCCCAGCGGATGCGAGTATTCGAAGTTCAGCGTGTATTTCCATTCGGGCGCGAGCGGCGGACGCGCGCCCTTGATATTCTGGCTCTTGACCGACGTGCCCGTGCAGCCCAGCGCGAGCGTCTGCCCCGGATAGCACTGCGCGAACGGAAAATCGGTGATCTTCGCGTCCAGATAGGTGACGGACCCACCAAAGGTCAGATCCTCGTTGACGTGGTAGGTGCTCTCGACCTCGACGCCCTTGTTGTGGATCTTTCCGACATTGGCGAGTCGGAAGTTCGTCGTGCCGTCCGGCAGCACTTCGATGCCCTGCGCCTGGAAGTTCTTGTAGTGGCTGTCGAACAGCGTCGCGTTGAGGGTCAGGTGTCGATCGAGGAATTGCATGCGCGAACCCAGTTCGTAGTTCGTCGACGTCTCGGGCAACACCGGTCCGCCGGCAGCTCGCAACGCGTTGAACCCGGTCGTCAGGTCGTAGGTCTCACCCTTGTGGCCGGTCGAGTCCGTGAGGAACAACATGATGTTGTCGCTGACCTGCTGTTGCATTCCTACCTTGTAGGTTCCGAACGTATCGTCGTCGTCGCCCGCGAATGATTTTCCGGCGAGGTGGTCGGCAAACGTGTAGGAAACCTTCTCGTAGCTTTCGCGCGCACCGAGGATCAACGTGGTAGCCGAAAGCACGTCGAACTCGAGCTGTCCGAATCCCGCGTATTGCGTCGAATCGGACGTCGCGTACCAGGACGCCAGCGAGAAATATGGACCACGCCCGAAGTCGCGGCTGTAGTCGACGTCGGCATAGAACAGGCCCAGCGTGTAGCGGAAACGATCCTGTCCGGGCGAAACGAGGCGTAGTTCCTCGGTTTTCTGATGCGAGGCGAAGCTTCCGATCTGGCGATTGTCCAGCGTCGGCAGCGCCGACTCGTCCTGGTCGAGGCGGTCGAACATCTTGTAGTAGTCGTAAGACGTGATCGACATCAACGTCGGGCCGCCGAAGTCATACGACACCTTCAACGAGCCGGCGGTATCGGTGTAGTCGGTGCCCGTGCTGTAGTTGTTCACAACGTCGGTGTTGTCCGCGCCTACCTTCACGCCGGGCGCAAAAACCGATTGCGGGTAGATGCCGCGCAGGAGCGCGGTCGGCGACAGCGCGATGAACGGGCGGCCCGTCGTGTTGTGACCGTCGATGTAGTCGAAACCGGCGGTGACGTTGAGCGCGTCGGTCGGATCCCAGACGAGCTTGTTGCGCGTGGAGAAAATTCGACGCCCATTGATGTCATCGCCGTTGTAGCGGTTGCGGATGTTGCCGTCGAAGTCGTCGTAGTTGAACGTGCTGCGAAAGCCGAGATGTTCGCTGATGGGTCCGGAGAACGTCGCACCGCCGCTGTACTCGCCGTCGCCCGTCGCCAGCCCGCTGACCTTCGTCGTGAATGTGTCGGTCGGTGGCGCGGTGACGATGTTGATGAGGCCTGCAGACGCCGACTTGCCGTACAGCGTGCTCTGCGGGCCCCGCAGCACCTCGATGCGTTCAATGTCGGACAGGTCGGTGAACGCGCGTGCCTGGAACGCGATCGGCACGTCGTCGACCACGACGGCGACGCTTGGCTCGACGCCGATCGAGAACGCGAATGTACCGATGCCACGCACAGTGATCGAGGCGTTCACGGGATTTTCCGCCGGCTTGACGACGAGGGAAGGCGCGACCCGGTTCATGTCGGTGAAGTCGCGAATCGCGTTCGCCTCGATCATCTGCTGATTCACGACCGTGACCGCGACCGGGACCTTCTGCAGATCCTGCTCGCGCTTCTGCGCGGTGACCGTGACCGCGCCCAACTCCTGCGTGGATTTCTGCGCCTCGCTGTCCTGCGCATCGGCGGGATCGGCCATAGGGGCCGCGTCCGACGCATGACTCGCGGCGGCGACGAGCATCAACGTGCAACCTGCAAGCACGGACTTGGCGACATGCGTCAGAATTGTCTTTCTCATGAACTGGCCTCCCCATATTCTATTTATTGGTAAGGCCAACTTTGCCAACACCGGGTTTACTTGTCAACCAATCCAATGTGCCAGCCTCGTAGCGCGTCAGAACGCGTTGTGGCAAGGCTCGAAGGTCGGTCGGCGGCGGCTGCCAAGTCGGGCAGCAACGTTTACGCCACGCTCGGCGGCGGCCCGCGCGCGGATTGTGGTGATCAAATCGTGATGATCTAGATAGTAGTAATGTTGGCGAAGCGCTTGCGTGTCGAAGCGATCGCCTGTCGCGCCTCGACAACCGCCCGCTCCTCGGTCGTGAACAGCAGGTGGTCGATGACCGCGCCGAGGTGCGAACGCATCGCGGCGCGCGCGCGCGTGGGGTTGCGCGACCGTAGCGCGTCGAGGATCACGCGATGCTCCTCAACGACAGGGCGCACGTTGGCTGCGCGGGCTTTCGCGTGCAGCAACGCGCATTCGGGAGAAGTCGAACGCAGGCGCCAGAACTCCTCGATGGTGTTGACGATCGCGAGATTGCGCGTTGCGCGTGCGATCAGCATGTGAAAGGCCTTGTCTGCGTTCTCGCTGACGCCCGGGCGACGGTTCTCGTCCGCGATCTGGCGTACCAGGACCTCGAGTTCATCGAGCTCCTTGTCGGTGATGTGGGTGGCGGCGAGCGCGGCGCTCTCACCCTCGAACAACAGGCGCGCCTCGGTTAGTTCGAACGCCGTGACGTTGAAGCCGGGCCGGTCGTCGATGCCGGGCAGGCGGCGCACATAAGCGCCGGAGCCGACGCGCACATCGACGAGGCCCTGTACCTCGAGAGCGATCATCGCCTCGCGCACGGCGGGACGGCTGACGTTGTGCTCCGACGACAGCTCGCGCTCCGCGGGGAGGCGATCGCCGACGGCGTATTTGCCGTTGGCGAGGTCCTGGAAGATCTTGCGCGCAAGCTTCTGATATAGCCGGCCCATGGTCGGGGCAGCGGGCAGCTCCCCGATCGGCGCTTTGGTCAATTTGTTGCGTGAAGGAGTCGCCATGCACAATCTCGGTAGAAATAGCCTTACCAATATTGTCCAAATTGGCAAGGCAGTCTAAGATAGACGCCAGTATTAACTATCCGCGCTAGAAACGGAATACGCAACCATGAAGATAGAACGCGCCCGCGTGATCGTCACCTGCCCCGGCCGCAACTTCGTCACGCTGAAGATCGAGACCGATCAGGGCGTCTACGGCATCGGCGACGCGACACTCAACGGACGCGAGCTCGCAGTGGCTTCCTATCTCAGCGATCACGTCATCCCGTGCCTGATCGGCAAGGATCCGCGCCGCATCGAAGACATCTGGCAATACCTCTACCGTGGCGCCTACTGGCGGCGCGGCCCCGTGACGATGTCGGCGGTTTCCGCGGTCGATACCGCGTTGTGGGACATCAAGGCCAAGATGGCCGGCATGCCGCTGTACGACCTGCTCGGCGGCAAGAGTCGCGAAGGCGTCATGGTCTACGGTCACGCCAATGGCGTCGACCTCGCGGAGACCGTGGACGAGGTCGGCCGCTACATCGACCTCGGCTATCGCGCGATCCGCGCGCAGTCGGGCGTTCCCGGCATTGAGGACGCGTACGGCGTGGGCCGCGGCAAGATGTACTACGAGCCTGCCGACGCGGCACTGCCGAGAGAGACGATCTGGGACACGCCGAAATACCTCAACTTCGTGCCGAAGCTGTTCGACAAACTGCGCGCGACTTACGGTTTCGAGCACCATCTTCTGCATGACGCGCATCACAGGCTCACGCCGATCGAGGCCGGCGGCCTCGGAAAGATGCTCGAACCCTACCGCCTGTTCTGGCTCGAGGACGCGACAGCTGCGGAGAACCAGGACGCGTTCCGCCTGATCCGTCAGCACACGGTCACGCCGCTCGCGGTCGGCGAGATCTTCAACTCGATCTGGGACGCAAAAGAGCTCATCGAGAACCAGCTCATCGACTATATCCGCAGCACCGTCGTGCGCGCGGGCGGCATCACCCACCTGCGTCGCATCGCCGATCTCGCTTCTCTGTATCAGGTGCGCACGGGATGCCACGGCGCGACCGACCTGTCGCCGGTGACGATGGGCGCGGCGCTGCATTTTGATTCGTGGGTGCCGAACTTCGGCATCCAGGAATACATGCGCCACACGCCCGAGACCGACGCGGTGTTTCCACACGCCTACACGTTCGACAAGGGTTTTTTGCACGCAGGCGAAGCGATCGGCCACGGTGTCGACATCGACGAGGCAGAGGCTGCGAAGTATCCGTACACGCCCGCCTATCTGCCCGTCGCGCGCCTCGAAGACGGCACGATGTGGAACTGGTGATGCGCGCCTCGTAACGTCCCGCGGTTACGCGGCATCGGTAGGCGCAACGCTCGCGCCGTCTGCTACGCGCGACAGCTACGCAGCCGCGACCGGAGCAGCCGTGCGTTCACGCAGCAACAGCCACAACGCCGCCGCCGCCGCGAAATCGAGCAGGCCGAGCGACGCGAACAACGGATGGTAGCCCACCGTGTCCGCGAGCGCGCCGACGATCAGCGAGAAGCCGAGTCCGCCGATCCATGCGGCGGATCCCGCCATACCGGTCGCGGTTGCGACGAGGCGCCGGTCGAATAGGTCGGCGGATAGCGTGATCAGCGCGCCCGACAGCATCTGGTGCGCAAAGCCACCGACGCAGAACAGCGCGATCGCGAGCCCGGGGCTGCCCGCGAGCCCGATGCACGCGGGTCCGGTCATGCAGAGCACGCCGGTCGTCACAACGATCTTGCGCGAGCTCAGCAGCGACACCTTGAGATGGCGCATGAGCCACGGCGCGAGATATCCGCCGAACAGCGAGCCAAAGTCCGCGGCGAGGAACGGCAGCCACGCGAATGCAGCGACCTGCTTCAGATCGAGCCCACGCGTCTCGACGAGATAAAGCGGGATGAAGAAATTGAATGTCTGCCATGCGGGCTCGGCGAGGAAGCGCGGGATCGCGATGCTCCAAAAATCGCGCGTCGCGAGCGCCTCACGCCACCCGAGCGCGGCGCTGGGCTTCTCGTTTTCACGACCGTCGAGGATGTAGGCGCGCTCCGCGGCGCCGAGGCGGACGTCTTCCTCCGGCGGCCGATAGCCCGCGTACCACAGCGCCGCCCAGAGCATGCCTGCGCCGCCGGTCGCGACGAACGCCGACTGCCAGCCCCACGTGAAGATGCAGAAGATGACGAGCGGTGGGGCGAGGATCGCACCGAGCGAAGAACCGATGTTGAACCAGCCGGTCGCGATCGTGCGCTCCTTCGGCGGAAACCACTCGGACACGACCTTGAGTCCGCCCGGCAGTGCCGCCGCCTCCGCTAGGCCGAGCATCCCGCGGAACGCTGCGAGTGAGGGCCAACCGGTCGCGAATGCGTGCGCGCAGTTCGCGAGCGACCACGCGACCGCGAACAGCGCGAAGCCGAGGCGCGCACCGAGCAGGTCGAGCACGTGGCCGGCGATGGGCTGCATCAGCGTATACGCACCCTGGAACGCCGCGACGACCCAGCTGTACTGCTGCGTCGACATGGTGAACACCGATTTCAGCGTCGGCGCGGCCACCGACAGCGACGAACGCGCGAGGTAGTTGAGGACCGTGCCGATCGTCGCGAGACCAATGATCCACCAGCGCCGACCGCTCACACGCTTCGCCATTCCGTGGCGTGAGTGCGGCAACGCGCCGTGCGCCGGCACGCGCAGAGGCATTCCGGCATACGCCTCACTCGGGCGCGATCGCGATCGCGGAGACGATCGCCGGCCCGGCCTCGGGCGTGAAGGCGAGCGTGAGGTGGCCATCGCCCACGACGACCGGGAAGCTGCGCGTCAATGTCTTGAGCGCGCCCCCCGCGGCGGCCGCGACATCAAATCGCGCGAGCACGCGCTTACCTTGTGCGGCGACCGTGAACGTGCGCGCCGCGGCACGCTGCGCGTCGGGCTCCGCGAAATACAGCGTCACCCGCCACTTGCGGTTGGCGAGCGGAATCTCGTAGCGGAATGTACCCTCACGACAGGATTCGAACGCGCGTAGATCGCCCTGGCCGGTAACGACCTTGCGAACTACTTCGATGCCGGGTCGGGTCGGCGGATTGAGCGACTTGCCGTCGCCACCGACGAAGAAGTTGTCCGAACCGAAGCGCGCGGCGTCTGCGCCAGTGAATCCCGTCAGCGTTCCGGCCGCGATCCGGACGCCCGCCGCGACATCGGGTGCGTTCCACTCGACGCGGTCGCTAAGCGCCTTGCCCGAGATCGTCGCGCCGACCGCGACCTCGTTGTGGCCCGCGCGCAGCGCAACCTCGGGCCACACGCAGATGCGTCCTGGACACGCCGCTTCGCCGCGCGACTCGCCATTGACTGTGAGCGTTGCGCGATCGGCGTTGCTGTAGACGCGCACCTCGACGAATGGATAGGCGCGATCGGTGTAGCGTCGACTCGTGATGTGGAGCACCGGCACCGATGACCACTGCGCCTGGTAGAAATAGAAGACGTCCTTGCGAAGCTTGCGATCGTCGGTCACGAGACCCTTGTCGTTGAGATAGATCGCATCGCCCTCCTCGCGCACATCGGACGCAAAGTCGAACATGTTCCAGATCCACACCGCCGACAGATAGTGACGACTCTCGAGCTCCTTCCACGACTCCTCGTGTACCCAGCTTTCGTATTCCTCAGGGTGGGGCCGACCGTACAGGTTGACCGGCCCGCCGCGCGGATTGTCGGTATGCTGGGTCAGCGCGCCGCCGGCGCCGTACTCACTGACCGCGATCGGCATGTTCGGGTAGCGCGCGTGGAACTTGTCGAGTAGCGTCCCGAGCTGCGCGGGCTGACCGTAATACCAGCCGAAATAGCGGTTGTAGCCGGTGATGTCTGCGACGTTGCTCAGCACTGGCGAACCCTTGACCGCCTGCGCGTCCTCGCAGCAGTCGGCGTACCCGGTCACGCGCGACGGATCCTCTTGCTTGGCGAGTCTGTTGAGCGTCTCGAGAAGCCCGAGCGATTGCGCAGGGCGATCGAGGCCGAGCTGCGTTGGCCGGATGTCGCTCTCGTTGCCGACCGACCAGATCATGATCGACGGATGGTTGAACTGCTGGCGGATCAGCTCAACGAGTTGTGCCTTCGCATTCTCCACGAGCGCCTGCGTCGGCGTCTCGTTGGTCAGCGACGCCTCGCTGACGAACGGCACCTCTGCCCAGACGACCATGCCGGTCTTGTCCGCGGCGTCGACCCATTCCTGTGCATGCTGGTAATGCGCGTGGCGAACGGTGTTGACGCCCATCTCGGCCATAATCGCCATGTCCTGCTCATGATCCTGCGGCGACAACGCCCAACCTTTGCCGAGCCGGTCCTGGTGGCGTGAGGCGCCATGCAGCGGCGTCGACTTGCCGTTGAGAAAGAATCCCTCGTTTGCGTCGAACCGGAAACTGCGCACGCCGAGAGGCTCCACGACGCGATCGACGAGCTTGCCGCGCTCGCGCAGCTCCACGGCCACGCTATACAGATAGGGATCGGCGCGCCCCTGCCACAGATGCGGATGCGCGAGCGCGAGCGTGCGCCGCACCTCCACTGTCGAGGTCCCATCGAGGCGTGCGGGCGCGTCGTCCGCGGCGACGGTTCTTCCCTCGGCGTCGACGATCTGCACCGCGAGCGACAGCGCGCGCGGCCGGGCGCCCATGTTGCGCAGTCGCGCAAGAACGACGACCTGCGCGCCGTCCGCGCCGATCGTGGGCGTCGTGATATAGACGCCGGGGCCCGCGTGATCGAGCAGATCGATCTGCGCGCTGTCCGCGTCGATCAACGACACGCCGCGATAGATGCCGCCATGCACGAAAAAGTCGCCCATCAGCGGAATCACGTCCGCGGTCGATGCGCCGACCTCGGGTTTCGCGTTGTCTGCCCTAACGACGAGGACGTTGTCCGCCGCACTTCGCGCGAGCGCGTCGGTGACGTCGAAGCGAAAGCGCGCGAACGCACCGCGGTGCTGACCCAGGTGAATGCCGTTGAGCCAGACGTCGGCGACGTTGCCGACCGCGTCGAACTGCAGGATCTGCCGTCTACCCTGCGTGCGCGGCGGCGTCGCGAAATGCAGGCGGTACCAGCCTATGCCGTGCACGTTGTTCGCCTCGTCCGACGGTTGCAACCGATACTCACCGAGGCGATTCCAGGTGTGCGGGATCGTCACCTGCTGCCACGCGCCGTCCGCATAGTCGCGTTCGGCAACCCCGACCGCGTCGGCGCCGAAGCGAAAACGCCATCCCCGATCTAGGTCGATGCGGCTGCGTCCAGTGGTTGGCGTAGCCGGAGGCATACTGCGGAGCGTGTCCGTCGACGAGGCCGTCGCCACCGGCGGCCAAAAAAGCAGCGCGCACGCGACGATTGGCAAGAACAGCCGCGAAACCATCGTGGTACTCCCCTTTCCATATTATTGGTAAGGCCGATTCTGTCTAGTGTGAGGCGACATTGTCAACGATCGCGCACACGGGCGCCTACCCGCACGGCGGCGATGCGCGTGTCGGGGCATCTTGGGGCGCGGCATGGGCTGCGCGGCTTGCCTCATCGGCGACGAGCACGCACCGACTTGCGACGCGGCATCGAGTTGCGCGGCTTGCTTGTTCAGTCGACCCAGTCGCGACGGATCCGCAACGACGCGAGGAACAGCAACGCCGCGGCGACGACATAGACGCCCAGGCCGTAGACGAACGTGTATTTGATCGAGTCGTCGGCATAGATCGGCTTCAACATGTCGGAGAGTCGGCCGAAGAGGTATGGGCCGAGGCCGAGGCCGACGAGGTTGTTGATCAGCAGAAACAACGCCGACATCGTGCCGCGCGAGGCCGTAGGCGACAGATGCTGTACGACCGTGAGGATCGGCCCCAACCACATGAGACTCAGCGCCTGCGGCACCAGCAGCAGCAGGAACGTCTGCAGCGGCGTGGTCGCCGTGATCGCGAGCGCGAACAGCGGCGCCGAGATGAGGAATGCGGCCGCCGGAATCAACGCGTAGGCGCGCTTCGACGATTGACCCAGGCCGTCGGCGAGCCAGCCGCCGAGCGCCATGCCCGCTACGCCCGCGGTGAGCAGGCCACCGGCGAGAAACTCGGAGCGTGCGACGATATCCATGTGCAGCGAACGCGCGAGGAACGTCGGCAACCAGTAGAGCAGGCCGTAACCGACCAGCGAGGCGGAACCGGCGCCGAACGCGAGCAGCCAGAACGTCGGCTTCGACATCGCGAGCCGGGCGACCGCGCCGAGACTGAGCTGGGGCACACCAGACTTCGCGCGGACGCGCGGCGGGTCCTTCACGAGCAGGCGAAATGCCGGCGCCAGCAAGACGCCGAAGAGACCGATCGCGACGAACGCGAAGCGCCAGTCGACCGCCTTCGCGGCAAGGCCACCGAACAGGATGCCGGCCGCGCTGCCGATCGGAATGCCGAACGAATAGATCGCAAGAGCGCGCGCCTGCTTGCGCGGCGGATAGTAGTCGGCGATCAGGCTGTATGCCGGCGCGACGCCGCCGGCCTCGCCCACCCCGACGCCCATGCGCGCTGCGAACAGCAGTGCGAAAGTCGAGGCCGCTCCGCACAGCGCCGTGAATCCCGACCACACCAGCAATGCGCCGGTCATGATCCAGACGCGCGAGAAGCGATCGGCGAGCCACGCAGCCGGAATCGCGAGCACGGAATAGAGCAGCGCGAACGCGAATCCCCCGAGCATGCCGAGCTCGGAGTCGCTGAGGTGCAATTCCGCGGCGATCGGCTCCTTGAGGATGCTCAGGATCTGGCGATCGAGAAAATTCAGCGTGTAGACGACGATCAGCACGAACAGCGCGATGCGCCGGCCGGGTAGTCCGTCACTCGCCTTATCTGCGGCTGCGATTTCGAGGGACGCGGCACCGCGCATGGATGGCTCCGGTTCGGAGGGTGAACAAAGCTGTCGCTGCGCTGGCGCGCGAGCCGACGGCCGGCGCAATCGAATCACGCGAGCACGGCGACCGTGTCTCGCATCTTATGCCTGATGCCGGATCGCGAGCATACGCGGCAGACGACGGCCACTATGAAACGCGTTCCGCCAGATTGCGTTTGAGCGCGAGGAATCGCTGTCGCTTATCGGCGCCTGCTCAAAAAAATCTCGCTGACTTGTCGATCGCGATCGTTGTGGTCGATGCCTTTGCCGGGAACATCCGTGTCGACGGTTCATGCCCGCGCCATAGATCTCAATGGCTGCGAACGCGCGGCGGCCGGCGCGACCGCGATCCGATCGCAAGCCAGCGCGACAGGTCATTTCGCGATCGGCGGCGCTGCGACAACGATGACAAGCGCGATGATTCGGGTGATCCCGCGAACGGCGCGAGACCATTTTCAGCGATGACTTCTGGAGCAACAAGGACTTGCATGCAACGACGCACGCGTTGTTGTTTTTGCGCCACGAACGCGCGTTGTTCTCGCGTCGAAATGATCGACAATTCATCATCGAAATTAGCGCTTTCGTAACGCCGCCTGTGGTTGCATAGCAGATCGAAATCGCCGCGCGGAGTACTCCATGAAAAGTCAGCAAATCGCCATCGCTGCAGACTGGAGCTCGGAACTGCGCAACGTCACCGCGGGTCTCGGCGGCGACCTTTCTCCCGATGAAGTGGCAACGCTCCGCGACCAGCTTACCGAGCTGGTGTGGACCGACGGTTGCCCGCGCGCGGGTTCGTTCTTCTCGCAGACACAGGCGCCGCGGTACCGCCGCCAGATGATCGCAGCGGGACCCGACGGCGGCTACACGATGCTGCTGATCGCATGGCCGCCGGGATACATGACGCCGCTGCACGATCATTCGGGTCTGTGGGGCATCGAGCTCGTGCTCGATGGCGCGCTGCAGGTCGAAGAGTTTTACAGCGACGGTGCCATCGATTCGCCGACGCTGCAGCTGCAGCGATCCCTTATGCTCGGCTCCGGCGATTCGGCCGTGTTCGTCGATCCTGCGTACGTCCATCGCTGCCGCAACTTGTCGATGCAGCATCCGGCGCTCTCGCTGCACGTCTACGGCGGGCTGCTCGACACGTACCAGTCTTTCGTCGGCATCGCCGAGGATCGCTATCGCGCCTCGCCGCAGCGCGCGGTGCTCGATGCGGTCTCGATCTAGGGCCTGACCTGACCTGACCGCACCGCAGAGCGCACGATGCTCGCGGTGGCGAGCGGTGCATTCGCAAACGCGAGTTGCCAAATCGTCGGGTGCTCGACTCTTCAAAACAATCGTGGCTTCGACCGAAGGCGTCGTTAGGCGCTCGTGCCGGTGCGCGGCGATCCCGGAACGAGTTCGCTACGCGAAGGCGATTCGACACGGAAAGACCGCGCACGCCGAGCCGTCGACCCGGCGCGCATGGCCGGATTGACCCTCCAATCTCCCTTTGGCGTGCCGAGCGATCGTGTCGTCGAACGATCGCTTCCGTCGCGCCGCTATAGCGGGAACGAGAACGACACCGCGACAATCGCCCACGCCGCACTGCCTGCTTGATCGACGCAGGGCGGCGCGCGGGATTAGCGCGATGCTTGCGCATCCGCCTCTCGTCGCATCGACAGCAAAAACAACGCGACCGCGAGGACGACGTAGGCGCCGACGAACTGAAAGACCAGCTGTCGGGACGCAACGGCGAGGCGCCACGGCAGGTAGATGCTGCCCTCGGGATCCACCGAATGGATGACGCCGAACACGGTCAGCGCGGCGCCGAGCAGCACCATCGACGCGGCCCGCCGCGGCCGATGGTCGATCAGCGCGGCGACGAAACTCGCCCAGACCATCGAGGTGATGATGAATCCGTTGCCGAGGATGACGATCACCGCCATTTCGGATACGCCGTGGTCCGCGCTTGAGAACAGCTGGGCGAAGTGCTCCGGCGCGACAATGCCCGGGTCGCCGAGCTTGATCGCGAGCATGCGCGCGACCGCTGGAAAAAACGCGACGACGACCGCGGCGAAATACTTCTGCGGCGTCGCCTCGAACGCCTGCATCGTGATGTGGATCGCGATGAACACGAGGATCGGCGCGAGCACCGC